>JAZUQF010000328.1:0-4247 GCA_045605545.1 Lysinibacillus sp.
CCAAAGCGTCGTTTGGGGACCATTTTGATTTTAAGCAGCTAAATTTAAACGCCCTATTCAATTGAATAAGGCGTTTGATTCCCTAAGGTCCATTTGGCACGTTTAATGCTCGTTAATTAATGCCGTTTTCTAAATAAACGGTTTCCAATAAGGGTCTTTCATATCCTCTTCATTTGGCTTTCTAACATTTTCAATAAAGCGTTCTTCTGATGCTCCGAATTTAATGAAATTCTTTTGTGCTTGCTTTAACGAAACTTCATTTGCTCCACCTTCGTAATCTGGCTTGTAAAATTGAAGTCCGTCATCCTCCCAATAACAAATCCCACATATATCATAAGTATCTGGTGGCTCTTCAGGTAATGTTTTATAGCCACAACAAGGACAAGTATATTTCATATAATCACCTACTTTAATGAAATCTCAACTCACTTTTTCTTACACATTGGTTCCCAAAGCGGGGCTTGGGTGCAGTAAGTGCTTAACGTTGGAAAGACGGTTTTCTGACGCTACTCTAGATTTTATTTTTAAAATACCTAATCGCTATAGGTAATGACCACATACAAATTAAAAGGCATCCTGTTATTATTCCTAATCCAATTAAAATTCCCAATAAAGTCTCCATTGTATCCCCTTTGTTTAACTTATTTAATGAAATTCCATTTTTATTAATGGCTAATATAATGATCTACTGGTTATTGTTGAAAAAAGTTTCACGCTATAACAAGAAGTGCCCAAACCGTCGTTTGGGGACGTTATTAGGTTTAGTTATGAATACGTTATAAATCCTTGTTTCACTAAACACTAGAAACAAATTGCTGAGTAAAATGAATACTTTCTAAGGGGAGGTTGAATATATGGATAGCAAAACAACAAAAGACATTAAAGAGCGAATGAACCAAATAGATGAAGTATTTATACGAACGGCTCGTATGGATATGTCATATTTGCTTGACGTTATCACACGCCTCGAAATGGATTTAGAACGTGCCAACATTATAATTGATGAATTGAACGAAAACAAATAAGCATTCCGAGAATGATACGAAGAAGGGGTCTTATATTATTAATTATATTTATAAAAGATATAGATTCTTAACTTCTTTATTTCTTTATTTAAGAGGGAGGTATGGAATCTAGTAGTATCAAGGGCTCCCAGCGTTGTATTGTGATGAATCATCCTACTTGGTGTGATGAATTACCCCACTTACTATGATGAATCACCCCTTTTTGGCGGCCTTCTATTGTGATTTCACTTGAAGTGAATCATAATAGACACAAAAAAAGAGGGGATATTCATCACATTAGAAAAGTGCCGTGTACGCTGCATTTTTTGTGCATTTGAACAAAAAAATCGTTTCTCCAATCTTTGAACTGGATAAAAACGATTACTTTTTCTCTTACCGACAAGAAAAATTCTCTGAAATCACCACTTTTTGTTGATGTGATTTGTTACCCTACCATGAAAAACGCATTATGATTTATAATGCAGTTACTCACAATATTGTTTTTGAGTGATTTTGCGTGGAGGTGAATCACAATATGGCAATTGAAAACGACAAGAAGGTGGAGATCAACTATGATACGGCCATCAAGAAATCCAATGAGCTGTCGCTTGCAAAGCTCAGCCACGGCATGACGCTGCAGCAGACACAGCTCCTCAGCTTCTCCATCTACCGCACAGGGAAGGAGCGCAAGGCCGTATTCAAACGGAAGGAATTCATGGACTGCTTCGGCATCAAGGACTACAAGACCAACCAGGCGAAGTCGGACATCGAAAGGATGAGCAAGCTGCAGTTCAGCCTCATCGACCTCGAAGACGACCATGTCGAGTATTGGAACTTCTTCTCCGGCATCAGCTATCACCGCGGGACGTTCACGATCACCTGGACGCCGGAGCTGCTGCCGCACATTCAGAACCTGCGGGGCAACTTCATCCTGACCGATCTGGTGATTACGACGAAGTTCCGCTCCATTTTCTCATGGACGCTGTACGATATGCTGAAGGCGCACCATAACTACCACTACAAGGAGTATTCGATGGAGGCCCTTTACAAGCTGTTCAGCGTGGAGGGCAAGAACAGCTACCGCAGCAACACCGCCCTCTTCCGGCGCTCGGTGCTGGACATCGCCATCGCCGACATCAACGCTCACACGGAATACA
The DNA here is from genome assembly GCA_045605545.1 of Lysinibacillus sp. Lineage (GTDB taxonomy): Bacteria > Bacillota > Bacilli > Bacillales_A > Planococcaceae > Lysinibacillus_B. The sequence continues at coordinate 2,162 of JAZUQF010000328.1, forward strand.
ACGTGGCGGCCGTGCCGCTAAAGAAAGGGCGCAAGACGACGGGATTCCGTTTCGAATGGTCGAAGGGGGACGTAGAGATCGCGGCCACCGAAAAGCAGATGGAGGCAATCCGCACCATCCTGAACGGGGTGCAGAAGGAACTGTTCCACTACATGGCTGTAGATGATCCGGAGAAGCTGATGCAGTCGAGGGACATCCTGCAGTCGATGGAGGACCTGCGCGTCCGGGTGGACAGCCTGAAGCTGTCCTATGAGGATGCAGAAGGGCTCATCAAAAAGCTGACACTCGAGCTGGGCGTCCTTTCTGCCAACGCCAAATACACGCCGCCCACCGTCACATTCTACAACTGGCTGGATGAAAGGGATTAAAGAAATGCTCATTTGAAACAAATTGCGTGGCAAAAAAAATAACTCGTTACTTCGAATCTTTGAAAAATTCGGGGAACCAGTAACGAGTAAGCGCCATACTATTTTGTAATAATGAAACGTCATTATTATCACTAAGCAATTGAAATTATACAATAACCTCTTTTTGAGTCAATGCAATCTTTAAAAAATATAATACGAAATTTTTTCTAAAAAAGGATAAAAAATAGAGATGTACTATCTGGAGAAAGATTGAAAATGACTGCTAAGTTATACGAAAAAGAAAGTGTAATCGTTAAATAAAATTACTAAACCTTCCGAGAAAATTATGTAGTAATCAATAATAATTAAATTGGGCATTCCATCACTTGTTACGAATATCCTAAAAAACCTTCCCAAAGGCGTCGTTTGGGGGCGTTTTGTTCCCAAGCAGCAAAAAGCCCACTCAATTGAATGGGTCGTCTTGCTGCCTAACTTTGTTTTGGGCACTTCTTTTGTATAACCAATCCATTGGTTTTTAAAGCTACTTACTAAAAACTATCAGAACCTTTGTTTTTATATTAAGCTTTAGATAACTAATTTAGAAAGCAGTGATTTGTACAATGAGTGATTTATATTGGTTTAGCTCAATACAGTTTTATTCAACAACGAAAATGAACAACTTCCTGGATAGATTTAAAATTGAGGCAAAGGGTTTTGTCATTGTTGAACAAATTGAATTAACACCACAATTGAAAAGATTGCGTTTTATGAAAGATGAGCAATCCATTCAAATATATATATACATCGATGGGCAGCTTGATGAGGTTATTCTATTCGTACAGGAAGGACCTTTAAAGGAGCAATTTATAAATCAAATGAAACCGAATGAATTTAGTGAAAGTGGGTTTCACCATGATATTTTCATTGCAACGACTGAGCCCCAGGAAATTATTCAAACAATTGAAGGCTACTTTCAAGCTCTTGAAAATGAATCCCCTGATTTTTTGCATATATACGGTCAAAAAATGTGGCATTCGGATGCGTTTATTGTAGGCAATCGTGCAGCTTTAGAACGATTATATAAAGGGATTGGCGAAGCACTGCAACATGGCGAAAAGCGTGAAGTTTTCTCCCCGGTTGATGGAGAAGGATACGATTTGTATATTTCCTGTGTAGAAGATGCTTTCGATTTTGAACAATTAGACGCACCCTACCATGATCCCGAAATATTTGAAAAACGAAAGCCACCTTTAACGGCGTTTAAATTATATAAGGTGGAAGAATGATTCTGCTATTTAGCAGGTTAATACGATTCTCAAAGCGTCGTTTGGGCGCAGCCTGAACAGAAGCAGCTAAAAGTTAACGCCCTCTTCAATTGAAGAGGGCGTTTGATGTGGGAACGTTATTTTTTCTCCTTTAATAACAAAAGGAGCTGTTCATTCTGTTCAAGTAGCTTATCAATTTTTTCTTCGAGTTCATTGGTGTTAGTACTCTTTACTGAAGAATTTATTAGCAACCTTCTGGTGAAAAAAGCAAAAGAAATAACGAATAAAAGAATTAAAAGTATAATAACCATCGTAAATAAATCGCCCATAACGCACCTCCACAAATCCCTAATTCACTCTATAATAACATCTATTCCTAATGCTGAATGAATAATAAAGATAACAAACCGTCTTTTGGTAATATTAATTCCCCCAACGCTGCAAGCCCCTTTTTTGATGTTCCTCTCTTAAATA
>JAZUQF010000329.1:0-6891 GCA_045605545.1 Lysinibacillus sp.
AATATTGATTGTTAGAAAGCATGATTATTAGATAAAATCTCTATAAAAAATGAAACACCAGTGGATTGTAGCGGAAGCGGCGAGCCGGCTGTAGCGGAAATTCACTTTCACAAGGCTCTACTTACATTAAAAGGTGAATTAACACGCTTGTTAAAAAGCAAATCAATACGCTTGAAAAATTATATCCGGCTACATATTCCGCCTGCTTTTTTCACACAATGGAAATGATGCTGCCGCGCCTACTACTTAGGACTGAAATTTTCACCTAAATGGATATTTTCAATAGTACAGCTAACTCGTTCATGTTAAACTGATGAAGGAAATTCATATATAAATTGTTTTTTAAGGAGATGTTGACATGTTACATCAGCTTTCGTGGAAAGTCGGTGGGCAGCAAGGTGAAGGGATAGAGTCAACGGGTGAAATCTTTGCAACGGCGATGAACCGTTTGGGATATCATTTATACGGCTATCGTCATTTCTCTTCTCGCATTAAAGGTGGCCATACGAATAACAAGATTACAGTACGTCCGGAAGAAGTACGCTTCATTGCGGATGATTTAGATATTTTAGTTGCATTCGACCAGGAAACAATCGACGTCAACTACAAAGAATTGACTGAAGACGGCATCATTTTGGCGGACGCGAAGTTCAAGCCGAAAGAGCCGGAAGACTGCAAGGCATCCCTCTATGCGGTTCCGTTCACAGAAATCGCTTCCGAGCTTGGTACGTCGCTGATGAAAAACATGGTGGCAATCGGTGCGACGGCGGCATTGATGAATTTGGATGAATCCGTGTTCCAAAATGTCGTGACGGACATCTTCGGCCGTAAAGGGGAGGAAGTCGTCGCGAAAAACATGGAGGCAATCAAGCGCGGACAAATGGCGATTATCGAGCAGATCGGCGACCGTGCAGGCGCCTGGGAATTAGCGCCGGCTGACGGCAAGCGCCGCATGTTCATCATCGGCAATGATGCGGTTGCATTAGGTGCCCTTGCAGCAGGTGCCCGCTTCATGGCGGCATACCCGATCACACCAGCATCGGAAATTATGGAATATATGATTAAGAAGCTTCCACTTGTCGGCGGTGCAGTCATCCAGACAGAGGATGAAATCGCAGCGGCTACCATGGCAATCGGCTCGAACTACGGTGGTGTCCGTGCCTTCACGGCGTCAGCGGGTCCTGGCCTATCACTCATGATGGAAGCAATCGGCCTTTCAGGGATGACAGAGCAGCCGCTTGTCATCATCGATACACAGCGCGGCGGTCCATCGACAGGTCTACCGACGAAGCAGGAGCAGTCGGACTTGATGGCGATGGTATACGGTACACACGGGGAAATCCCGAAAGTGGTCATCGCGCCTTCCACGATGGAGGAAGCGTTCTACGATACAATCCAGGCATTCAATATTGCCGAGGAGCTGCAATTGCCGGTCATCCTATTGACGGACCTGCAATTATCCCTTGGTAAGCAATCGGTCGATCCATTCGACTACAGCAAAATTGAAATCCGCCGTGGCAAAATCGTCACACCGGAAGATCCAGAATCGAAGGACTACTTCAAGCGCTATGAAAACACGGAAGACGGCATTTCGCCACGCGTCCTGCCTGGTAAGCTCGGCGGCATCCACCACGTAACAGGGGTAGAGCATGACGAGCAAGGGAAGCCATCCGAAGCGACAGGCAACCGTCGTACACAGATGGATAAGCGTTTCCGTAAGCTGCAGCACCTTCGCTTCGACAATCCGGTACATGTCAATGCACCGCATGACGAGGCAGATGTCCTGCTTGTCGGCTTCAACTCGACTCGCGGGGCACTTGAGGAAGTGCAGGATGCATTGAACGCAGAAGGCATCAAAACAAATCATGCGCAAATTCGTCTCATCTATCCATTCCCGGCAGAGGAAATGAGCGCATTGGTAGATAAAGCGAAAAAGGTCATCGTTGTAGAAAACAATGCAACGGGCCAATTGGCGAACATCATGAAAATGTCCATCGGCGGACATGGTAAAATCCGCAATGTATTGAAATACGACGGAACGCCATTCCTGCCGCGTGAATTAACAAACTTAGTGAAGGAGGAAATCTAATAATGGCTACATTCAAGGATTTCCGAAACAGTGTAAAACCGAACTGGTGCCCTGGCTGTGGAGACTTCTCCGTACAGGCGGCGATCCAGCGTGCTGCAGCGAATGTCGGCTATGAACCGCATGAGCTGGCCGTCATTTCAGGCATCGGTTGTTCGGGACGCATCTCCGGCTACATCAATTCCTACGGTTTCCACGGCATTCACGGCCGTGCATTGCCGATTGCACAAGGATTGAAAATGGCCAACCGCGACTTGAAGGTCATCGCTTCCGGTGGTGACGGCGACGGCTTTGCGATTGGGATGGGACATACTATCCACGCAATCCGACGCAACATCGATATTACGTACGTCGTCATGGATAACCAAATCTACGGCCTGACAAAAGGACAGACGTCCCCACGTTCTGCTGCCGGTTTCATCACGAAATCAACACCAGGCGGGGCGATCGAGCCATCATTAAAACCGTTGGAAGTGGCGCTTACTGCAGGTGCTACATTCGTGGCACAGGGCTTCTCGACAGACATCAAAGAGTTGACGGCGCTGATTGAAGCAGGCCTCAATCATAAAGGCTTCTCATTCATCAACGTATTCTCGCCTTGTGTGACATACAACAAGGTGAACACATACGACTGGTTCAAGGAAAACCTGACGAAGCTTGCCGATATCGAAGGCTACGACCACACGAATCGCGAGCTTGCGATGCAGACGGTGATGCAGCATGAAGGTCTGGTGACGGGCATCGTCTACCACGACCAGGAAACAAAATCCTACCAGGAAAAAGTGGAAGGCTATTCCGAGCTTCCATTGACGGACATCGATATTTCATTAAGCGAAGAACAATTCGATACACTGTTGAAGGAATTCATGTAAGAAGAGTACGCTTATAGCCCGCCATGCCGATAAAAGGCATGGCGGTTTTTTGTGCTGGCGGAAAAAGGGCTTGAAACACTGCGAAAATAAAATTTTCCTCCATTCTATAGCGTTTCCGCCTGCTCCTTTTTACAATGGGCAAAAAGGGGAGAGGGCCATGGATAGGAGACCTCCGTCCAAATTGATTGTTGGGGAAGCGTTGGCGAGAAGAGGGATACTCGCGGATGAGCAGAAAAAGGTGCTTGATGGACTGCTATGGAAGGCGGAAAGGGGCTATGAGGGAGAGCGGCGGGCGGATGCTTATTGGGAAGATTTATATATAACGGAACCTCATGCTTTACTGCATGGCTTCGAGGCGGTCAGTAGCCTGGGATACAGTCATCAAATCGATACCATTTTCGTGACAGCCCGCTTTGTATTGGTTGTGGAGTTGAAAAATATTGCAGGGGTTCTTTCTTATGAGGAAAGGTCGCATCAATTCCTTCGAGAAAGGAATGGCGAGCGGGAGAGCCTGACGAATCCGTTTGCACAGGCAGAGCGGCATGAGGCTTTCTTGAAGCGGCTGTTGGATGGCATTGGTGTAAAGCTTCCGGTTTTGTCTGCCATCATCATTACAAGTTCTTCTTCCATTTTGGAAAATATGCCGGAACGGTTTCATATATTTAAGTTGGCAGGTCTGCGGTTCAAGCTACAAGAATGGAACAATACTTATCCGGTGCAAGTTTCAGAAAGTGTGGTATCGTTAGTGAAGAGTGAAATTTTGGCACATCACCAGCCAAGGAAATGGCAGCATCCATTCGGGAAGATAATAATCCGCAGGGGAGCAATCTGCCTGTGCGGTGAAGTGATGCATTATAGGCGGGGGAAGTTTGCCTGCTGCTGTGGCCATGTAGGGCGGGATGCCTTCTCCCAAGGGTTGCATGACTACAGGTTGCTTGTTGATGAGTGGATTACAAATAAAGGGTTGAGGGATTTTTTCTTTATCGCAAGCAAGGATGTAGCAAATAAATACCTAACAAGAGCAAAATTTCACTATGAGGGCGATACGAAATCAAGGCGGTATCTCATCCCAGAAGATGTTTGGCGAGAATAAGCGGCGATTTGGCGAAATGATGATCCAAGTTGGCGAAATGAATGACGCTTTTGGCGAAATTCAACCTATGTTTGGCGAAATCGTTATGTAAAACACAAAAAGAGGCCTGATTCCATGACAAATATTCTACATTTTCTCCAATATAAAAATGAAAAAGAAGAGGCAAGGATTCAGAAGCTGTTCCAGAAGGCGCATTCGCTCGATGAACGGCTGGACACGCTGATTGAATCGAAGCATCTGCAGGTCGAGGACCATAAGCTGTTCCTAGCCTTTCTAGCCTATCTGAAGGAGGAGGAAATCGAGCCGCAGCAGCTTTTCAGGGACGTCATCCACCTCCCGAAGTTCGAATTTAAAGAACGCTATCACATGAACTGGGGACAGGTCGTGCGCCTCGCTGTCACATTTCTTACAATTTTACGTAAAAATGACATGCAAGGCTACCGACAATTTTTACGCTAAGCTTGTCGGGAAAGAGGACTATTCGCTATAATAGTTCAATGGGCATTTGAATGAAAGGAGCTTTAGTCGATGAATGAAGAACAACGACTAGCTAGTCAGCAAGTAAATCAACCGAAGCAGGAAAAAGACTACAGCAAATATTTCGAGCGCGTATTTACAGCGCCATCATTAAAAGATGCAAAAAAACGTGGGAAAGAGGAAGTGAAGTACCACAAGGATTTTGCAATCGATGAACAGTTTTTGGGAATGGGACAGGGACGTAAATTCTACATCCGTACGTACGGATGCCAGATGAACGAGCACGATACGGAAGTGATGGCCGGTATTTTCATGCAGCTTGGGTATGAGCCTACCGAGCAATTGGAAGAGGCTGACGTCGTCCTATTGAATACATGTGCCATCCGCGAAAACGCTGAAAATAAAGTATTTGGGGAGCTTGGCTTCCTTGTAAAATATAAACGGCAGAACCCGGAGATGCTGATCGGTGTGTGCGGCTGCATGTCGCAGGAAGAATCGGTCGTCAACAAAATCTTGAAGACGTATCAGCATGTGGATATGGTATTCGGGACGCACAACATCCACCGCCTGCCGCATATTTTAAAAGAAGCATATATGTCGAAGGAAATGGTTGTTGAGGTGTGGTCGAAGGAAGGGGATGTCATCGAAAACCTTCCGAAGCAGCGACTTGGCTCCATCAAGGCATGGGTGAACATCATGTACGGATGCGATAAGTTCTGTACCTACTGCATCGTTCCCTACACACGCGGGAAAGAACGTTCACGCCGTCCAGAGGAAATCATTCAAGAAGTACGGGAGCTGGCCGCACAAGGGTATAAGGAAATCATGCTGCTAGGCCAGAACGTAAACGCCTATGGCAAGGATTTTACGGATATCGACTATCGTCTTGGCGACCTGATGGACGAGCTGCGTAAAATCGACATTCCGCGTATCCGCTTCACGACGTCCCATCCGCGCGATTTCGATGACCATTTGATCGAAGTGCTGGCTAAGAAGGGGAACTTGGTCGAGCATATCCATCTGCCGGTGCAGTCGGGATCGAACGACATTTTGAAAATCATGGCGCGTAAATATACGCGTGAACATTTCCTGAATCTCGTACAGAAAATCAAAAAAGCGATTCCTGATGTGGCGCTGACGACGGATATCATCGTGGGCTACCCGAATGAGACGGAGGAGCAATTCCAGGAAACACTTGATATATACCGGGAAGTAGGCTTTGAAATGGCTTTCACATACATCTACTCTCCGCGTGAGGGTACACCGGCTGCCAAAATGGTGGACAACGTACCGGAAGAGGTGAAAAGAGAGCGTCTGCAACGCCTGAATGCCGTTGTCGCTGAATTCTCAACAAACGCCTTGAAGAAATATGAAGGCCAAGTGGTAGAAGTATTGGTTGAAGGAAGCAGTAAGAAACGCGACGATGTGTTAGCGGGCTATACCCGCCGTAACAAGCTTGTAAACTTCGCAGGGCCTAAAGAATTAGTCGGTCAAATTGTAAAAGTAAAAATCATGGAAGCGAAATCCTATTCCCTGCGTGGTGAATTCGTGGAAGTGGTCAATCAAACAGGGGTGCATGCATAATGACAAAGCTATATACAAAAGACGAAATCGTAGAAAAAGCAAAAGAAATCGCACACATGATCGCCAATACGGAAGAAGTGGAATTCTTCAAAAAGGCTGAAGAGCAAATCAATGAAAACCAAAAAGTGCGTGAAAAAATCGCGTCATTAAAAACATTGCAAAAGCAAGCCGTCAACTTCCAGCATCTCGGCAAGGAGAAGGCATTGAAAATGATTGAAGGCAAAATCACTGCCATCGAAGAGGAAATCGATCAAGTGCCGGTCGTCCAGCAGTTCAAGCAATCCCAAATGGAAGTGAATCAATTGCTGCAGCTGGTGTCCAACGCCATCGCAAACAACGTAACAAATGAAATTATCGAATCTACAGGCGGCGACCTGCTGCGCGGCGAAACGGGCTCAAAAGTCCGTAACAGCCAGCCGGGAAGCTGTTCATAATACAACCGGACATCGCGTCTGCTTACAACCCCTGCAATTTTCATGATTGCGGGGGTTTTATCGTTCATGAAGTGAGGAAAAGCCAATAGTAAGATTACAAGGATGGCATGAAACGAAAGGCAGGTGAGGTGCTTGAAATGAGACTGAAAAATGTGATGGAAGAAAGCTATAGGAATTTGATGTTGGTTCCGAATTTTTATCATAAGTCGGATTTTGGCATCCATGTAGAGCTGGAGAGAGGTCATTATCAGTTGACTGACAAGGACAACATAAAGAGGCTGAGATTTGAAAAGGCATATAGGCAGGTCTCGCAGATCCTCCCGTTATTGTTTGAGAAGGAGGATG
>JAZUQF010000330.1:0-9949 GCA_045605545.1 Lysinibacillus sp.
GGCAACAGCAAGTGAAGCTGCATGGGCGAATCGATTACCGGAGCCAATGACAAACGTATCAAATGTATATTTCGGATTAAGCATTCCTGGTGAAATATCATGTTGATCTGTAGCTTTGGCTTGAATTTTCGGCGCGGGCAATTCGAAATCGTCCGTATCCTGGTCTTTTTGAACAACAAATTTAATGAATAAGTCTTCGCCTGTAAGCTCGGTTAAAATACCTGTAATCAAATGCACGTAGTGGCTTTCCAGCCAATCACGGGCAAATGAATTCGGTGCGGCGATGGTCACGTTCGTCCCTTTATGCGACAGGAGCTTAGTGGACTTCAACCAGGTCTCGAAGCTTGGCTTCGAAATTTTTTGTTCTACTTTTGCCAGGACGTTGTTCCATAACTGCTCTAAATGTTCCAAGCTATTTTCGTCCCTTCATAACAATATTCTCAAAAAAAAACAGATGCTATTTATTTTTATCTATCTTTTTGCTATATTCACATAGTCACAGCTTGTGGATAAAATCTATTCAAATCATGTGAAAAAAACTGTCCACAGATTATTAACAATTGTGGATAAAATATTTCCCAAATACAGTAGTCCACAAAGAAAACATTTTTATCGTAACAAAAAAGGTTAGGTTTTTCAATACTTTAACTAACTTATCCACACAAATCCTGTTTATTCATTGAGAGATTATCCACAAGGGTTGAGTTTGTGAAAAAGGTGTAGATAAGAGGTGTGGATAAATAGTTGAGGATAAAAAACTATCCACATCGATTCTTTATAAAAAGAACTGTGACTGTGGATAAACATAAATTCCATTCTTTTGGACAATACCAGACTTTTTATATTAAGCGTTGACAAGATAATTGCTTTTTATATATAATGGTCGAGTCTGTATGTTAAGAAAATATAGGAACACTCATTAATAGGAGGTGCAATATAGAATGAAACGCACATATCAACCATCAAAACGCAAGCACAGCAAGGTTCACGGTTTCCGCGCACGTATGAGCACGAAAAACGGACGTAAAGTATTGGCTGCGCGTCGTCGTAAAGGTCGTAAAGTTTTATCAGCATAAGTCCACTGAGCCTCATCAGTGGTCTTTTTTTTCATTATTTTTCATGTCCGATTTGAAAAATGAGCATAGATGGAGCTGGTAAACAGTGAATAAACGCCAACGGATCAAAAAGAATGAAGAGTTTCAAAAGGTCTTTAAAAAAGGAAAGTCGTTTGCGAACCGCCAGTTTGTTGTTTATTGCCTGAGGAAGGAAGAACAGCAGGCGTTTCGTGTCGGCTTATCCGTTAGCAAGAAGATAGGGAATGCGGTTACGCGCAATCAAATCAAACGCTATATTCGCCAAACATTTCTTGAGTTGAAAAATGACGTTCGCCAAGATATGGATTATGTTATCATCGCCAGAAGTCAGGCGGCCACATTGGATTTTCATGAAACAAAGAAAAGTTTGGAGCATGTATTGAGAATCGCCAAGGTTTTAAAGAAGAAACAGTTGGAACAGAACTAAAGGGTTCTTGAAACAATTAGTAGAGTGTAAGCGTCTACACATGGTAAACTAAGCTCTATAGAGAAAATTGAATAGTTGTTCTAGGAGGAAGAAGGCTTGAAGAAAAGACTTGGGGTCATTCTTACACTTGTATCGGCGGTTCTTCTGCTGTCGGGGTGTAGTGAATTCGATCAACCGATTTCATCTGAAAGCGGAGGCTTTTGGAATGAATTCATCGTTTGGCCATTAGTATCAGTCATCAAATATTTCTCGGATCTTTTAGGCTCTTATGCGTTCGGTATCATTGCTGTGACGATCATCATCCGTTTGGCAATCCTACCATTGACAATCAAGCAGATTAAAAGCTCTAAGAAAATGCAGGAGATTCAGCCGAAGATGAAGGAGCTGCAGGCGAAGTACAGCTCCAAAGACGCTGCCACGCAGCAAAAATACCAGCAAGAGATGATGGCATTGATGCAGTCATCGGGCGTCAACCCGCTTGCAGGATGTCTGCCGATCTTCATCCAGATGCCGATCCTGATCGGTTTCTATCATGCGATCAGCCGTATGAATGTCACGCCGGCATTTGAATTGGGGTCATTCCTATCGGTGCCGCTTGCAGAGCCGAGCATCCTATTCGCAGTCATTGCCGGCCTCTTCCAGTTTGTTGTATTACTTACTGGTCCTGCAGTGGACAATCCTCAGATGAAGATCATGATGTATATCATGCCAGTGATGATCATCGGCTTTGGTGCATTCCTGCCGGCAGCCTTGTCATTATACTGGATTGTCGGAAACATCGTTTCAGTATTGCAAAACCTTGCGATTTACAAACCTTGGAAAAAAGAAACTGATGCTACTATTACAGGAGGGTCAAAATAGTGAACCAACTTACGCAATCAGGCGCGACAGTCAATGAAGCGGTCTCATTAGCGTTACAGAAGCTTGGCAAAACCCGTGATCAGGTAGAGGTAGAAGTTTTACAAGAAGGTAAAAAAGGATTTTTAGGTTTTGGTGCACGCGATGCGGAAGTACGCATCACAGTAAAGGAAGATGTTCAAGCAGTGATTGAGGAAGAGGAAGAAACGTTTGTGGAAGCCTCTCCTCAAACGGACGGGCAGTCGGAAAAGGGCCAAGACGGGCAATCGCCTGTCGACCAGCTGGCGGAAATGCCGCTGGAGGAAGGCCTTGACGACGTACCGTCCAATGGTGGAAACGGGGAAAAGTCAGTTCTGCACGTGAGTGACGAACAACCTATCATGCAAGAACACGACCCAATTGAAGAAACGAAGGCATATTTGATGGATATCGCCTCGGCATTGGGGATTACTGATTTACAGATTCATACGGAATCTGAAGGTAAATATGTATCATTTAAGCTGGAAAGTGAAAAGGCGGCATTTTTAATCGGGAAGCGGGGCCAGACGTTGAATGCCCTGCAGCAGTTAACGCAGCTTGTCCTGAATAAAAGCGCAAAGTCTTTCATGCTTGTGAGGCTTGATGTAGAGGATTACCGCGAACGCCGTCAAGCGTCATTGGAGCAATTGGCGGAACGCATGGCAGACAAGGCCGTCCGTACAAGACGGCAGGTGGCTTTCGAGCCGATGCCGTCATATGAACGCAAAATCATCCATAACGTCCTGGCGCATCGATTGGATATCGAGACGTATTCCGAGGGCGTTGAGCCGAATCGCTATCTAGTGATCGAGCCGATCAAGTAATATACAGACAATAATGGAGGCGTGGCAGCTTGCGATGCCTCTGTTTTTTGTATAAAACGTACGGAAAATGCCCCATATTCGGTACTAATCGGCCTTGATGATGACGCCTCCTTCGAAAGAAAAGGTCCACGGAGCCTATTGTTCTCGATTTTTTCCTCCTTGGCAGCGCTAAATGGAGAAAAAATTACCGAATGCCGGTGGGAGGGGATTCATTTTTGGCCTGCCATGCAGGGAGGGCAAGATGGCCTCATACGATTTGGAAAAAGGCCGACTGCCGGGATGCGGATGATGAGGGGGAAAGATCGTTTGATTTCAGGTCCCCTTTTTAGTGGAGCGGTTTTGAAAATCGCAACAAGGCTGTGATGGAAGGCGTGCAGTGGGGCTGTTTTTGCGAGTCTTGTTTGCTTTTGATTTCGCAGAAAATATGGTAGGCTAAATTGTTAGTAAATGTGGATGGTTTTTTTAAAAAAAGTTATCCACATGTGGATAATGCAATGGATGATAATTGCTTTTGGCATTTTAAAATAGAGTGAACCAGTGCCGGATGGCTCAAATAGGAGGATCAGAAATGGAGTTTGATACGATTGCTGCGATTTCCACGCCGATGGGTGAAGGGGCGATTGCCATCGTCCGTCTGAGCGGGGATGAAGCGATTGATATTGCAGATAAGATATTCAAGTCGCCGGCAGGTAAACGGCTGCAGGACATGGCGACACACACGATTCATTATGGGCATCTCGTGGACCCGAAGACGGATGATGTCGTAGAGGAAGTGATGCTATCGCTGATGCGGGGACCGAAGACGTTTACGCGTGAAGATGTAGTGGAGATTAACTGCCATGGCGGCCTGGTATCGGTGAATAGGGTGCTGCAGCTGGTCCTCCGCAATGGGGCGCGTCTGGCGGAGCCTGGCGAATTCACGAAGCGTGCCTTTTTGAATGGACGCATCGACCTGTCGCAGGCAGAGGCGGTCATGGACCTGATACGTGCCAAAACGGACCGTGCCATGAACGTGGCGCTCGGCCAGATGGACGGGAAGCTGTCGCGGCTGATCCATGCACTGCGCCAGGCGCTGCTCGAGACGTTGGCGCAGGTGGAAGTGAATATCGACTATCCGGAGTATGACGATGTGGAAGAGATGACGTTACCGATCCTGCTGGAAAAATGCACATGGGTACGGGATGAAATCAAAAAACTTTTACAGACCTCATCCCAGGGGAAAATCCTGCGTGAAGGGCTGTCCACCGTCATTTTGGGCCGTCCGAATGTAGGGAAGTCATCCCTTTTAAATAGTCTTGTCCATGAAAATAAGGCGATTGTAACCGATATAGCAGGTACAACCCGTGATATCATAGAGGAATATGTAAATGTCCGTGGTGTACCGCTGCGCCTTGTGGATACAGCAGGCATCCGTGAGACGGAGGATATCGTGGAACGGATCGGTGTGGAGCGTTCGCGCGAAGCATTGAAGGGTGCGGACCTCATCCTCCTTGTCTTGAACCACGGAGAGGAACTGACACCTGAGGATGAACGACTGTTTGAAACGATCAAGCACATGGACTTCATCGTCGTCGTGAACAAGACCGATATTCCGCAGAAGATTGATCTGGACCGTGTGCGTGAGCTTGCCGCCGGTCGCCGTGTCGTCACGACCTCCCTGTTGAAGGAGGAAGGCGTAATCGAGCTGGAGGAAGCGATTGCCTCCCTGTTCTTCGAAGGGCAGATTGAGGCAGGCGACATGACCTATGTATCGAATGCCCGTCATATTGCCTTGCTGCACCAGGCGCAGGCGACGATTGAGGACGCCCTGGAAGCGGCAGAGTCGGGTGTTCCGGTGGATATGGTACAGATCGACGTCACCCGCACATGGGAGCTGTTGGGCGAGATTGTCGGCGATACCGTGCAGGAAAGCCTGATCAATCAGCTGTTCTCGCAATTCTGTCTTGGAAAATAAGGCATGTTTGCCGCTGGAGGCGGCCATGCTCATCAGTATAAATTGAAATTTTGTGACCCACATAATGCTACAAACAGAAAGGAAGAATCGAGCATGCCAACACAATATGAGGCAGGCACATTTGATGTCATCGTGGTCGGTGCCGGCCATGCAGGTGCAGAAGCGGCATATGCCGCCGCTAAAACAGGCGCGAATACACTCATGCTTACAATCAATCTCGATATGATTGCATTCATGCCGTGCAACCCGTCCGTCGGAGGACCGGCAAAAGGAATCGTCGTACGCGAAATCGATGCATTGGGCGGTGCAATGGGGAAGGTCATCGATAAAACACATATCCAGATGCGCATGCTGAATACAGGGAAGGGCCCGGCAGTCCGTGCCCTACGCGCGCAGGCAGACAAAATCCTCTATCAGCATGAAATGAAGCGTCTATTGGAGGAAGAACGGAACCTTCAGATCCATCAGGCGATGGTGGATGAACTCATTGTTGAAGATGGGGAGGTCCGCGGTGTCATCACACAGGTGGGCGCCATCTACCGTGCCAAGGCGGTCGTCATCACGACAGGTACATTCCTGCGCGGTGAAATCATCATCGGGGACTTGAAGTACTCTTCAGGCCCGAACAACCAGCAGCCGTCCATCAAGCTCGCGGATAACCTAAAAGAGCTGGGCTTTGATCTGGTACGCTTTAAGACAGGTACACCGCCAAGGGTGAACAGCCGTACGATTGATTATTCAAAAACGGAAATCCAGCCTGGTGATGATGTACCCCGTGCATTCAGTTTTGAAACAACGGAATATATCATGGACCAGCTGCCATGCTGGCTGACATATACAAGCGAGAAGACGCATGAAATCATCGAATCCAATCTGCATCTATCGCCCATGTACTCAGGCATGATCAAAGGGACTGGCCCGCGCTACTGCCCATCCATCGAGGATAAGGTCGTCCGCTTCAACGACAAGCCGCGCCACCAGATCTTCCTGGAGCCGGAGGGACGCAATACACGCGAAGTATATGTACAGGGCTTCTCGACGAGTCTGCCGGAGCATGTCCAAAAGAAAATGCTGGCGACGATTCCAGGTCTGGAAAACGCGGAAATGATGCGTGCAGGCTATGCAATCGAGTACGATGCGGTCGTACCGACGCAGCTATGGCCGACGCTTGAGACGAAGCGCATCAAAAACCTTTATACGGCAGGGCAGATCAACGGGACATCCGGCTATGAGGAGGCTGCTGCACAAGGGCTGATGGCCGGTATGAACGCCGCTGCGAAGGTCTTAGGCAAAGAGGAAGTGATTCTTTCCCGCTCCGACGCCTATATCGGTGTCCTGATTGACGACCTAGTGACGAAAGGGACGAATGAGCCGTACCGACTGCTCACATCCCGTGCAGAATACCGTTTGCTGCTCCGCCACGATAATGCGGATCTTCGCCTGACGGATATCGGTTATAAAATAGGCATGATTTCAGAAGAGCGCTACGCAAAATTCCAAGAGAAGCGCGAGCAGATCGAAAATGAAATTGCCCGCCTCCGCGACATCATCGTAAAACCGAATGAAAAGACACAGGAGACGATCCGTTCCGTCGGCGGCACAGAGCTGAAGGACGGCATCCGTGCTTCGGACCTTGTGAAGCGTACGGAAATGACATACGACCTGGTAGCCGGACTGATCGAGCCGGCGGGAATGGAGTTCTCGGAGGAAGTAAGGGAGCAGATTGAAATCCAGCTGAAATATGAAGGCTATATCCAAAAGGCATTGCAGCAGGTGGATAAGCTGAAAAAGATGGAAGACAAGAAGATACCTGAAAACATCGATTATGATGCCATTTCAGGCCTGGCGACGGAAGCGCGGCAAAAGCTGAAAGATGTACGTCCACTATCCATCGCACAGGCGAGCCGCATCTCAGGGGTGAATCCGGCGGACATCTCAATCCTCCTCGTCTATATCGAGCAGGGCAAGATTGCCCGTGTGGTGAATGATTGACCGGAAGGCCATCTGATGCAAAGAGCCCTTTCTATACGCGGATGGGCAAGGTGTTTTTCCTAACCCGCCCGCAAAGCAAGGAGCGTTCGCACATGTCGGACGCTCCATTTTACGAAGGAGAGACATATGAACGAAAAACAATTTATTGAAGCGCTTGCCGCAAAAGGCATCGAGCTATCCGATGTGCAGATTGCCCAGTTCAAAAAATACTTCGAACTGCTGGTCGAATGGAACGAAAAGATGAATCTGACGGCCATTACGGATTTAGAGGGTGTATATTTAAAGCATTTCTATGATTCCATCAGTCCGTCCTTCTATTTCGACTTTACAAAAGTCACATCCGTATGCGATGTAGGGGCGGGAGCCGGCTTTCCCTCCATCCCCATCAAAATCTGCTTCCCACACCTGCATGTGACGATTGTTGATTCGCTGAACAAGCGCATCACCTTCCTGAATCATCTGAGCGAGGAGCTCGGCCTGGAGAATACGGAATTCGTCCATGCGCGGGCGGAGGAGTTCGGTCAAAATGCCAAATACCGCGAGCAGTTCGACGTGGTGACAGCAAGGGCGGTGGCGAGGCTGTCGGTCCTGTCGGAGCTCTGCATCCCGCTTGCCAAGCAGGGGGGCAGCTTTGTCGCATTGAAGGCGGCCGCCGGGGCAGAAGAATTGAAGGAGGCGAAGAAGGCCATCTCCACACTGGGGGCTTCCTTGAAAGAGGAGTTTTCCTTCCTTCTGCCGGTTGAGGAAAGCGAACGTTCACTATTCGTTTTCGACAAAATCAAACAAACGCCGAAAAAGTATCCTCGTAAACCGGGTGTGCCAAACAAAACGCCCATTCAGTAAAAAAAATGTGGAAAATAGAAATAATTCGTCACTTTGAAGCATATACATTTATATTTACGACAAAATGCATGAATTATCGTTGATTGGACTATGTACATTTTCCATAGAATCAGAAATAATAATAATATCGAGCAAGTTAGTTTCTTAAAGGTGGTGCCTTTGGATGAAGAGTCCTTTTTCACGTTGGTTCGGAAGCGGAAAGCAGGAATCCGAAGTGGAAAGTGAAGTAGAAGTGGTGAGTACAGCGGCAGAAGAAGTAGTGAAAATTCCAATTGATAAAATAGTTCCAAACCGTTTCCAGCCTCGAGCAGTTTTTGATGATGAAAAAATTGAAGAGTTGTCAAGAACGATTCATACTCATGGGGTCATTCAGCCAATCGTGCTACGTCCAAGCACGGAAGCCGAAGGGATGTACGAAATCATTGCAGGTGAGCGCCGATACCGTGCAATGAAGAAGTTGGAATGGGAAGAAGTACCAGCTATCGTCCGTAATTTAAATGATAAAGAAACAGCTTCGATTGCCTTGATTGAAAATTTGCAGCGTGAGGAATTGACGGCAATCGAGGAAGCGTTGGCATATCAGCAATTGCTAGAACTTCATTCACTGACGCAGGAAGCACTTGCTCAACGTCTCGGAAAAGGGCAGTCGACAGTGGCGAACAAACTTCGTTTACTAAAGCTCCCTCAATTTGTGCAGGATGCCATCTTACAAAGGGAGATCAGTGAACGGCATGCCCGCGCGCTGATTGCCATCAAGGATGAACAGCTCCAGATGCAGCTGATTGCGGCAGTGAAGGAATATGATTGGAACGTTCGTCAGCTGGAGGATCAAATCCAGCAGATCCTGCATCCTCTGGAGGAAGAAGAGCCGGAGGAGAAGCCGAAGCCGAAAAGAGCAAAACGCAAGGCCATCAGCAAGGACGTCCGGATCGCCCTCAATACGATTAAACAGTCGTTATCCATGGTCACAAAGAGCGGAATCGATGTGAAAACGGAAGAAGAGGATAACGAAGACTACTATCAAATAACGGTGAAAATACCAAAAAAGAAATAATGAATAGCTCCCGGACAAGCACGTTCGGGAGTTTTTTAGATAAGAATCTATAAGGAATCGTGTCCGAAGCATCCAATTACTTTAAATTTATGAATATTTTGACGACTCAACGCTTCCTTTTTGTTAGAATAAGAGTATTAGTTTAGAAAATTTCGTGTAAAAAGAAAGCGATTAAACGAATAAATGTGTTGAAAGCAGGTGCACAAATGGGAAGAACTATTGCCATTGCAAATCAGAAAGGCGGCGTTGGTAAAACGACAACATCTGTAAATTTGAGCGCATGCCTGGCTTATCTAGGTAAGAGGACCCTGCTCATCGATATCGATCCACAGGGCAATGCTTCGAGTGGGGTAGGCATCAATAAAAGGGAGATTGAGGGCTGCATTTACGATGTATTGATTGAAGATGAACCGATGGTGTCTTATATTCATGAAACAAAGATTGAGAATCTATGGATTGTCCCCGCAACAATGTCTTTGGCGGGTGCCGAAATCGAGCTTGTATCGGCCATTTCACGTGAAGTCCGGCTGAAGCGTGCGCTGGATGAGGTGAAGGGTAGCTATGACTACATCATCATCGACTGTCCGCCTTCCCTCGGACTGTTGACCATCAATGCGCTGACGGCGGCAGATGGTGTCCTGATTCCCGTTCAATGTGAATATTACGCATTGGAGGGGCTGAGCCAGCTGCTATCTACAGTCCGCCTCGTCCAGAAGCATCTTAACAAGGAGCTCATCATTGAAGGCGTACTGCTGACCATGCTGGACGGCCGGACCAATCTGGGGCTGCAGGTGGTAGCGGAAGTGAAAAAGCATTTCAAGAGCAAGGTGTTTTCCACCACCGTGCCCCGCAACGTGCGCCTGGGGGAAGCGCCCAGCCACGGCC
>JAZUQF010000331.1:0-1903 GCA_045605545.1 Lysinibacillus sp.
AAAATACATGCCTCCTTTTGAGGGGCCGATTTCCCTCATTTGGTGAAATTGATATACAACTTAATGTAAGATAAGTGCCATTTAGGGGTGCAGACCTTTTCTGGCACTTATTTTTTATTATGTCGTATATGATTTTCGCCAGTTTGGCCTATCTGTACCCTGAAAAAGAGGAGCAGGCATTGCCACCCGATGTTTTGGATGCAGTGGGATTCCTTTAAACACGCTGTTTGGCAAAGGTCTACGGGTGTTTTCGATAGGTCGATGGAGAACCAGTATTTTTTGTAACCAAGTAGTTTTTTTAATAAAAATAAGACGATTTCCGTTCGATATTGAATGAGAATCGTCTTATTTCTTGGTCTTTTTTTCGCCTTTTTTATTTGGCAGCCTTGAGGTTCGACATGAATATGGCCGCTGTGCTAAATAATCGGGATGAAAAAAACGGGCAGCCGAGGCCGCCCGCAGTCGTTTATTTATTTACTGATAGGAATTTCACTAGTTTTTCATTGTCCAATAGATTGCCGACGAAGAACTCGCCGAATTCCCCATAGCGGGCCGATACTTCATCAAAGCGCATTTCGTATACCAGTTTCTTGAACTGGAGCACATCATCCGCGAATAAAGTGACGCCCCATTCGTGATCGTCAAAGCCGACAGAACCGGTGATGATCTGCTTCACCTTTCCTGCATAGCCGCGGCCGATCATGCCGTGTGAACGCATCAAGCTCTTGCGCTCGTCCATCGAAAGCATGTACCAGTTGTCGTTGCCCTGGCGGCGTTTGTCCATTGGATAGAAGCACACATATTTGGCACGTGGCAATTCCGGGTACAAACGTGCACGTACGTGCGGATTTTGATAAGGGTCCTCATTGGATTCCCCAGCAAGGTAGTTTGACAATTCCACTACAGAGACGTAGGAATATGTCGGGATTGTGAAGTCTGCAATGGCTAGCTTGTTGAATTCGGCTTCAAGCTCCTGCAGCTCGTCCATTGTTTCACGAAGCGTCATGATCATGAAATCCGCCTTTTGGCCGACAATGGCATAGAATGCATGCGCGCCTGTTTTGGCTACATCGGCCTCGTTCAGCTTCTCCAGATATTGTATGAACTCATCTACTGCCGCCTGACGCTCCTCCTGGGAGACCAGCTTCCAGGAAGCCCAGTCGATTGAGCGGAAATCGTGTAAAGCATACCAGCCGTCTAGTGTAATAGCTGCTTCATTCATAGTGTAAGACACTCCCTCTACTTGATAATCATTCACAATTAGTGTAACACAAGTGCGGGCAATTTCGGCATCATGTGATTCAAAAATGGAACATGTCACCAGTTTGACATGAGTTGAAAATACAGTATGCTAGGTGTAATCGATTGATAGGGAGATAACTACAATGAATGATTTTTTACAACATACGAATTGGCGGTTCATCGATCAGTCACTGAGCATGCTGACGCGTTCGCCGCTTGAATCGTTCGCTATGGATGATACATTGTGCCATCTGACGGGGCATGGGGAAAGTCTGCCCGCCATCCGGACATGGGTCCATAACGAATCCATCGTCCTCGGCATCCAGGACCACCGACTGCCCCATATTACAGAGGGAATGAAGCTGCTCCGGCAGGCGGGATATGAGCCGATCGTCCGCAATTCGGGCGGGCTGGCCGTCGTGCTCGACCCAGGTGTACTGAACATTTCCGTCGTATTCGGCGAGACGGCCCCGACAAGCATTGATGAGGCATTCGGCTATATGGTGGACCTGGTAAAGGCCCTGTTTCCTGAAGCGGCAGATAGAATCGAAGCATATGAAATCGTCGGCTCCTACTGCCCCGGCTCGTTCGATTTAAGCATCGGCGGCAGAAAGTTTGCGGGCATTTCCCAGCGCCGTATGCAGAACGGCATTGCGGTGCA
>JAZUQF010000332.1:0-7598 GCA_045605545.1 Lysinibacillus sp.
TGAAACCAAGCAGGTCTTTACGTGACTTGTATTCCGTAATATTTTTTCCTTTAAAGAAAATCTGGCCTTCCGTAATATCATACAGGCGGATGATGGAGCGGCCGGTTGTGGATTTACCGCAGCCGGATTCTCCCACAAGTCCTAATGTCTCACCTTCGTACACATCAAAGCTGATGCCATCGATGGCTTTAATCGGCGCCTTTTTCGTTCCGAAATATTGCTTCAGCCCTTTTACTTCTAATATTTTATTGGCCACGGTCATTCGCCTCCTTGTTGATAGCCTTCGATGCGACGGGCAACCGCTTCAGGAAGCGGGATCTTCGGTGCATCGGGATGCAGTAGCCATGTTTTTGCATAATGCGTATCGGAAACCTGGAACATCGGCGGCTCCTTCTCGTAATCGATTGCCAGGGCGTATTCGTTACGAGGTGCAAATGCATCACCGATAGGGGGATCAATCAAGTTCGGTGGTGAACCTGGGATGGCACGCAACAGTTCGTTGGCGTCATTGTCCAGGTCAGGCATGGAACCGAGCAGCCCCCATGTATACGGGTGCTTCGGATTGTAGAAGATGTCGTTTACTGTACCGTACTCTACAATCTGCCCTGCATACATGACCGCCACCCTGTCCGCTATATTCGCAACTACCCCCAAGTCGTGGGTGATGAAGATGATTGATGTATTTGAATTCTTCTGTATGTCCTTCATCAGCTCCAAAATCTGCGCCTGGATTGTCACGTCAAGTGCGGTCGTCGGCTCATCGGCAATCAACAGCTTCGGATTGGCAGCCAGTGCAATCGCAATGACGACACGCTGGCGCATACCACCAGATAATTCATGCGGGTAGGAACGGAAGCGCTTCTCTGGGAACGGGATTCCGACTTGGTCCAATAGCTGGATGGCACGCTCCTTCGCCTCGGAACGCGAGCCCGTCTTTTTATGCTTCAATAAAACCTCTGTAATCTGGTAGCCAATCCGCATTGTCGGGTTCAGTGCCGTCATTGGATCCTGGAAAATCATTGCAATGTTATTTCCGCGGACCTTCATCATTTCCTTCTCAGTCAGTGGAACAAGGTCGCGGCCATTGAACAGGATTTCACCGCCAGCGTAGATGCCCGGCGGCTGAGGAATCAACTTCATCAGCGCGTTGCTTGTGACGGACTTTCCTGAACCGGATTCCCCTACGATGGCCAATGTTTCGCCTTCATAAAGTTCAAAATTTACGCCTCGAACGGCTTGCACTACGCCGGCGTACGTTTTGAAATTGATTCGCAGGTCGTTTACTTCTAGAATTTTCTTTTTCGTATTCATATCGTACACCCTCTTTTATTTACGTAGTTTCGGATCCAGTGCATCACGAAGGCCATCCCCGACTGCGTTGAACGCGAAAATCGTCAATGAGATGAACAGGGCAGGGAAGATGAGGCGCCAAGGTGCCGATGTGAGCGCTTTATTCCCTTCGGAGGCCATCGTTCCCCAGCTCGCCAGTGGAGCCTGTACTCCAAGGCCTAGATAACTTAAAAACGCTTCTGTAAAGATGGCCTGTGGAATCGTCAATGTCATTGTCACCAAAATGGCACCCATCGCATTTGGAATGAGGTGGCGTTTGATTAAATGCCATGTGTTTGCACCCAATGTGCGGGCCGCCAATACATATTCCTGATTCTTGATCGACAATACTTCACTCCGAACAATACGGGCCATATTGACCCAGCCGGTGATGGATAGGGCGATGATCATCGGAATTAGCCCCCGCTCCATTACTACTAGCAGGATGATGACTACTAAAAGATAGGGAACAGCTGATAGAACGTCAGCAATCCGCATCATGATGTTATCCACCCGTCCTCCTGCAAGGCCGGCGATGGAACCCCATAGCACACCGATGATCAGGTCGATGACAGCGGCAGTCAAGCCGATGAATAGAGAAATGCGGGCACCTTCCCAGACACGGACAAAGATATCGCGGGCAAGGTCGTCTGTACCAAACCAATGCTCGGCAGATGGTGGGGAGTTGTATAGACCCACATTTTGGTCATAGGTATATTTCGAGACTTCGGGAGCGATAAGCGCCATCGCGCCAATCAGGATGAGAAGCACGAGGCCAATCAATGCCAATCTATTGTGAGAGAAGCGATAAAATACTTCTTTCCAGAAGGACACTTGCTTTTTGGCAAGCTTATCGGATTCATCAAAACGACCGCCTACGACTTTGAACATGTCCGGTGATAATTTTTCTGTTTTTTGCTCATGTAGTGCCATTATTTTTTCGCTCCTTTCAGTTTAATACGTGGATCAATGAGGCTGTATAGAATATCGACAATCAATACTGCGAACAATAGAATGATAGAGTAGAATACAGTCGTCCCCATGATGACTGTATAGTCCCGGTTTGAAATGGACGTAACGAAGTGGCGCCCCAGTCCAGGGATGGCAAAGATCTGTTCAATGATGAAGCTGCCTGTGATGACACCAGCAGTTAAAGGTCCTAAATATGTGACAACCGGCAAGAGCGCATTACGTAGTGAATGTTTCACTACAACCGTCCATTTGCCAATGCCTTTCGCACGTGCGAGCTTGACGTAATCACTATTATTTTGTTCCAACATGCTCGAACGAGTAAGTTTTGCGATAAAGCCGGCATGTGTAAGGGCAATTGCAATTGAAGGTAGAAGAGTATAGGAGAAGCCTTTCCATCCACCTACAGGGAACCAATCAGCCTGGAATGCCAAAAAGTACTGGAGTAGCCCTGCAAGAATGAAAGATGGAACAGAAATACCCAATACCGCAATTACAGTCGACACATAGTCAGGAAGTTTATTATGGTAGAGCGCTGAAATGACGCCCAATAAGACACCGAGCCCAATCGCCAGAATCATGGCCTGGACACCCAGGGCGACCGAGACAGGGAAGCTTTCGGAAATGATGTCGTTTGTAGAACGACCTTTATATTTCATGGATTCCCCAAAATCAAAAGTAATCGACGACACTAGATAATCCTTGTATTGAATGTACCATGGATTGTCCAACCCATATTTGGCGTTCAGCTGCTCCTCGATTTGCGGCGTAAGTTCCCTTTCCGATGCAAAGGGGCTACCGGGAGCGAGTTGCATTAAGAAGAATGTAGCCGTGATGATTAAGTATAGTGCAATGACGATGTAGACGAGACGTTTAAAAATATAACCAAGCAATGAGCCGTCCTCCTTTTCAAATAATTTCGAATATTTCTTGACAATACCATGAAAGGCCGCTTGAAACCGAAAAATCGATTTAAGCAGCCTTTGTGTGGGTTACACGTTATTATTTATTGACATCAGCATTTTTCAAGTTGATGTTGCCTAAAGCATCCGGCTCCATACCCGATACGTAGTCTTGTTGAACGTAAAGGTTAGTATAGAAGTAGATTGGTGCAATTGGCATTTCTTCCATGAAGATTGCCTCAGCCTGCAACATAAGGTCTGTACGGACTGCAGGGTCTGTTTCAACAATTGATTGTTTTAGCAATTCTGTATACTGTGGGTTCTCCCAGCCTGTATCGTTATTGCCGTTTTCAGCAGAGTCGTATTGCTCTAGGAATGTGTAAGCATCGTTGTAGTCAGCGATCCAGCCTAGACGTCCTACTTGGTAATCCAAGTTTTGAAGTTTGTCTAGGTAAACCTGCCACTCAGAGTTGTCAAGCTTCACGTTGATGCCTAATTCAGTAGTCCAGCCTTGTTGGATGAATTGGGCGATCGCAGCATGTGCTTCACTTGTGTTGTACGAAAGGGCGATAGTAAGGTCGGACGGGCTAGATAAACCAAGCTCTTTTAGACCTGCAGCTAAAAACTCCTTCGCTTTTTCAAAGTCCGCATCTTTGTAGTAGCCTTCGTCATCGCCGAAGCCTTCTACTGAATTCGGTACAAGTCCTAATGCAGGAACTTGTTCGCCTTTTGTAACGTTTTTGATTAAGTTTTCACGGTCGATTGCGTAAGTCAATGCTTTACGGATGTTCGCATTGGACATCACTTCGTCCGTTGTGTTGAATTTGTACATGTAGACGCCAGTGTAGTCGACAATATTCAACTTGTCTTCTGATTTTAGACGCTCGATTGCATCAAGAGCGATTGAACCGTAGGAAGTACCTAGGAAGTCAAGCTCGCCAGCATCAAACATTGTCATTTGAGTTGATTCAGAATCAGTCATTGCAATGTTTACTTTGTCGATCTTTACAGACTCAGCATCCCAGTAAGAGTCGCTCTTTTCTAAAACCATAGAACCGCTGTGTACCCATTCAGTTAATGTGAATGGACCGTTTGAAACGATTGATTCAGCTTCTGCGTACCATTCTGGGTTGGCTTCTTGAGTCGCCGGGTGGAATGGATACATTGTTTTGAAGGCTACCAGCTCCAAGAAGTATGCTGTCGGCGCTTCTAATGTAACTACAAGTGTTTTGTCATCAGGTGTGCTGATTCCTACTTCTTCAGCAGAGCCTTGGCCTGAATGGTAGGCTTGTGCACCCTTGATTGGATAAAGGATGGAAGCATATTCAGAAAGGTTTTCTGGGTTCAGTGTCCATAACCAAGAATATTTGAAATCCTCAGATGTTACTGGGTCGCCATTTGACCATTTTGCATCACGTAGTTTAAACGTATAAGTCATGAAGTCATCGCTGATTTCATAGCTTTCGGCAATAGCCTCAACCGGCTTGCCATCTTCCATACGCATTAAGCCTTCGAAAGTAGCTTGTAGGATTGCACTGGATGTTGTATCAGTAGCAAGTCCCGGGTGTAGTGATGGTGGCTCGGAAGCAACCAATAGGTTCAGTTCTTTTGTACCACCTTCAGCCGTTTCACCAGCATCGTCCGTTGAACCGGAATCGTTGCTGTCTTCAGTACTGTCGCTACCAGCACATGCCGCAAGAACGGCAGCTAACGTCAGCACCATGAATAGCATTAGAAATTTATTCAATTTCATTCTAAAACCCCCTCTTTAATCAATATTCTGAAAAATGTGATGCATTACAAATATATCAGAAAATTTTCAATTAATAAATACATATTTTAAAAATTACAATACTAAGAAAGGAATAAATGCTTCAGTCTTCACATATTCATTCTTGATTGTTGTGGAAATATGTACCTATATTAAAGCGGCAAATTGAGTTGGAATATTCGACTGATTGGAAGAGATGCTTCTGCTAGAAAGGATAGTCAAAACGTCATAAACAATCGGGGAATCAAGTGGTGGGAAGCAAAAAGGCGCGTCAACCAATCCAGATAAGTCGGATGTCGCATGGTGAGGGCAAAGGGCGATTCAATACATCCCCAGTGAACCGGCTACGCCAATAACATATCAGGTAAGACAAAACTCCTGCTGATTGAAGTTTCACTTTAGGAAAGTTTAGGTTATAATTAACGGGTACAAGCTTAGAGAAACCTCAAGATGAATAATAGCGTTTGGTTTATAAAATAAAAAAATTCATGTGGGATGAGTAAAATGATGAAAAGAGCTAGAATTATATACAATCCGACATCTGGTCGTGAACTGTTTAGAAAGCATTTGCCGGAAGTGCTGGAGAAGCTTGAAGTTGCGGGATATGAAACTTCCTGCCATGCGACTACCGGAGCAGGGGATGCCACGCGTGCGGCGATTACGGCAGTCGAGCGCAAGTATGACATTGTCATTGCGGTCGGTGGGGACGGCACATTGAATGAAGTCGTAGCCGGCATCAGCCAGTGCGAGGACCGTCCGAAGCTGGGGCTGATTCCCATGGGGACGACGAATGACTTTGCGCGTGCCGTGCACATCCCCCGGAAAATCGATGAAGCGTTGGACATCATCATCAAGGGGGACACGATTCCGGTGGACGTCGGAATGATGAACGGTGAAAAGTACTTCATTAATATTGCGGCTGGGGGGCGTCTGACGGAACTGACGTATGAAGTGACGAGCAAGATGAAGACGCTTCTCGGGCCGGCTGCCTATTATGTCAAAGGAATCGAGATGATGCCATCCATCAAGGCGACGCACATGCGCTTTGAGGTCGATGATGAAGTATTTGAGGGCAATAAGATGATGTTCCTCTGTGCGCTGACGAATTCGGTCGGCGGCTTCGAGCGCATTGCACCGGATGCGTCGATCAATGACGGGTATTTCACCGTCATGATTCTGGATGAGTGTTCACTTCCTGAATTCGCAAGGGTCATTACGCTTGCGGCGCGCGGGGAGCATCTGAAGGATCCGCGCCTCATCTACCGCAAGGCAAGACGCGTAAAAGTGACGACGAACGGAGAGGTCCATATGAACCTGGACGGGGAATACGGCGGGGATGCACCTGCTGAATTCGTCAATTTGAAGCGCCACATCGAGGTCTTTGTACCGATTGATGAAATCCGCGATATCGATCGCGTCTAAATGAAAGAAGCGGCTTGTGGGACCATTTCTGGTTTCCACAAGCTTTTTATGTGCCGGAAAGTTGTTTTAGAAGGCAATTTGTCATGTGCATGCTACAATAAAAGAATTGAAATGAGGGGGCGAATGAGCATGAGCGCACCGGTGAAGAAGAACGACCGTGTAACAGTTACAGTAGAGGATTTGACGCATGACGGCAATGGCGTCGCAAAGATAGACGGCTATCCATTGTTCATCCAGGGGGCACTTCCTCAGGAAACGGTGGAAATCCATGTTTTGAAGACATTAAAGAACTACGGCTTTGCAAAAGTCGTGGATATTATACAGCCTTCCCCGGACCGGGTGGAGGCGCCGTGCATCTATTTCAAGCAGTGTGGCGGCTGTCAGTTGCAGCACCTGTCCTACGCAGGCCAGCTTGAGTGGAAGCGTAAGATGGTCGAGAACGTGATGAAGCGCCTCGGCAAAATCGATGCACCCGTCCATCCTGTAAAGGGAATGGAAAATCCATGGGCATACCGCAACAAGGCCCAAATCCCGTTTGCGAAGGGCGAGGAGGCGGCGATTGCCGGCTTCTATAAAACAAAGTCACACGCCATCGTCGATATGGAGCGCTGCCTCATCCAGACAGGCGAGGCGGATGCCGTCCTGGGCGGCTTGAAGCATGAGCTTGCAAAGCTCGGCATCGAACCCTATCATGAAGCGACGCACTCGGGCCAACTGCGCCATGTCGTCGTGCGCAAGGGGCGTGCAACGAATGAAGTGATGGTCGTCCTTGTGACGAAATCGCGCAAGCTCCCGCAAAAGGAAGCGGCGATTGAAGTGATCAGACGCCTTGTACCGAATACGGCATCGATTGTACAAAACATAAATGGTGAAAAGACGAATGTCATCTTCGGCGATACGACGCTGACATTATGGGGCAAGGATACGATTGAAGATAAAATAGGAGATGTACGCTTCGAAATTTCCGCACGCTCCTTCTATCAGGTGAACCCGGAGCAGACGGAAGTGCTATACAAGCAGGCGCTGGATTACGCGCAGCTTGAGGGCAACGAACGTGTCATCGACGCATACTGCGGCATCGGCTCTATCTCCCTGTTCCTGGCACAGAAGGCTGGTTTCGTGATGGGTGTGGAAATCGTCCCGCAGGCCATCGAGGACGCCAAACGCAATGCCGAACTGAACGGCTTTACGAACACGTACTTCGA
>JAZUQF010000333.1:0-17898 GCA_045605545.1 Lysinibacillus sp.
GCTGACGGATGACACAGCGATGTGACAGCATCGCCACCAGTACAGGCGAAGGGTCGAAAAGCCCGTATCCTGACGCTCTCTATCATGCATATAGTCCCTTTATATAATTAGGTAATTTATTATTTTCGGAAAATAAGTGCGATGCTTTCTGAAAAACAGCATATTTACATTAAATGTTATATTTGTTAAAGTTTAATTGAAAAATATGGAATATAGTGTGCGTTTAAAAATTTTGAAGAGAAGGGGACATGTTAAAAAACTAGGAGACGGGAGCTGAAGGGGAATGTTCAATATTGGGAAAATGCTGGCCGATCGGGCAAATCTGCTGGGGAGAAAAGAAGGGTTTGTATCGAATGATGAAAGGCTCACTTTCCGGGAGGTGAACAGCCGTGCCAATGCGGCGGCTCATTTCCTTTTGGATAAAGGGTTTAAGCCTGGTGACAAGATTGCAATCGTGTGTAAGAACAACGAGGATTTCATTGCAATCTTTTTTGGGGCGGCCAAAATCGGTGTCATATCGGTTGTCGTGAACTGCAGGCTGCAAGCGAAGGAGATGGCCGATATCTTCAACCACAGCCAGGTGAAGGCCGTTGTCTATGATGAGGGTTTGAAGGGTGTGATTGAGGGGACGAGGGCTGAAACATCCGTTTCCTACTATCTATCCAACAAGAATAATAAGGGGGAGTACCTCATTTCTCATATCGCCCAATTTTATCCGCGGCACGAGCCCGCCTATGCCACGTTCGATGATGAGCCGATTTTGATGGTGTACACTTCGGGCACGACCGGTAAGCAGAAGGGGGCAATGTTATCCCACGCTAACCTGAAAGCCTCGGCAATCGGGCTTTCCTCCACGATTCCGCTGTGGGAGACGGACCGGTACCTGCTTGTCATGCCGATGTTTCATATCGCCGGGCTCGTGCCCCTCATCACGACAATCCATACAGGGGCGACGGCCGTGTTGATGGAGGATTTCGAGCCGATTGCAGCATGGCGCCTCATTGAAAAGGAGCGCATCACCAACCTGATGTCGGTTCCGGAGATGCTGGCCTCCCTCATCAGGACATTCGATATCATGAAGCCCGATTTATCGACGCTCCGGAGCATTACATGCGGGGCGGCGAGCGTCCCACAGCAAATCATCCTTGTATTCAAGCAATTCGGCATCCCGGTGCAGCAGGTGTACGGGCTGACGGAATATACGGGCAGCCTGACAATCTGGCGGAGCGAGTTTGATGAACGGAAGTACGGTTCGAAGGGCAAAAACGTCATGTACAGCGAGATGAAGATCGTCGCCCTTGAAACCGGGGAGGAGCTGCCGCCGTATGAGAACGGGGAAGTAGTATGCCGGGGTCCGCAGACGTTTATCGGCTATTATGAAAACGAAGAGGAGACAAACCGGGTATTGAAGGACGGATGGTACCACACGGGGGATATCGGCCATGTCGATGAGGAAGGCTTTTTGTATCTGGTGGACCGCTTGCAGGACATCATCGTGAGCAACGGGGAGAAGATCTATAGTGCCGAAATCGAAGCCGTGCTCATGAAGCATCCAGCCGTTGCGCAGGCAGCCGTCATCGGAGTCCGGGATGCCTACTTTGGGGAGGTGCCCCGTGCGTATATAGAGCTCGAACGTTCGGCGGCAGCCACAGCCGAGGAGCTGATTGAATTCTGCCGACAGGAAGTGGCGGCCTATAAGGTGGTAAGGGAAGTGGTCTTCATGGAGCAATTGCCCAAGAATACAGTCGGCAAGCTGCTGAAGGACGAGCTTAGAAAGCTGCAGCCGCATTGATGAGGGAAAAGGGGGGCGTCTGAAATCACTTCAGGGCGCCCTCTTTGTTATAATGGGCAAAAAGCTGAAGAGGTACGGTTATGGAGGAAAATGTACGTTACTTGACGATTGGCGAAATAGCAAAGATTACAAACCTGCCGATCCGCACGCTGCACTATTACGATCAAATCGATTTGTTCAAGCCGGTGCGCGTCGATCCGGAGACGAACTACCGCTATTACAGCGAATCGCAGATCTACAAGCTGGATCTGATCAAGTCGCTCAAATATATTGGTACGTCGCTAGAAAATATCAAGGTGGCACAGTCATTGACGCCCGAGCAGCTCTATGAATTCCTGGCCGAGCAGGAACAGGTGGTAGAGAAAAAGGTAAAGCAGATGCTCGAGGTGCAGCAGACGCTGCTGAAGACGAAAAAACTGCTGGAGGAGCAGATCAATATACCGGTCTACAACCAGGTGTATGAGACAGAGGTGTCGAGCCAGCGCCTGCTTGCCATCAAGACCGAGGGCGTCAATGTCCTGGATGAGCCGGACGAATATTTCAGCTCGCTCAGTAAAACGGTGGAGCGGGAAGGAAGTGTGATGAACGGCAGATATGGGGGCATCTATTCGCTGAAGCCGTATGCGGGAATCGACGACATCTATTACGATTATCTATTCACCCCCCTTTTGACGGAGCGCTATCTGGAGCTGCTGAACGACGGTGTCGAGGTGCTGACGATGCCGGCGGGAAAATACGCCTGCATCGCTTTCGAATTCAATGAATCGGCCTATTTCAAGGCGTATAGGCAATTGGAGGCCTATGTAGAGCATCGGCAGTCCCCCGTATATGAAGTATTCATGCCCATCAATTATTCGCCGGGGGAGCAACTGGGCTATATTGTCGAGCTGAGAGTGAAAATTATGTGAAGATAAGCGTTGCCAGTTGACCTTACAGTAACTGAAGGGTTTATGCTATGTTGTAGACTGAAAAAGAAGTAGAGGTTTTCAACATGGAGAAAAAGCAGAAATTAACGCTAGGCCTGCTCCTGATGAATCTTTTCATTGCGTTCCTAGGAATCGGCCTCGTCATCCCGGTGTTGCCGACATTGATGAATGAGCTCGGCATCAGCGGGAAGGTCGTCGGCTATTTGACGGCGGCGTTTGCCCTGACGCAATTGATTGTTTCACCGTTTGCAGGAAAGGCGGTCGACCGTTTCGGCCGTAAAATCATGATCGTGCTGGGGTTGTTCGTCTTCGGCTTTTCCGAATTTCTATTCGGGCTGGGGGAGACGATTGAGGTATTATTTATTTCACGTATTCTAGGCGGCGTCAGTGCGGCGTTCATCATGCCGGCCGTGACGGCGTTCATAGTAGATATCACGACGTTTGAGACACGTCCGAAAGCACTGGGCTTCATGTCGGCGGCAATCAGCACGGGCTTTATCATCGGACCGGGGATCGGCGGCTTTTTGGCGGATATCGGGACGCGTGTGCCGTTTTATACAGCCGGTGTGCTGGGGGTCCTGGCGGCTGTCTTATCGATGGTGCTGCTAGGCGAGCCGGAACGCCAGGAAGAGGCACCTGAGGAAGCCGAAATGGTGGGCAAAAGCGGCCTAAGAAAGATTTTCATGCCGAAGTTCTTGATCGCCTTTATCGTCATTTTTGTCGCATCGTTCGGGCTGGCGGCATTCGAGTCGTTCTTCTCGCTGTTCGTCGACCGTAAATTCGCATTCACGCCAACTGATATTGCGATTGCCATTACAGGTGGTGCACTTTTGGGTGCAATTTTCCAGGTGGTGCTGTTCGACCCACTGATGAAAATGCTGGGAGAAATCAATCTCATCCGCGTCAGCCTGGGCTTTTCCGCTGTTCTGGTGCTGGCATTGACGTTCGTCAATTCTTACTGGACGGTCATGGCCGTGACATTTACGGTGTTCATCGGATTCGATCTGATCCGTCCGGCCGTGACGACATACTTATCGCGCATTGCAGGCAATGAGCAAGGGTTCGTCGGCGGGATGAACTCATTCTTTACATCGCTTGCCAATGTATTTGGGCCGGTCATCGGCGGTATTATGTTTGATATCGAAATCAACTATCCGTTCTATTTCGGAACAGTCATCATCATTGTAGGCCTGGTGATTGCGATGCTATGGAAAGATCCGCAGGCGAAAAAGCTGCTGGTGAAATAGGCCATCCGAAAGGCGGCATCAACCTCGGTGCCGCGGCCGCCTGTATG
Organism: Lysinibacillus sp.; assembly: GCA_045605545.1. Lineage (GTDB taxonomy): Bacteria > Bacillota > Bacilli > Bacillales_A > Planococcaceae > Lysinibacillus_B. The sequence goes on from JAZUQF010000333.1 coordinate 4,013, forward strand.
GTTGCCAAAAAACAATCGAAAAAACGCCCTTTTTTATGAAATGATTCACACATCATTGCAGAGAAAGGGCGTTTTTTATGTGGATAGGTGAAAAACGGAGCGGTCATTTTAAAAAGGCGAAAAGCGCCATTTATTGATAAGTATAAAAATGATTTTAACATCCGCAAAATGAAACCCAAAAGCCTGCTAGAGATAAAATCTCTCGCAGGCTTTCCTATTGTAATAAACAAATCCAAAGAGCTGCGCATCCTACCTGCCTAAGCAAGAGGCGCATGAAAACCTATACTTCCTTCACAACCGTACCAGCAAAGCGGTCGTGTGGAAGGGACGAGCCGTCTTCCCCTTCAAATTCATGGCGGTCCTTCAAATAATCAAATGTACTGATGGTATCGCGGTAGAGTATGCGCTTTGCAATCTGCACATCGGACGGCTTGGCGCCGTCCTTGTTTTCGAGTGCCAGTCCCATCGCCTTGTAGCCGAGCGTCTGTCCGCAGCTTCTCAACTGGACATATTCCAATCCCCACATGATTGCAGTGGGTATAATGAAGCTATTGACCGCTTCGTTCTTTATCTTCTTCCGTGCAAAATATTCTGCTCCGAACGATACTGCCGTCGAAACGGCCGTGTCGATCATAAAGGCCGCCCAGCGTTTTTTCGTAATGGATTTCAATGCAACCACCCTCCCGTTTTGTCCTTCCTACTTATACGATTTATGCGACGGAAAGTTCCATATACATAATAATTAGTGAATACATACCAATAAACCCTTTAGTCAATGGGCACAGTGTGCAGATCCTGTTTCTGGAGGAATGCCCATTTGTAAAAAATGTGTTTTCAGGAGGGGGGAATAAGGAATGAATTTTTCCTCCACACGCTTCCATCGCGGCATTTGTTATCATCCAGGTGGGGAATATGTGCAAAGGTCAACCGGCTATGAAAATGATAAATAGGAAGAAACCTGCCTGCTTGATGAGGAGGGATTTTTCTTTGTATTGAATTCAGTCCATTCTAAAAACGCGGATGAAATTTTTGAGAAGCAAATGTGGGATTCACGGTTCGGCTCCGGATTTGTCCATGGTCTGCCGTTCACTATAAATACCGTACTTTTCCATGTAAGCGCTCTTTTTCTGTTATATAACAATGTATTTCTCGTATAGGAAAAATGCTTCTAAAAACGGAAATATGCCTTGAAATCAAGGCTTTCACAAATCGTTCAATGTAAGCGTTTAGAATGTGAACAGATTGTGAAACAGGGGAAAAATCGCTTTTCTTTTCCAAAAAAAGAGGTAGAATGAAAAGTGTAAAAGATGTTATATAACAAGTTGCGAAAAGTCAGTGGGGAAATAAAATTGTTATAGTACAATTTGAACGTAAAAGGAGAAATGAAGCATGTGGGTAATTACAGTATTCAATCATCAAAATGACGTTCGTATTTTCGAATACACAAACAAGGGCGAAGCGACAAAGGCAATGGAGAGGTTCTCTAAAAACGCCGTACTATCCTACACGAAATAAGCAGAAGCAAAAAATAGTTTTTACACTAAACAACGAAAAGGGGAAATGAAACATGTGGGTAATTACAGTATTCAATCATCAAAACGACGTTCGTATCTTCGAGTATACAGATAAGACTGAAGCAACAAAAGCATTGAAGGGCTTCAAGAAAAACGCGGTCCTTTCTTTCACAAAATAAGCATTTGGAAATGTTCCGCCCGCAGCAAACGCGCTGCGGTTTTTTTATTTTAAGAAGGGGTGGGGCGCGGGCCTTTACTATTAATCTCTCTGAAAAAGACTGAATTTTTAGTTATAATAACTAAAATGCCTTGTCGCTTTTAACGAATGCACCGATGTTTTTGTACGGCGGGTTTTTTACAATGGAAGGATAAGAAGAGGGGTGATCGATTGTGCATAGCATTTATTTCAATGAGATGGTGAAGCTCGAACCTACAGGAAATGGCCTCTTGGACGGGCGGACTTTTGCGGTGAAGGATGTGTTTGCGGTCAGGGGCGAAAGGAATAGCGCCGGCAATCCGACATGGTTTGAGACGCATGATGCGGCGGAAGCGACAGCGCCGGTCATCGAGGAACTATTGAGCGAGGGAGCCTCGATGCAGGGGCTCACCCATACGGATGAGCTGATGTACAGTCTGAACGGTGAAAACATCCATTACGGGACACCACCGAACCCCTTGGCTGAGGGGCATATCCCGGGCGGTTCATCCAGTGGTTCGGCGGCTGCGGCCTGCGAGCATAGCTTTACGCTCGGGACGGATACCGGGGGCTCGATCCGTGTACCCGCCTCCTATTGCGGGCTGTTCGGCATCCGCCCGACACACGGCAAGGTTTCGCTGGAGGGCGTCATCCCGCTGGCACCGAGCTTCGATACGGTAGGCTGGATGGCCACGTCGAGCGAGAGCCTGGAAAAGGTGGGGGATGTGCTGTTTAAAGGCGACCCAATGCCTGCCTTTACTAGAGTGATTATGGACCCGCAGGCGTGGTCCTTTCTATCGGAAGAGGACCAACAGCTGCTCGCCGGGGCCATTCCGTCAAATATCCATCATCAGATCAAGCCGATCACCGAACCGTTAGCGGAATGGGCGACATTGTTCAGGTACATACAAGGTGTGGAGATTTGGCGCACGCATGGGGACTGGGTGAGGAAGGAAGATCCGCATTTCGCCCCGCCGATTGCAGAACGTTTTGAATGGGCGGGCGCGCTGGATGAAGGCGGCTATGAAGCGGCAAAGGAGCAGCAGGGCAAGATAACGGTCCACCTGCAGAAGAAGCTTTCGGCGGATGAGCTGCTGGTCATCCCGACGACGGCTTCTGCGGCTCCTCGCACGCATGCTTCGCCACAGGAGGTCGAGTCGGTACGGACGAAGACGATGCAGCTGACATGCATTGCCGGACTTTCCGGCTTTCCACAGGTAACTGTACCGGTGATGGGTGCGGATGGGCTGGCGCTCGGTCTATCCTTCATCGCAAGGAGAGGAAGCGACAGGGCGCTACTGCATTTTATCAATGAACAGTTTGGAGGGAAGGCCGATGCGGCTCGCGACGATTAATCATGAAGGGCAGGAGCAGCCTGTTGTACTCAGGGGCAGAGAAGCGTTCCTGCTCCGGGACATTGCCCGATACCTGACTAAAAGCTATCCGCTTTCGCTACTGGAGCTGCTCCGTTCGAGCATGCTTGCAGACTTCCGGAAAGAATGCGCGGGCCTGCAGGAGGAGTGGACATCCATGCACAGGCTTTCAGCGGATGAGGTGGAGTTTACGGCCCCCTACCGCAATCCTGTGCATATCTTGGGCGTAGGTATGAACTACGTGGAGAAGGCGGAGGATCTGCAGGCGACGCCGGTTGAAGACATGCCCGTATGTTTTATGAAGCCAGCCACTAGCCTTGTGGGTATAAATGAAGGGATTGCGCTGCCCGCCGTTTCAAAGCATGTGACGGCGGAGGGGGAGCTGAGCCTCATCATCGGCAGGCGCTGCTTCGAGGTCGGGGAGGAGGAGGCGCTGGAGTATGTAGCCGGCTATACGACTTCACTCGATCTGACGGCAAAGGACATCCATGCGCAGAATCCACGCTTCATCCAGATGGCAAAGCTGTGCAAAGGGTTTTTTAGCTTCGGTCCTGAAATCGTCCTGCTGGAACATCCGGCAGACCTCGGTTCGCTGCAGGTGGAAACCGTGCAGAACGGGGAGGTCACCCATCGCAATACAGTCCGGCATATGATTTATACACCGGCCTTCATCGTTTCCTACATCTCGCAGTTCCTTGAGCTGCAGCCGGGGGATGTCATCATGACGGGGACGCCGGGTTCATTTACCGTAGCAAAGGGGGATGTGGCGGCATGCCGGGTGACCGGCCTGCGGGAGCTGCAAAATGCAATAAGCTAAAACGTTCACAAAGGGGAGATTGACATGACACAGCAATACCGAGCAACAACAATGGCGACAAATGGGATGGTGACGGCGCCGCATTACTTGGCCTCACAGGCGGCACTGGCCATTTTACATAAAGGGGGCAATGCGATTGAAGCGGCGATTGCAGCCGCCTCGACCATTGCGGTGGTCTATCCGCATATGAACAGCATCGGGGGAGACAACTTCTGGCTTGTATACAACGCCAAGACGAAGGAAATGAAGGCGTTGAACAGCAGTGGCCGTGCCGGCAGCCAGGCGACAGCTGAATTCTATAAGAGGAAGGGCTATGAAAAAATCCCTTCCCGTGGTCCGCTTGCAGCCAATACCGTCCCCGGCGCCGTTGCCGGATGGGGGGAGGCGTACGAGTACGCCAAAAAGGAGATGGACGGTACATTGTCATGGGCAGATTTGCTGGCGCAGTCCATCGCCTATGCGAAGAAAGGCTTTCCCGCTACGGCAAGTCAGGCATACTGGACGGATGTGAACCTGGATGAAGAGGACCGGGAATTCCGTGCATTGCAGCGCTTCGGGGAGTTCGCACGCATCTTCCTGAAGGATGGACGCCCTTATGCCGAGGGGGAGGTCTTCAGGCAGGAGGACCTGGGGGATACCCTCAGCCATATCGCGCAGCATGGCGCCCGTTCGTTTTACGAGGGTGAGCTGATGGAAAGGATCGTGCGGGGCCTGCAGGAGCAGGGCGGCATCCTGACGCAGGAGGATTTCGGGATGCATACAAGCGACTGGGTGGACCCGATTTCGGTGGACTACCGCGGTTATACGGCGTACAATCTGCCGCCAAACACACAGGGGATGGCCAGCCTGGCGATTCTGAACATTTTACAGAACTTCGATGTCGCCTCTATAAAAGAAGGGGCGACGGAATATTATCACCTGCTCATCGAGGCGATTAAATATGCCTTCGCCGACCGGGATGCCTATCTGACGGACCCGGCGTTCTCCGATATTCCGCTTGATGAGCTGCTGGGCAAGGCCCATGGGGAGGAGATTGCCGGGCGGATAAAGGAAAGCCTGTATGCGAATGCATTGAAGCCGCTTGATCCAAAAGGGGATACCGTATGGTTCGGGGTGGTCGATGCAGAGGGGAATGCCGTATCATGTATACAGAGCATCTACCACGAATTCGGATCGGGCATCATCCCGGAAGGCACTGGTGTCGTCCTGCAGAACCGCGGCAGCTTCTTCTCGCTGGACAGCAGCCATGTGAACGCACTGGCACCTGGCAAGCGCACATTCCATACATTGAATCCGGCCATGCTGGTGAAAGATGAGCGTCCCGTCCTTGTCTATGGGACGATGGGAGGCGAGGGGCAGCCGCAGACGCAGGCGGCGCTTGTCACACGCATCGTAGACTACGGCATGTCCGTCCAGGCGGCGATTGAGGCGCCCCGCTGGCTATACGGCAGGACGTGGGGGGCATCGTCCAACACATTGAAGCTGGAAGGCCGCATCCCGGAAAATATCCGGCTTGCGCTTGCTGAAAAAGGGCATGATATAGAGGTACTGGCCGAGTTCACCGATGTGATGGGCCATGCCGGCGCCATTTGGATTGATCCGGATACAGATGTCAAATTCGGCGGTGCCGATCCACGTGGAGACGGGGTAGCAATTGGCTATTAAGGAGTGAACCAGGTGAAAACACAACTGGCTATTTTCATAGCATTTTTCAGGTCCGGCATTTTAGGGTTCGGCGGGGGACCGGCGGCGATTCCACTTGTACATAAGGAGGTCGTCGGCACTTACGGATGGATGACGGATGATGAATTCGCGGATGTCCTGTCGATCGGCAATACGCTGCCCGGGCCAATCGCCACCAAAATGGCTGGCTACATCGGCTACCGGGTCGGCGGCTGGCTCGGCATGCTGACGGCGCTGACGGCGACGATCCTGCCGACTGTCGTCCTGCTGGTCATTTTTCTGACGGCACTGAGCGAATACAAGGACATTGGTTTTATAGAAGGCATGACAAACGGCGTCGTCCCGATTGTCGGGGTGATGATGGCTGTTTTGACGTGGGATTTCCTGAAAAAGTCGAAAAAGGCCCTTGGCTGGAAGATAGGGCTGATCATCCTGGTGGCTTCCTTCATTACGATGATTCTTCTGGGCATCAACGCGGGCATCGTCATCGGTGTCCTGCTGGCATTGGCCCTGCTGCTGCCGGCTAAAGGAGGGGGAGCGTTATGATTTATGTGGAAATCTTTTTGGCATTCTTCATCCCCGGCATCCTCGGCTACGGAGGAGGGCCCGCATCCATTCCGCTCATCGAAAACCAGGTGGTCTCCACCTATGGCTGGATGACGACGGCGGAGTTCAGTGATACGCTGGCCATCGGGAATGCCTTGCCGGGTCCGATTGCCACGAAGCTCGCGGGCTACATCGGCTATGAGCAGGGCGGCATCCTGGGGGCGTTCGTGGCCCTTTTTGCGACTGTCGGACCGTCCCTCATCCTCATGTTGCTGCTTTTATCGCTGCTTTACCGCAACCGCAACTCACCGCGTGTGAAGCGGCTTTCAAGCTTTGTCCTGCCGGCAATCGCCATCCTAATGGCTGATCTGACATTCGATTTCTTCTCGACATCCATCGGTGAAATCAGCTGGCTGCCGACCATCATCATTGCAGTCATCAGCTATTTTGCGCTGGAGAGGTTCAAGGTCCATCCTGCGCTCGTCATTGTGGTGGGGCTCCTATTCGGCGGATTCTTTTTATAGACGGTGGTTCAGTAGGCTTGGCTTGCTGGACGGCTGTTTTTTTGTGTATCCGCTATACGTATGGGCAAGCGGGTGCAGGGCCCTGCTATTTTTATATAGTAGAAACTGGGGCATGAACGGTTTGCATGTGCAAAGAAACCCCCGCTTCAAGGCGTTTGCCAAAAGCGGGGGATCAACCATCAATATTCTGCTACACTTTCCTCCTGCTTGAAGGCTTCCTGCTTTTTATCCCACCAACGGTAGAACAGCTTCATCAAAGGCATGATTAAAATGAAGATGAACAGCAGCCGGAACGTTTGGAACAACGAGACGAGCGAAACATCCGCCTGAATGGCGTCGGCTAATAAGACCATTTGATCCAAGCCGCCCGGTGCTGTACTGAGGAAGCTCGTAGCGAATGTCGTGTCCATGGCGAAGGACATGAGAAAGCTTGAGCCGAATGTCAGGGCGATCAGCGCAAATGCACTGAAAACACCTCCTGCAAGTACGCGCACGGGAAGCTTGATCATATGCGGCTTGAGCATCAAGCCGATATGGGCACCGATCAAGAGCTGTGCGACATCCATCACAATGCCCGGCACCGGCGGCATCGCAACCGGTGTTGCCAGCTGCAACGTAATTAGTAAAAGGATGGGTGTGATGAAAAATGCGACCGGTAAATGGATGCGCTTCATTACATGGGAGCATGCCCATGCCAGTGCAATTAGGACGGCCAGGCTGATAGTTAGCTTGGCATCGGTCGGCGGCTTGCTCATTACCTGGCCGGCGACGATGAAAGGTACGAAGACGACGACCAGCAACAGCCGGATTACTTGAAAATAGGAAATGACGCCGATTTCCTCTACCTTTTCTTCCTCGGCAAAGACGACGATCTGGCCTAATCCGCCCGGGATGGCACCCAGTACAGCAGCCTTCAGCGGGATTTTTGCCCATTTGCTCGTTACGTATGCGATGCCGATGGAACCCCCGATCAATATGACGTTCAGCGCTACCATATAAAACAAAATGGAGCCCATCATGCCGAATAAATCGGTGTTGAATTGCACACCGATGACCGTACCGACCATGACGACGCCGATATCGCGCAATTTGGCGGACCATTGGAGCGGTCCCTTATAAATGAATTGGGCCAACATGACGACAACAATGGGGCCGAGCATCCAGGGGATGGGGATGTGCAGCAGGCTGAAAATATAACCGCCAATCAAAGATAAGGCTAACACCTTTACCATTGCCTTCAACAGTAACACCCCTTCCTGTAAGTATATTCTGATAGGTGCCCATCATTTAAGAAACCACCAGCGTTCAACATCATGAATACTGGTGGCCGTGTTATTATGATTTCGCTAATTCCTTTACTTGCGCCTCCCGGTCCACATCATCACGGCGACGGTCGCCCCAGTAGGCGGAACCGTTCTTCAAATACTCTTCATACGTCCACTTTACCGGCTCCCAGTCCGGCTCGAAGATCAAGTAGCCGTTCGTGAAGATTTCAAGGCGAAGGCCGCTTCCCGGATCTTTTACGTAAATATACATCGCCTGGGAAATGCCGTGCTTGCCAGGACCTACGAATTGTACATCGGCTTCACATAGGATGTCGGCAGCACGCAGCAGGTCCTGTGCATTGTCCAGCCAGTAGGCGATATGATGCATTTCGTTCGGCTCTTTTGAACGCGGTGTAGACATGATGGCGACGTCGTGCACCAGGTTTGTCACCGATAGCCAGCTCGCCAATTGTACATCGTCCGGATTCACGAAGTATTCACGGAGCTTAAAGCCTAATGCCTCCTGCAAGTATTTCACGATTTCAGCGTTATCGTGGGAAGTCTGCAGGTTTACATGGTCGATCCGACGAGGGGAGACGCCTTTCGCCCAAGATTTATAGGTCTGGTTTTTCAGTACCGATTTACGGGATTCATCGGCAGGTGTCTTCTCCATATCGTAGTAAAGCTCGAAGCGGTGGCCGCTCGGCAGTTCAAAGCGGATTGCCTCGCCCTGTGCCACTTCTTCGCCGGCTTGTATCCAGCGTACCTCTGTACCTGCATCCTCCAATAACTTGGCGAACGTCGCTACGTCCTCTCGACGCTTCGTACGCCAGCCGATGTGGTCGATGTAGGAAGTTTCCCCGGCTGCAATGGATAATGTATGGTGCTCGAAGTCGCCCCAAGCGCGCAGGTAGTGCACGCCGTCCACCACTTCCGTTTCCTCCAAGCCGATTGTGTCGCGGAAGAACCACAATGATTTTTCCAGGTCTGCTGATACTAGGGCTACGTGTCCTAGCTTTGCGATTTCCGGTGCGTAAAGAAATTTTTCCATTTATAGTCACCTCTTATTGGATTTGATTTATACATGATGGGGCATGCCAAATGCGAAGTCCCTCTTGCCACCCCGCATTTTCTGCCTGCCGGTACTACCCTTGGATGTTTGTTTTGACGCCGAATAAATGCCTGCCGTATCCGAGAATGCCATCCTCATATAAAGAGGTAATATGTGTGGCGATGGCGATCAGGTCACGGGAGAACAGCTCCACCGGGTGGCCCTTCAATAATGCATGACCACCTAACGTAAGGAGCGCCTTGACGCCGATATGTGTGCATTTATCGATAATCGCGGCACGGATGGCCTTATATTTTGCACCTTCGTAAGGGCCGCCCTTATCCGCTTCCATCATGGCGATGTATTCAGTCAATAAGGATTTGGCGGAAAGCATTTCAAGCTTCAGCTCTGCAAGCACGCGCTGGCTCGCAGGGGAGTCCTTTTCATTGATGCCGGAGAAGCGTACACGGCCTGCCGTATGCTTTTCGAACTCATCAAGGACGCGCTCTGCACCACCGACTGCCATCGCTGCGAACCCGACGTAGAAGCCAGGGTAGAATGGCGTGTTGTAGTAGAGGTAGTCCTGGTCGAAATCCTCGTAAGGCGGCTGGCTATTTTCGATGATTTTGCTGAAGCGTAGGATGGCATCAGGCTTGACGAAAACATCATCGACGATCAATGTATTGCTTCCTGACCCGCGCAGGCCGAGGGAATCCCATGTCTTCACAATTTCCAAATCGGCCACTTTTAATAAAATGCCTACGCGCTCGGGCTTGTCGCTGTCATCGAACTTCATCATCGCCCCGACGCCGACCCAATCGCAATAGTTGATGCCGCTTACAAAATTATATTTCCCCGAAACAATGTAGCCGCCTTCAACCGGTTCCACCTTGCCGATCGGGGCGAATACGTCAGCTACGAAGCCCCCTTGGTTGATGACCTCGTCACGGATATGCTTAGGGTAGTAGCATACCCAGGCGTTGTGCGCCGAGAAGAAGTACGTCAACCATGCAGTGGATAAGTTGTGATAACCGACCGTGCTGACCATATCCACGAACGTGCGCCAGTCGAGCTGGGGATAGCCGAACTCCTTCGGCAGGATCAACCGGTGGATTCCCTCCTCGCGAATAAGGTCCGCGATGCGTGGGGAAATCGTCGAATTGTGGTCTGCTTCCATCGCTTCCAGCTCGGCCGCTTCCCCGATGCGCTTTGCCTTTTGCATAATCTCTTCATAGAGCCCTTTATTTTCAACTATCGTTACCATGTAATCATTCCTTTCCGGATTAGGTTATGGGGCTGTAACTGCCTGAGTTTTTTCCGCGGCTAGAAAATCGATGACCAGCTTGTTTACGATGTCCGGCTGGTCGGTCTGTGCCTGGTGACCGCAGTCTTCGATATATTCAAATGGAATGTTCGGCAACAGCTTCTCGAGCTTATGCGCTGTCTCAATCGGAGCGACGGCATCCTGCTTCCCCCAAATGAACAGGCCGGGAATCTTCAGCTTCGGCAATGAATCCTTGATGCAGTAGCGGTCCCAAAGCTTCGGTTCTTCATTCATCCTTGCCAGGTACGCATCGAACGCTTCGTTGGATTCCTTGACGCCTGGCCGGGTTGCCGCCTGATGCCGCAGCTGGATCAGCTCCTCGGGGATGACCGTGTCGCCGATTGAATTGCGGTACATGAATTTGCGCAATGATTCTTCGGTATAGTCGTAACCAATCACTTCCAAGAATGAGCGCAGCTTTCTTGCTGGTACTTCCTGCATCGCCTGATAAATGGTGTTGCTGCCGATATAGACGACCTTATTCACCTTTTCAGGGTGGTCGATGGCATACTTGGCTGCAACGTAGGCACCTTGCGAGTTGCCGACAAGTGATACTTCATCCAGGCATAGCGCTTCGATGAAATCATGTACATGGTCGACCAGGCTTTGATGGCCGTTTACTGGCCATGCATGGGGCCGTACGTCCGTGAAGCCCATCGATAGCTGATCGACTGCATATGCACGGAACCCGGCCTTCGCCAATGCAGGCAACATGAAGCGCCAGCCTGCCGCGCCGCAAGCCCCGGGTCCAGCCCCGTGCAGTAAAATGACGGCCGGCCCTTCTGTTCCCGCCCAGGAATAGTGGGTGCGCACACCGTTTGCTAGTACATAACTGTTATGAAATCCTTCAAAAATCGTCATCATTCTACCTCCTTGTGCGGATCGGTTATCCAATTTTCTGTTTTGAGTATAACTGTTAAAAATTTTGAATATCATAGCGATTTTTATTGAATAAGAAGATGGAATCTTTAAAATTTATTGAAAATTAAAGGGCGTTTTTGTAATATGAGGAGATAGAAACGAAAAAAGGGGATGTGATTTTGATGAATGAGATTTTATTCGATACCAGTGAAACGAAAAATATTCTAATGTCGGCCAATGCATTCCACACATTAAAAAACAATCTATTCAACAACCTTGGCTCTTATAAAACGAAGGGCTTTTTATTTCGTTTCGGAAAAGAGTTCGGGATGGAGTCGGAAAAGAACAAACTCCAAAATAGTGGTGAAACGGCTGTTGTCGGCAAACGCCATTCGCGCCTGGGCCACGTGAAGGATGTCATTTTTATGGGGGAAATCGTGCGTCATGAAGATGGCACGGTTGAATGCATCGATACGTGGGGCCAATGGATCGAATCGTTCGAAGCGGAATTGCACCTGAAAAATTACGGGTTGGCGGACGAGTGCGTTTGTCATATGCTGTGCGGCTTTGCAAGCGGGGCGTTGACGTACAAGTTCGGCGAGTCTTTGATTGCCATTGAGCGCAAGTGCGTGGCAAAGGGGGACCCGTGCTGCGAATTTGAAGTGCGCCTGGAGCGTGACTGGCTCGAGGAGAAGGGGGAGCTGCTCCACCTGTATCAAAACGACAACATTTTATCCGAGCTAGAAATGACGTACGATGCGCTCTTGCATCACAAGCAAATCCTTGAAAAAATCTCCCTGTTCCATAGCCAGCTCACGCAAAAAGTAACGGAAAAGCAGTCGATGGATGAAATTGTCCAGGCTGCGTATGAGCTGCTGGATATTCCCATTCTGATTGAGGATATCCACGGCAACCCGATAAGCCAGATTGGTCTAACGGAACAGCAGCAGCAGGCAATCCAGAAGGATAAGGAGAAACTATCGCACATTGACGACAGGCACAACATTTTCCATTACGAGGGGAATGCATACAGGAAGCTGACGGCGCCGGTCCTCATCAACAAGAAAAACTACGCCACCTGTTCACTTTTTTATTTTGACGGCAAGCATATGGATGAAAACGACCATTTATTTTTGGAACGTATTTCGACGGTCGCAGCCCTTTGCATTTTATACGAGGAGGCACAGTTCGAAGAGCAGCAGCGCCTGCGCAGCTCGCTGTTGGAGCGCCTGATCCACAATCAAAACATTAAGGATATCGAATCCTATTATAAATTTCTGCCATTCAAGTTCCAGCCGCCATTTTCTACAGGAATCATTCGTGTGCAGAAGGAGAAGAAAAATGATGAGATCATCGACATTTATGACCAGCTGACGCAGCTGTCGAAGCTGGCGAGGGAGTGGGACCTGCCCTGCATTTTCGCCATCCTTGGGGAGGAAATAGCGCTCCTCAACTCTCAACATGGCGATAGGCAGGGATGGAAGGAGAAAATCACGAAAATCTTCCGCAGGATGGAGAAGCAGAATGGCAATTATAGATATTCAATCGGCCTCAGCGGAACATTCAGCAACTTTAAGGATTTCGAGCGCTCACTGAAAGAGGCGCGTGTGGCACAGCGCTTTCCCAATCAAAAGCTGCTGACCGATTACGAAGATTTAGGGATACTTGGCGATATCGTAAAGAATATGAGCCATGAACAGCTGCATGAAATGGCGAAAAAGACGTTGAAAGACCTGTACAATTTCAACGAACCACGTAAAAAGGAGCTGCTGTATACACTGTACGTCTATCTGTTGAACAGCCAGCGCTTGAAAGAGACGATGGATGATCTGACACTGTCGATCGGCGGCATCCAATACCGCATAAAGCAAATTGAAGAGCAGCTGCAAATTTCACTCAAAAACGCCTCGACAGCAGCGTATCTCCTGCTGGTCATCCAGGCGCTAATTCTATCAGACAGCCTGAGTTTTGAGGAATTTGCCTGAAGACGCCAGCCGAACTGTAGCTGATGTTGAGGGTATGCAGGAGGAATATAAGTGAATCAAAAAGACTGTGGACAGGCCCGTTTGGAGGAACTGTCCACAGTCTCATTCATTTTTACACAATTAATTTTATTGATCTACGGCAACGTCCAGCTTCATCTGCTCTTCTTCGGCAGCGCGGCGTGCATCGTCTTTTTCGGTTGCCGTGATTTTTAATTTGCGTGTAGCCAGCAGTACTGTTGCAGTCACGAGGTACAAACCAACCACGACCACCACCCCTGAGTTGAAGCCGGAACGTACACCGTCTCCTGCCATTGTGATCAGGTAGCCGGTAATCCATGGGCCGATGACGCCGGCCATGCTGGAAATGGACAATGAAATCCCCGTTACAGTACCTACCAGATTCTTCGGGATGATCATCGTCTTAATGGCAGTATTCAACGGCAATAGGCTTGTATTCATCACTAAGCCGATTCCTAAGAAAATGCATGCTAAAATTGGCGAAGATACAAACGTTGTCGTTGCGAACGAAGCTGCGCCGACAAGCAATACTGTAACCAATACACGGTCATACGATTTGATGAGGCTTTTGTTTTTCTTGAATAAGAAATCCGTGAACTTGCCTGCACAAATGGCGAATATCGTACCAGTAATACCCATTGCCGCGAATACCAGGCTCATACGCTGCGGTTCAAGGCCGACGATTTGCGTCAAGTAGGTCGGCGCCCATGTAAGAACCCAAGTGGTAAT
>JAZUQF010000334.1:0-4976 GCA_045605545.1 Lysinibacillus sp.
CTCCTTGGCTCACAGAACGACATGGCTACGATCCGACTTAGCCAATGCCCGGACACGCTCCGGCAGCTCGGCCGGCAGCTGGAGATAGCGCTCGTCTATATACATCGGCTCCGAGTTCGTCACAGGCGCGTTCAGCTGTGTATAGCTGGATTCAGGCGTACTGTAGACGACTTCATACTCAGCGAGCGGATATTCCGTACCGTCCAGCGCCTTCGTATTGAAACGTTCGGTCACCCCCTCCTGGTACAGGAGGGCCTCCGTATCATCAAACAACACCGACATGATGCCGTATGGCTGGAGGATATAGGCCTTGTCGATTGCCGATTGGACGAAGGCCGTTTCCTGTTCCTCCGCTGACTTCGGCCAAATGGAGGTGAAGGCCTCGTCCTGCGGCACTTCATATTCATATGCTTCATCCCCCGTGGATTCCCATCCCTTTGTGGTATAGAAATCCTTCGTCTCGATGCGCCAGTACTGCCTGTCCGGGGATTGGATCGTGAAGACGACCGTATCATCCGCTTCAAAGGAACCGCCCAGCTGGCTGTCATCCTCCCCAATGCCGACTTTGGACATGGAATTCTGCCCCCCCTGCCCGGACAGGTTCTTGATATACGGCACCGGGTCCGGCCACTGCGGCTCCGCTTTCGGCATCAGCACGGCCACGACGCCGGCCAGGCCGATTGCAGCCGTCACCGGCAGGATATAGCGCATGTATTGATGGAAGGAGAACTTCCCGCCCGTCTCCACGATGAGACGCTTCATGTAAAGCATCGCCGTCATGACCAGGCCGAGCAATACGACCTTTACGATCGCCGCCTTCCCGTCATATGTAGTGAACGTATCCAACGTGGCGATGAAGAACACCGTCAGCACTAGGAAATAGAAGATGGTCATCCTTATCGTCAGCCAGTGGTGGATCAGGTAGATGAGCATCCAGATGAGGATGAAAAAGAGGACCGAACGCATCGGATCCGTCACGCTTTCCCAGTCTCCCGCGAACAGTACAGCGATATTCGCGGCCGTCTCCGTGCCCAGGAATCGAAGCCCCTCACCACTCAGTACCGTCATTTCTGTATAGACATGCACAACGAACCAAGCGATATACGCAATCTTCACCAGCCACGAAATCAGGAACGGGACCTTGAAAATATTCAATGCAAAGGCAATGGCGATGAACAGCAGCAGCAGCTCCAGATGGCCTGTCGATGTCAGTTCCACGACAGGTATCAGCCATTCCCGCAAAATCAAAAATAAAATAATATAGTAGAACGTCATTTCGACATAGTGCATGATATCTTTCTTCACGGCTTGTTCACCTCCGTGAACGCCTGTCCGAACATCTCTTTTGTGAGGTATATGACACGGCTGTTCGTAAATCTCATGGACGCTCCCTTATAGGAGGCGTACTCTTCCTTCGGCACGACGACGAAGCAGATGACTGCACGGGCATATTTCGAGCCGTTCGTCAAAAAGCCCTTGAGGCCATCCGTCATCGAACCGGTCACCAAAATCAGAATGGAGCTGTTCAACTCCCGTTCATTGCGCAGCAGCTGCTCCAGCGGCAGGCCCGTGTCCGCCTTGACGACGGCCAGGTGCCGCATGACCTGCTCAAGCTGCGCCTCCGCACGGATTGCCGGATAGAACACCCGGCCATCGCCGCCCGACAGGAAGGCGACATCCCCATTTCTGGAGACGATGGCCTGCAGCATCGATGCCGTCAGCTCCACCACTTCCTCGAATTGTCCCGAGACGGTCCGGTCGATGCAGAGGAACAGCTTCTGCGACTGGCGATCCTCAAATTCCTTGGTCCGCAGCTGCCCGTTCTTCGCAAACGACTTCCAGTGGATCCACGAAAAGCGGTCGCCCGCCTGATAGTCCCGCACACCGGTCACCAGCGTCGTATCTTTCGCAATGGCATATCTGGCAGCCAGCGCCCCCTGGTCATACTGCACCTGGAGGGAAGCATAGTTCATGTCGACCGTCCGTGGATAGACGAGCAGGTTGTACGGCTGCACGATGGTTTTGTGCCGCGTCACCCAGCCGAAAAAGTCCGTCGCCTTCACCTCAAGCGCAGATAATGTGTGCTCCCCGCGCTGCAGGTCCTCCAGCTCATAGGTCCATTCGAATGAGCGGCGCCATCCCGCAAAAAAGAGGGTGCCCGCGCTTCCTGCCGCCACCCGGTAAAAGCGCTCATCGAGATCCAATTCACGGACGGCCAGGAACACGATGGGCAAAATCGTGCGGTTCCTAAAGCGCACCGTCACCCTGGCCTTCCCTCCGCGCTGCAACTTGGCCGGTGCAATCTCACGCTCCAACTCGCCGATGCGGATTGGCATGACGGCAAGAAGGAGGGAGTACAGCAGGAAGGGCAGGAGCGTAAAGAAGACGAACCAGCTGACAAAGCCCCCCTGGAACATCGCAAAACAGAATGTCAATGCAAGCAGGCCGGCGACCGTCAACAGGCGCCCCCCCTGCTTCGCCGCCTTTATGACCTTCTTCCTTGCATTCATGAATCCGTGAACCTTCTGACAGGAACCATGACCTGCTGGATGATCTGCCCGATGACCTGCTCCGGGGTAACCCCTTCATAGCGGGCTTCCGGTACCAGGATCAGGCGGTGCCCGAATACGAACGGCGCCAGATATTTCACGTCATCCGGCTTGACGAAGTCCCTCCCCTGCATGAATGCATAGGCTTGGGATGCTTTCATGAGGGCTACGGAAGCACGCGGACTGACACCGAGATAGACCTTCGAATGCTCGCGTGTCGCTCTGGCGATATCGACTATATAGCCTTTCACGCCATCCTCTATATAAATCTGCTGGACCGCCTGTTGCAGGGCAAGCAGCTCGTCCACCGCCATGACGGCACCGATTTCCTGGATCGGCTGCTTATTTTCAGCGCGGCGCAGCACCTCGATTTCCTGTTGGACAGACGGATAGCCCATTCTGATCTTCAATAAAAAACGGTCCAACTGCGCTTCCGGCAGCGGATATGTCCCTTCATACTCAATCGGATTTTGCGTCGCCATGACGAAGAACGGCTTCGGAATGGACAATGTTTCCCCATCGACCGTGATGGACGCCTCCTCCATCGCCTCTAAAAGCGAAGCCTGCGTTTTCGGCGATGTACGGTTGATTTCATCGGCGAGGATGATGTTCCCGACAATCGGCCCCGGACGGAATTCGAACTGGAGCGTCTTCGGATTGTAGATGGAGACGCCCACTACATCGGACGGCAGCAGATCCGGTGTGAACTGGATGCGCTTGAACTCGGCGCCGACCGATTTGGCGAGCGAGCGCACCATCATCGTCTTGCCGACCCCCGGCACGTCCTCAAGCAGGACATGCCCGCCTGCGAGCAGCGCCACGATGCTCAGCTCGGCCACATCCCGCTTTCCAATCATGACTTTTTCTATATTTTCTATGACAGCGTGTATATGTTCCTGCATAGGTAGCCTCCTTGAAGTTTTAAACAGCAATTGTTTGAATTTTCTAGATTACTTTAAGCATATCGAAAAGGGCTGGCGAATACAACTTATACAATGTTTTCCTTATTTATGACACGTACTTCGGTGCTAGGTGCCGTCATTTGCAGGGGGCCTAAAGCGGTTATGAGGCGTTTTAGCCCCTGCACAAAAGCCACCCTGGCAGCTTGGCTGCTGGATGGCTATATGGATGTTCGGTATGTATCATTCCGCCGCTTCAGGTTGCTTATGTAGTT
This sequence comes from Lysinibacillus sp., assembly GCA_045605545.1. Classification (GTDB taxonomy): domain Bacteria; phylum Bacillota; class Bacilli; order Bacillales_A; family Planococcaceae; genus Lysinibacillus_B. Next base: position 3,724 of record JAZUQF010000334.1, read on the forward strand.
CACCTGCTCCGAGCACCTCAATAAATGGTTCCGCACCATGGCCGCTGCCTCCCCTTCAAAACAGATGCCCTTGATCAGGATGTGCTGGCGTTTGTTGACGTGCACCTTCTTCTGGGGCGGCACATTTTTCTTCTTCTCCCGCTTTTGCCGCTGCTGCCGGTTGAAGTCATCAAGGGAGCGCCCGTCACTCATGATGGCAAACGCCTCTTCCCTCTCCAACTGTCTTTTTGTACGCCCATATACATGGCTGCCTACAGAGCCTACACGCGTCGTCCTCATCAGTAGCCCTCCCTAAAAAGTGTTCTTTCCCATATGAAGAAAGCCGCACTGCAACAGAAGCAGTGCGGCTGATGGAATGGTCGGGAGAGGAGCCGTCCTTCATCTGAAGGCTTACGACTCGCCGTACCCCTCTCCTTTATTTCCAGAAGTCATCGAATATCGTGATTGGAAGATGGCGTTTATGCTCAGAGCGGAGGTAATGCCCCTCCAGCACCTTTTGTGCCTCTTCCGGAATGTCCTTGCCTTCTAGGTAATCGTCTATCTGCTCATACGTCAGACCCAGCGCCACCTCATCCGGCAAAGATGGACGGTCCTCCTCCAAATCCGCTGTCGGCACCTTCAAATATAGGTGCTCCGGGCAGTTCAAATGAGCCAGCATCTGTTTGCCCTGGCGCTTATTCAGGCGGAAGAGCGGCATCAGGTCCGCACCGCCATCCCCGAACTTCGTGAAGAAGCCGGTGATTGCCTCCGCCGCATGGTCGGTACCCAATACAACGGCATTATGCATCGCCGCGATGGAATACTGCACCTTCATGCGTTCGCGGGCCTTCTCATTGCCCTTCGCAAAATCGCTCAGTTCGATGCCTGCATCCGCCAAGGCGCGTTCGCTGGCATCCACCGCATCCTTGATGTTCACTTTGTAGATCTTATCCGGCCCGATGAAATCGAGCGCATCCTGGCAGTCCTTTTCATCCGCCTGTACACCGTACGGAAGGCGCACGGCGATGAATGCATACTTTTTCTCGCCAGCCTCTTCATTCAGCTCATCCACCGCCATTTGTGCCAGCTTGCCTGTCAGTGTGGAATCCTGTCCTCCACTGATGCCCAGCACAAAGCCTCTGATGAAGCTGTGTTTTTTCGCATAAGCCTTCATGAAATCAATGGACTTGCGTATTTCCTCCTCCACATTGATTTCAGGCATTGCGTGCAATTCTTCGATTATCTGCTTCTGCAAATCTGACATAACGAAATCC
>JAZUQF010000335.1:0-7622 GCA_045605545.1 Lysinibacillus sp.
CGGTGGGTTATGGCTGCTTTATACGACGGACCTGTACATGATGATGCATATGTCCATGATGGTCCATTACATTGTGCATATGCATATTTTCCTTGCTGGCTATTTGTTCACCCATGCGCTGCTATCGGTGGATTTCCATCCGCACCGAGGTTCCTGGATGATGCGGTCGGCCATCCTTGTCCTCTCCATTGCTGCCCATAACATTCTGGCAAAATGGCTGTATGCCAATCCGCCCCATATGGCGACTGTCGGGCAGGTAGAGACGGGTGCCCAATGGATGTACTACGGGGGAGGCGTCATCGAGCTGCTCATCATCACGCTGCTATGCTATGAATGGTATAGGGTGATGCAGAGAGGGGTGGGAAAGAAAATGGAGGCGGGCGTATCGCCTGCCGACTAGAAAGGAAGCGATTCGTGGGAGAAACCGTGAAGTACTCCCCGGAAAGCCCGCCTACAGCCCAAAAGCATGGCATCAATCAAAGATGCCATGCTTTTGCTGTTTTATTCTCATTTTTTTCGCTGGTGCCCTGGAGCCGATCACGAATGAAGGCAGGTGCCAAATATCCGCAAGAGGCTGCCGGGAAAATGCCTTCATCCTCTGATAATCCTTATACTCGAGGTATGCAGGAGGCACGTATCGCATATGGTAGTCGCAGAGGGGGAAGATGATGCAAATTCATGTAGTACAACCTGGTCAGACGCTGTATGGTTTGGCTCAGGCATATCGTACGACGATGCAGGCGATTATACAGGCGAATGAATTGCAGAATCCGGAACGGCTTGTTGTTGGGCAGGCACTGGTCATACCGATATATGGACGGTTTTATTGGGTACAGCCCGGGGATAGCTTGTTTAGCATTGCCCAAAGGTACGGGATGAATGTGGATGAGTTGGCACGGTTGAATGGTCTGGACGTCAATCAGCCATTGCAGGTGGGCACCCAGCTTTACATTCCACCACAGCCCAAGAAGGACGTTGAAACGTTGGCGTTCCTGGAGCCGAGGGGGGATGCCATAAGTCCGGCATTATTAGGGGAGGCCACGAACGCTGGAAGGCAGCTCACCTATATAAGTCTATTCAGCCTGGAGGCAAGGCGGGACGGCAGTTTGCGCCCGCCGCCGAGCAATGGCTTGGATGAGGTGAGGCAGAATACCGGAGCGGTGACCATGCTGGTGGTGACGAATCTTGAAGAGGGGGCATTCAGTGGCGAGCTGGGGCGGGATATATTACAAAGCAGCGCAGTCCAGAATCTCCTGCTCGAGAATATCATCTCCTTTGCCGAGGAATTGGGTGGGGTGCGTGCGGTCATGTTCGATTTTGAACATTTGCCGGGGGAACAGCGGCTCGCCTATGTGCAATTCTTACAGCGTGCGGTCGAACAGCTGCATGAGGTGGGGATGAGCGTCAGCGCTGCGCTGGCCCCAAAGACCAGGGCGGACCAGCCGGGCGAATGGTTTGTCGCACATGATTACGGAGCGATAGGCCAGGTCGTTGATTTTGCCATGCTGATGACCTATGAATGGGGCTATTCGGCCGGTCCTCCTATGGCCGTATCACCGATTAATGAGGTGGAGCGTGTACTGAATTATGCACTGACGGAGATGCCGGCGGATAAGATCATCATGGGCCAGAACATTTACGGCTATGATTGGACGCTCCCATTCGTACAGGGGGGCGAGTACGCAAGGGCGGTCAGCCCGCAAACGGCCATCCGGCTTGCTGCCCGTTACCAGGTGGCCATCGAATATGACACAAAGGCACAGGCGCCATTCTTCAATTACCGGGATGAGGAAGGAAGGGAACACGTCGTGTGGTTCGAAGATGCAAGGTCCATCCAGGCGAAGTTCGATCTGTTGAAAAGGCTCGGCCTCCGGGGAATCGGCTTTTGGAAGCTGGGGTTGTCCTTCCCGCAAAACTGGCTCCTCATCGAAGAAAATTTCAATGTTACGAAACTAGAGGGCAGCTGATGCAGCTGCCTTTTATTTGCAGGCAGGAAGGTATAAGCTATATGGCCATGCATGAGAAAGGTATGTCCCCATCTCGTTTGGTGGGGACATATCTTTCGTGCGGAATTTTGCAGGAGGTCGATAGCTTCCATTATAATGAATCTATTAACTAGAAAAGGAGGAATTGATTTTGAAGTTATTCAAGTTTTTGGCTGTACTATTCCTGAGCTTCCAGCTCGTCAGTCCGGCAACAGCCTTGACGGGCAATCAGGGAGAACCCGCACATTATCTGGCGTTGGGGGATTCCCTTGCTGCCGGCATGATTGAAACAGGGGAAATCGGAACGGGCTATGCGGATTTTCTGGCAGAAATGCTGAAGGAACAAGGGCTGCTTGCCTCCTACAACAAGGGATTCGCATATCCCGGCTACAAGACGGAGCAGGTGCTGGCTGAACTGAACAAGGATGTGGAGAAGCCGTCGTCTGAAACAGGGGAAGTTGTTTCTCTGTTGGATGAAGTGAAGAAGGCCGACGTCATTACAATCAGCGTCGGGGCGAACGACCTTCTGGGAAATGTAAAGCGCGATGAGGAGGGGAATATCAGCTTCGACATGGCTGAAGTCCAGCGGGCGATCGTCAAGATAGTGGGCAATTATGATGCCATCTTGAAGCGCATTTCACAGCTTAACCCGACTGCGGATGTATTTGTCATGGGATATTACAATCCCTTCCCTTATGTAACGGAGCTTTCTGCTCAATTGAACATGCTTGTGGCGGCATTGGATGAGCAGGTGAAGGGGATGGCTGATAGAAATGGCGCATACTTTGTGGATGTGGACGAGTTAATCGCCGCCGATACGGCAACGTACCTGCCGAATCCAGCCAACATCCATCCGAGCGAGGATGGCTACAAAGCTGTGGCAGAGCAGTTTGAAGAGCCTGTTGTCGATTATATCATGCTGATGCCGTTGCCTGAGGTGAAGCGGGACTTCACGGATATTCCAAAGGACAATGAATTTTACAGCTATGCAATGAAGGCGGCAGAGTATGGGCTGATGAATGGCTACAAAGATGGCACGTTCAAGCCTTCTGCTCAACTGACGCGCGCCCAGATGACATCGATTCTGACTCGTGCGCTGAAGCTGGAGGCGAAATCCGCTGTACCGTTCAAGGATATGGCGAGCTATGCCGAAGAAACACAGCGGGAAGTCGCGGCGGCCTATGAAGCGGGAATCGTCACAGGAATCGGCCAATTATTCAGACCGGGCGACCGAATCACACGTGCCCAGATGGCAGTGATGATGCATCGTGCGTATGAACATGTGGCAGGTGAGGCGTATAAACCGGCAAAAACGGCGCCGTTCATCGACATCAGCACCTATAGTGGTGAATACCAGCAGGCCATTACATTCCTTTATGATAAGAAAATTGCATCCGGCATAGGCTCTACGGGAAAATTCAACCCGACTGGCTATCTGACGCGTGCCCAGGCGGCAAAAATCATCACGAACTTTTATGAAGAGGTCATGTTGGAGAATTAAAATAAGCGGCGAGGAGATGGGGAATCTTCCTCGTCGCTTATTTTCGTATATATAGCAGAAGGGGTGTTCTGCAGGGGATAATATCGTTAGTATAGACAAAGAAAGGACTGTCTATTCATTATTCTTTCCATTTCAATCCTTCGAAGAAACGGTAGACTTCCTCGAACACTAGATCGCGTTCTTTGCCTAATGTCAGAATGTGGCCGGAGTTTACAAACGTCTTCACGGATTTGATGCGTGACTTGACGGAGCTGTAAATGAGGTCGGCGCTTTCACAGTAGTATTCATCATCCTGCAAGCCTCTCAGGATGTGTACCGGCGTCTGGATTGTTTCCAGTTTGCTACTAGTATCATTAATCATTCCTTGCAAATAGTCAAGTGATGGCATCCGCACAAGATCCGCCACACGTTCCGGACGATCTTCGTTCGGGTCGTAGGTGCCTGATAATTTTTTATAATTGATCGCGTATTCGATGATGCGGCTCTGCAGGCTTTCAGGACTTTTTGCGATGGCAGGCGCAGACATTGTAACAATGGCCTTTGTCGGGCGTTCAACACCGAGCTTCAGCGAGAAGATGCCGCCAAGCGATACACCGGCAACGGCGATTTCCTCATAGCCGAGGTTGCGCAGCGTGTCATAGCCTTCGATTACGCTGTTCCACCATTCAACAGGGTTTGTCTGAATCAACGTTTTAGGGTCGCCGCCGTGCCCTTTATAAAGCGGTGCGTGGACTGTATAGCTGCGATCCGCTAAATATTTACCTAAACGTTTTACATCATTTGTATTTCCGGTAAAGCCGTGCAATAGAAGGACAGCACGCTTGCCAGCTTCAATGGTAAAGGGCTTCGGTGGGATGATTTTCATTTTAAAACAAACTCCTTTTTAAATGTGTAATGATTTATTTGATGTAAGAAAATGTGACAATCAATCGAAAAATAATGAAAAATGGTTGTAATCCAGAAGAAAATTTGATATGAAATTGTTTCGCTATAGCTATTATAGTGCTATAAATGCATAAGTACAATTTATTGTTTCTATCATTTCGATATCTTTTAGTTATTAATTAAAAGGAGACATTTTCCCATGGAAATTCAGCAGTTGCACTACTTCAAAACGGTTGCCCATCTGCAGCATATGACGCGCGCTGCAGAGAAACTCAGCATCTCCCAGCCGGCGCTCAGCAAGTCGATTGCCAATATCGAACAGGAGCTTGGGGTGCCGCTTTTTGATCGGCAGGGACGCTCCATTTTTCTAAACCGCTATGGGATTCTTTTTTTGGAAAGCGTGGATATTATATTGGCTGAATATGAAAAAATCATGCAGGAATTCGGCGATATTACCACGCCTGGACATGGGGAGGTGTCGTTTGGCTTCATCCATACGCTCGGCATGGAAGTCGTGCCGGAACTCATGGCGACCGTTCCGAAGAAGTATCCACATATGGAGTTCTCCCTCACGCAGGCGACAGCGCTCAATTTATTGATGCGGCTTGAGGAAGGTGCCATCGACTTGTGCCTATCCCAGGAAATCGAATCGAAAATCATCGACATTGAATGGGTGGAACTATGGAGCGAGGAGCTGTTCGTCATCGTCCCGTCGAAGCATCCCCTGGCAGCCAAGGATATAATCGAGCTCCATGAGATAAAGGATGAATCCTTCATTTCGATAAAGCGCGGCAATTCCCTGCGCCAAATCGTCGACCAGCTGCTGAAGGAGGCGGGGGTCACGGCCCATACCACTTTCTCCGGGGAAGAGATGCATACGGTGGCGGGATTTGTCGGGGCTGGACTCGGTGTATCGCTCATTCCCCACATCAAAGGGCTTGAACACTTTAATGTAAAGAAGATTTCGGTAAGCTCGCCCACATGCCGCAGGAAAATCGGAATCGCCTGGGTGAAGGGGAGATATCTGTCGCCGGCGGCTAATGAATTCAAGCAGTTTTTAATCGATTATTTCAGAGGAGAGTCGTGATGGATCAAAATTTATTACTCGAGTTGATGGGAACAGAATGGCAGGGAACGATTTTGCGCGCACTGGATGGAGAGAATGAGGCCATGTTTACGGTGGCCATGGCGTTAAAGGAGAAAGGGCAGGATAGTGAAGCGGTTATATGGCTGGAGAAGGCTTCGGCGCAACAGCATGCTCCTGCCCAATACGAACTGGCGAACTGCTATTATGCCGGCATCGGGACCGATATCGATGAGGAGCGGGCATTCGGGCTGTACGAGCGGGCGGCAAAGCAGGGCCATGCGGATGCAGCGAATAACCTGGCGGATATGTACTTGAACGGCGAATCGGTGGAAGTGGATGAGGAAAAGGCATTGGAGTGGTTCGTCTATGCTGCGGAAAAAGGTGTCGTGGAGGCGATGTTCACACTGGGAATCATGTATGAACAAGGACTCGGGACATCGGCGGATGAAGTGCGTGCCTGTGCATATTACGAGCGGGCGGCAGCAGGCGGCTATGATGATGCACAGTACCGCCTGGGCTGCATTTATCTGGAGGGGCTTCTCGGGAAGGAACGGGATCTGGACAAGGCATTGGAGTGGTTCGAGCGGGCGGCCGGGCAGTTTCATATAGATGCTATCTACAATCTCGGCTACTTGCACGAAAAAGGCATTGCCGTAGAGCGGGACGGGATGAAGGCTGCTGCCTATTACAAGCAGGCGGCGCTGCTCGGCGATTATCAGGCGAAGATGAATCTCGCTTATATGTATGAGTCGGGAGAATGCATCCCGCAGGACGACGAAGAGGCTGAAAAATGGCGCCTTGCCGCTGCTGCCCAGCTAGAAGAGGCCGACCGGGAATGGTGAACGCCCTAATAGGATAAGGAGTATTTTTTGTCCGCAAGGTGAATAGTAAAAAGAAAGCCGATATAGGCAGGAATGTTTACATCCCCCATCGAACAGGCTAATAGTGCAGTAGGAGATTAACTAAGGAGGTTTTATGATGCTATTATTTGCAGTACCTAATCCATCCACAGAAACAGCTTCCTATAATGGGGGACAGATCCGGGAATTGCATAAGATTCTGGCGCAGCAGCAGGAGGATCTGACGGAGCTCAGCACAATCATCGGCTATTTAAAAGGGTTCAAGGATGCAGGCATCGACCAGGCCGATGAAGGGAAATACACGGAAAAGATTGGGTGCGTGGAGGAGCGGCAGCAAAGTCGCTTCGATCGGCTCGATGAGATGATTTTTGAGAACAGAAGAGAAATAAGGAAAGGGAAGACGAAGGACGAGACAGTCGCGATATATGGCAAGGAAGTCCGGAAGCTCGAGGCAGGGCTACGGACGCTGCGCCTTTTTACATGCGATGTAGTGGAAATGCTGGCACCGGACAGCACGGTGGCGAATCGTGCGGATGACCGGATTGGCTACTTCGAAAAGCGCTCGGCCGCATTGGAAGTCGAGATGAAAACATTGACGGAAAGGCTCCCTTCCCTATAAAAGCATGCGCAACCTCTGGGACGTTGGAGGTTGCGCTTTTTCTTTGGCCGGCTTGCCGCTGCCTTTTGTTATTATTTTGTAATCGGCCGATTACGTATTCCCGCTGAAAAACGTTTATACTAGGAGCAAGTTATTTTGAAAGTATAGGAGATGTATATATGAAAACAGTAGTAGTCGTAGGCGGAGGAATCACAGGTCTATGCACGATGCATTATTTGAAGCGGCAGCTGGAGGAAAAGGGCATCGAGGCCGAATTGGTCCTGATTGAACGCAACGAATATCTTGGCGGGAAGATCCATTCGGTGCATGACGGAGGGTTCATCATGGAGACGGGGGCGGACTCCATCGTAGCACGCCATCCGGGGGTGCTCGAGCTGGTGCAGGAGCTTGATTTTGAAAAGGAGCTTGTCTATAACGAGACCGGCGTTTCTTACATCCATACGAATGACGAGCTGCACGCAATACCGGCCGGGTCGACATTCGGCATTCCGATGAGCACCGATTCGCTCCAGGCCAGTACGCTCATCTCGGAGGAAGGAAAGGCGAGGGCGCTGAAGGACCTGGAGATGCCCAATCCGGGCTTTACGAAGGAAAGTTCCATCGGGGAGTTCCTCGAGCATTTCCTAGGAGAGGAAATTGTACGCAGGCAGATCGCCCCTGTGCTGTCAGGGGTGTATTCCGGCGA
>JAZUQF010000336.1:0-1533 GCA_045605545.1 Lysinibacillus sp.
TATTAATAATTCAACATAAAACTTTGGATAACTACAAGCACTAAAAATGCAAATACACCTATTAGCAGCCAACCCGAAAATAATTTATTTCTTTTGAGTTCTTGTACCCCTAAAACAAGCATTGTTAAGCCTGAAAATAGATTCATATATCCATTAAATTGAAAATCCTTTGTAAATAGCCCATAGCCTGCAAGAGATACAGTAATAATTGAAAATACGATTTGGAAAATTTTCAACAAAGTTATTCACCCTTTCAAATAACTATTTCAACATTTGAGGATATATCTCCTTTAAACCTTTTATCCACATGCGTTTGAAGGTTGTTACCATAAGATGAAAATTTATAAGTTGTTGTTAATTTCTATCCGAATTGATGTGTTAATTTTGATGCGTAATTATCCAAAACGCTGATATAACAACGAAAATAGGGACACGAATTCATACGTGAATCGTGTCCCTAAATATGTTCCTCTTTAATGTTTTCTCTCCAACAGCCGAAGCTGTCAAGCTAATATAAGAGCTTCCTTTTATATGAGAAATAAGGAGCTCTTTCCTTTCAATGGGAAGGTGTAAGGGTTAACCATTTCATTTCCAATCAAAGTTGATCGACTTCGCCTTTAGGATGTACAACCAGACCAGGATGGTGATTGAAATGAAGATCAGCATCGTAATCGCCAATCCACTTGTATAACTGCTCCATGCCAGTGATCCGACGACCATGCCGATACTCCCGACAACCGTGAAGCCGAAGTTCATAACGGAAGATGCCGCCCCTACATCTGTCTTCGTAGCCGATAATAATAAATCGGAAATCAACGGACGGAAATAGGACGTCACGACAGAGTAAAGGATGTACGACAATAGGAAGACAATTGGCGCTGTATCCCCTACCGTTAAAATCAATACCGCTGAAATGATGGATACGACAATGCCGGCATTGATCGCTTTTTTCACCGAGCCTGCACCGAATCGCATGTATATGACCGGCCCTAGAATGGAGGCTGCGGCGTTGAGTGCGAAATACATGCTGAATGTTGTTTCCGACACGCCAAAGCCATCGATATAGATATAAGAAGCGAGCGCCAGGTAGGCCATGAATGGCGCAGCGATGAAGGCCCCGACCAACAATAGGCTGGAGAAGTTAGGGTTTTTCGCCACTTTCCTCAATCCTAAAATAGATTGAACCGTACTTCCCTGCGTACGCTCCTCGGCCGGTAGCGTTTCTTGCAATAGGAATGCCCCGGCAAGCGAAACGCCCGTCAACGCAGCCAATACAATAAACGTCATCTTCCAATCGGCCACCTCTAAAATCAGTGCCCCCAAGACAGGTGCCAGCATCGGTGCAATCAGCATAAATGCTTGTGTAACGGACAGCACCTTCGACATCGCCTTTCCTTCATAGCTGTCCCTGATCAGCGCCGTCGAAATGGCCACCATACCTCCCGCACCAAATGCGGATGCACCGCGCGCTAGAATCAGCAGTGTAATGTTCGGCGCAAATGCACAAGCGGCACTGAACAATAAAGAAATACA
>JAZUQF010000337.1:0-1587 GCA_045605545.1 Lysinibacillus sp.
ACCCAAGGAGTTGGCTGTGGGTGTTGTCTTCCTACCGCTTGGCCTCCGACTTAAAAACTATCGGACGGGCCTGAAAAAGAAACTGCAGGAACCAGGCGCCGAAAGTTGGGCAGGCCTGCCAGGAACTGTCCAGATACCTCCATTCATCCTGACGTGATTGAAGGCGGCATTCGAGGGTATGAACAAAAGTAGTATGGAGTAATCCGCAGTTACTGCTGGAATGAATCACCATATCGGGCAATAGGGCGTATGATGCAGGGGACTGTGACAACATGCGCCATTACTGGAAAGAACGATTTTTCGAAAGAGAAGATGCTCCGTATTTCAGACATTGGATGTAAGGGAAAATCGAATTTTGCAGACAGAGGTGAAGAAGGATGACGCAAGAGGAACTATTTGATATCACGGTCATCGGGGGAGGGCCCGTCGGTTTATTTACAGCTTTCTATGGCGGCATGCGGCAGGCAAAGGTGAAAATCATTGAAAGCCTACCGGAGCTGGGGGGCCAGCTCAGTGCCCTGTATCCCGAGAAATATATTTATGATGTGGCCGGTTTTCCAAAGGTGCGGGCGCAGGATTTGATCGAGGGGCTGAAAAAACAAATGGAGCCCTTCCATCCTGCTGTCTGCCTGGAAGAGGCCATTGAACAGGTGGAGAAGCGCGAGGACGGGACGTTTCAACTACACACCAATAAAGGCATCCATTATACGAAGACCATCATCATTACGGCAGGAAATGGCGCCTTCCAGCCACGCAAGCTGGAGTTGGCGGAAGCGCAAGTCTTCGAATCGGCGAACCTTCATTATTTCATCAAGGATATGAAGCAGTTTACAGGGAAGAAAGTGGCTTTGTTCGGCGGGGGAGATTCGGCCGTCGACTGGGCGCTGATGCTGGAGCCGATTGCGGAAAAAGTGACATTGATTCATCGCCGTGATAAATTCCGCGCCCATGAACACAGCATCGAGCGATTGATGAATTCCTCAGTGGATATCAAAACACCGTATGTCCCTGCAGAGCTGATAGGTGGAGAAGCAATCACCCAGGTAGTCATTGAACATGCGAAGGAAGGGACGAGGCACACCATCGATGTTGATGACGTCATCGTCAATTACGGCATCTCCTCCTCTCTTGGTCCGATGAAGTCATGGGGGCTGGAGATGGATAAAAACTCGATTCTGGTGAATTCAAAGCAAGAAACGAATATCCCGGGCATCTATGCCGCCGGGGACGTCTGTACTTATGAAGGGAAAGTGAAGCTGATTGCGGTAGGCTTCGGGGAGGGGCCGACAGCGGTCAATAACGCAAAAGCCTACCTCGATCCGAAGGCGAGAGTCCAGCCGATGCATAGCACATCCCTCTTTGCGCAGGATGAGTGAATGAAGCTGGTAAGCTGGGGGTTGACATCGCGTTTTTTTAAAAAGATGAAAATCTCTTTCATTTTCCCCACTAATCACATAAAGCGGTTCTCGAACTGAAGAGATTTTTTCTATGGAACCTCGGACGATTTTTCTTGTCGCCGAGGTTTTTTCTATTGCAGCCATCCCGTAATGCATTTTTTCCTATTTGGTTCATATCATTTACAGAAGG
>JAZUQF010000338.1:0-3440 GCA_045605545.1 Lysinibacillus sp.
CTTGCTGTCGCCGGAGATAGTGCGGGTGGCAACCTGGCGGCGGCTGTGTGCCTGATGGCGAAAGATAGGGGCGGTCCGAAGATTTCCTATCAGATTCTGTTTTATCCTGTGACGGAGCATAATTTCGAAACACCATCCTATCAGGAGAATGCAGACGGCTACTTCCTAACAAAAGATAGTATGGTGTGGTTCTGGAATCATTACTTGCAGCAAGAAGAGGACGGCAAGAACCCTTATGCATCTCCATTGCTTGCCAAGGACGTCAGTGGTCTGCCACCTGCCCTTGTCGTGACCGCCGAATACGATCCGCTGCGCGACGAAGGGGAAGCGTATGCTAAAAAACTGCTGGATGCAGGAGTGGGGGTAACGTTGAAACGCTATGAGGGATTGATTCATGGCTTCGTCTGGATGTCGGGCGCACTGCCGCAAGGGATAGAGGCAATCGAATTGGCCGCGGAGGAATTGGAGGGTATATTCTAGAATCTTGCTGCAAGGGTTTACTCGTTGAAGAAAGATTTGAATAGCGTGAATAGGCGGCTTGTTCTGAATGGATATAGTCGCCGTTATTGGGGTGTATAAGCAGCTGTATGAGAGGTGCTCATGCCTTAGCCAGAACGGACATGCCGCATGAGCATCTCTTTTAGAATGACAGTAGATTTGTGAAGAACTGCATAAAAAAGACCTCCATTTGAGAGGTCAAATTTCCTTTTGCTTTGATTTTGCTATCGATAATACTATTAGATCTATAACTGCTATTACTGCCATTGCAATGCAGTAAAAAAGTACACCAAGTCCTTGGCTTATCCCATCGGTTTCAGTTAAAAACCACCAAACACTACCTAACCCTAAAATAACAATGTTTGTTAAAACCGATAATAATAAAGGTTTCCGTAGATTATTATATCTTTTTAGTAGAATTCGACCTAACAGCAACGACATTACCAACGATACTATCATTAGCCCGAAAAATATCACTAATTTCATAGTTTCCCCTCCTATATTACTGTGAAATCCTTTGTACATTTGTATAAAGGATTTCAAGTGATAATAATGTACAGAGAATTAAATTATCGTGCGAGTTGATTTCCCTTTTACTGTTAGTCTAAGCTTGTGAAAGTGGATTTCCGTTACAGCCGGGTCGCTTTCCACGGGTATGGCCTCATCCTCATCCCACCTACAGGGCAGTCCTAATCATCACGCATTTCCCTCATCTCGCGTCTATATCCAAGTAAACTTTTCACATATAATACGAGCCACATGATGACCAGGAATATATTCAAGGCAGTTGCAGAGCTGATGAACTCCAGGGAGGAGAACGGATCATCTTCCAATAATAGATAGTTTGAAATCGAAAGGGACTGGGCCAGCATCAAAATGAGGGAAATGACCGTCGTCATTGTAAAATTCTTTTTCACGATTCGCTGGCGTTCCCGGGTATCATATGTAATGGCCGGGGGCTCCTCATCTGCGACATGGGGCATTGCCCATAGAGTGCTGTTCATGACCGAGGATGACGAAGTATGGACGAGCCGCCAGCCTGCTGCCTCATGGATATGATAGTACGTAGGGTCAACTTTGTTTTCATAGATGATTTCATAGCGTATTGCCTCAGCTTGGCGCGGTTTGAAATAAAACCATATTGCCCCCGCCTTCTCCAGCTCATAGCCCTCGTCGAACATCTTTTGAAGCCACTTCTTCGTATGGTAAGGGTCATAGAACCAACCGATGCGCAGCTTCTTATGATTTGTCTTTCGTGCCTTCCACATTTCAGGCAGGCCGAGCAATTTCCGCTCCTGCTTGCGGAAGAATGCATATACCCACAGGACCAGTCCTAATTCACCGATTGAAGCGGCCAGCAACAAGAGCAAATGGATTCCTGTCGGTTCTGTCTGGGTCAGCAATGACAATATCGCAATCGGTATAAGCAAGAAAGGGAAGAAAAAGGAGAGTACCGACAGTATGCTGTACATATGCAGGCGGAATCGCTTGAAGAGGGCATCTCTTCCTGGGTAAAGCTGCGGATTTTCTGCGCTGCGGAATGTCCATCTTTTCGTCTTCGCCATTGTTTGCCAGCCTGCTTGTTCAAGGCGACCGTCATCAGATGCCTTATAGTCAATATGGTATCTCAGTTGGCGCGCTTCCGTCGCTTTGAAAGAAAAGATCCGTAGCAAGGGGGAGAACCCCTCTAGCACCCATCCTCTGCCGGCCATCTGTTCCAACCATTCCTCCGTTTCCTCTATCCGATAGCTCCAAAGCCATTTCATTTTCTTCATGAACGTCCCTCCTCAAATGTCCGAATGTGATGATGCATTTCTTTGATGCGGTCCATTTCCCGCTGCAGGACACGTCTTCCCAGCGTGGTCATCTCATAAATCGTTTTCCGCTCTCCATCAGCAAATATGACAATCAAACCGTCTTTCTGCATTTTTGTCAGCGTCCCGTAAATGGTGCCGGAACCAAGCTTTAGGCGTCCTGCCGTCAAATCCTCTATGTTTTTGATGATGCCATAGCCATGCCGTGGCTCTGTCAATGAAAATAAAATATAAAAGGCGGTTTCTGTCATCGGCCCATACTTCTTAAAAACCTTTTCCATTCCAAACCTCCTCTATGTCATAACATGACTATATCACAACGCGACATATATTGTTAACTATTACCATAAAAGTTTTATGTTATTTGTTTCGGTGGGGGCAAAATATCTTGTTGACCGGGCGGAGCTGGAACGAGGCGGCTCCTTTTAAAAAAGGGTTACTAAGCGTTTGATGAAAATCAATCGTAAATACACAAATATTCTGTTTTAAAACGAATTATTCTAAAATTAAATTGTCAATAATATTCTGAAAATATACAATACTAATAATAGGTTGCTATTACCGTATATGTGTAAAGGAGGATTCTGGATGAAATTACCAACTGTTCAATTTACAGAAGAGCAGGAAACATTCCGCCAAGAGGTGAGAGGGTTCCTACAAAAGCACTTGGAGCAAGGCACTTTCCAGACGAAATGCGATTCATGGCTGAGCGGTTCGGATCCGCAGTTTTCAAAATTGATTGCCGAACAAGGCTGGATCGGGATGACATGGCCGAAGCAATATGGTGGAGCGGAGCGCAGCATGATAGACCGCTATATTCTTACCGAGGAGTTCCTGGCAGCGGGAGCCCCCGTAGCGGCCCACTGGTTTGCAGACCGGCAGACGGGGCCCTCGCTGATGCGCTTTGGAACGGAGCACCAGAAGGAATTCTTCCTGCCCCGGATCATTAAAGGGGAATGCTTCTTCGGCATCGGCTTGAGCGAACCAAACAGTGGATCGGATCTGGCATCTGTCGTGACCCGCGCCGAGAAGGTGGAGGGGGGCTGGATTGTCAATGGCGCCAAGACATGGACAAGTAACGCACATGATGCGCACTATATGGTAACGCTCGTTCGGACGGAACCGCTG
>JAZUQF010000339.1:0-23267 GCA_045605545.1 Lysinibacillus sp.
CGGAACCTTTTTTTAGGTGTGGCGGTTGTGTACGGCCGGTATTCTGTAGCGGCCGTTAAAATTCCGAACACGACGACGCCGATGACGGCCATCTTTGGGCTGATGCCGATGGACGGGAAGAAGTCCAGCACCGCCATGAAAATGAAAAACAAGATTGTGAGGCATAAAAATAGTTTATTAAGTGTTTCCTTCATCTTCTGCTCCTTGTTCATATTCCTTTGTCTGATAAGAATTGCTATTTTCCTTGCAAATACTTAATCTATTTTAAATGAAAATATAGAAAATTAAAACCATCTGCTGTAAGGAGAAAGTACGCTTTTCGGATTTTAACGAGCCTATTGCATACAAGGTACTATCTGTAATGTGAAGTCATGATGGAGTTGCTTGAATACCTGTACCTTTAATAGAAATATTGACATATTGAATTAACAGCGTTGGAACCAATCCGTTTTATAGAAAGAAGGGAAAGCCACAGCTGGAGGAGCAAATAGTGAATCATTTTTTATCTGAATTGGCAAAATAGGCGGAGGAGCTGCAAAGTAAAGTGAATTTAAGGTTGATGGATGACATGGAACCCAATCCGATAGGAGTAGAAGGGAAGAGATTGTTATGACCAAAGCAGGGAGAGGCAGATGTGAACTTTGTTTGCGGGATGATGTTGAGCGAAGCATTCACCATTTAACCCCGAGAGAATTTGGGGGAGGTCCTGAAGATACATCAAAACTGTGCATTCCTTGCCATAAACAAATTCATGCTCTTTATCTGAATTCAGAATTGGCTATAAGGCTTAACACAATTGAAAAACTGCAGGATGACCCTGAAATGAAAAAATATCTACACTGGATAAGAAAGCAGCCGGCAGCTAAATTGCCAAGAATAAAAAAATCCAGCAATCGGCGACGCTAGCCAGACAACAAATCATTTTAAATTCTTTAGACTATAAAATTCTTTTGGATTAATCGGTGTACATGTAACTATATTATGTAAACTATGCGAGAAGGCAGACCAGTGTCCTTATAGCAAAAAAGCATTCAATCGCTTTGACTGAATGCTTTCTTTGTCTTCATCCGCACTTCCTTACTTTCTAAGCCGGATAGAAGGGAAGGGGTTAATAGAAAACCTTATCCGTGTTGTATTTTGCACGTAGTGTATTGATTGCATATGTTTCGTAGATTTCACGTTCCATCGGATCCTCGATTTCATATACCTCGATTTTAAAGATTTCATCGCGGTGGTTCTTCATAGGGGATACGTTGTCTTCAAAGTGCTTTTTAATGCGATGGCGGATTTTGCGGGCCTTACCGACAAAAAGAAGTTCGTTCTTTTCATTGTAGAAGAAGAAAATGCCGCCTTTTTCGCGTGTGATTTTATGGAAGTCGATGAATCCGAAGTATGGTGTGATCGGTACGTCGCCGGGTTTCAAATCTTGCTCGCGCTGGCGGATGACAAGGTCTGGTTTTGGTAGTTCAATTTTAATCAAGATAGTCACGTCCTTATACGTAGTAAAAGCTAATTATAACATATATATACGAGAATGCCTATTTCCAAACAATTTATGCATAATAAATTACACTTTATAAACAAATTATCCGACACTTATATTTAGAATATATATTTACACTCGCCCTATAATAACATAACAAAACATCTACTCACGAATAGCTCATCAAGGGGTCAAACTTGGGACGACTTGAAAATAGCAAACAAAAGCGTAAATAGAATTTTAGCGGGTATAAATAAGTTAGTGGAGGTGGTTACATGGATTCGTTTATTTTCGGTTTTTTTGCACTCGCGTATGTGTTTTTGCTTATCTGGGGGCTACGCACTCATAAAAAGTGGACCTTTTCGAGCGTTATTTTCTTCGTAGTAGGGGCATTAATTTATGATAATACCATCTATGCACTCGGCATACTCATCGGGGAAGGGGCTTTGCTTGAATCCTTGAGTCTATTGCGCTTTTGGTTCCATATGCTTTTTACACCGACCCTAATTTTATTTTCGGTCATGGCCATGAGCGAAGCGGGGATTGAATGGGCGCAGAAGGCATGGGTTGTATGGCTCAGTGTCGTTTATGCCATTGCTGCCCTGATTGTTGAATATGTGACGGTGCTTAATGGACTGACCTTGGAAGTGTCGGAAGAATACGGGGCACTTAGCTATTCTTCTGCAGAGGAAGCATCCGGTCCCCCGATGATGATTATACTGGTACTTATTGCGCTAGTCATAGCCGGAATCATGCTATGGTGGAAGGCGAAATGGCCTTGGATGTTCGTTGGTACTGTCATTATGACGATAGGCAGCGCTATTCCATTCGACATTGGAAGTAATGCCCTGACAAATGCTTTTGAGCTACTCCTTTTATTTACGCTTGTGTGGACGAAAAAGCAATTGGACCTAGGGAAATTGCGGGCTAGGTAAGAGAAAGGCAGGTGTCACAAAAGTGGACACCTGCCTTTCTTTTGTATATTCAGGCGACAAGCTTCAGCCCGACTGCTCCGGAAATAATAAGTGCAATACAGAAAATCCGCTTCCAACTGCGGGATTCCCCGTAGAAGAGCATTCCCAATATAGCGCCGATCGACGCGCCGATTCCCGTCCAGATAGCATAAGCCGTACTCATCGGCAGTGTTTCCATCGCATAGGAAAGAAGAAGGAAGCTGCCTGCAAAACCAAGCACCAGCAGAGCCAACGACCGCCAGTTTCTTTTGTTATTCAGCCTCATAATCATCAATACACCAAATGCTTCACATAAGCCTGCTGAAATTAAGGCTAACCAGGCCATCACGCTTCACTCTCCTCGTCGGTTACAAGCTTCAAACCGATTACCCCTGCCAGGAGAATAGCGATAAACAACAGTTTCGGCCATTCGACTGGTTCGTTGAATACTACTAAATCCACCAGGACGGTCCCGGCTGTACCTAGCCCTACAAAAACGGCATATACCGAGCCCACAGGAATATAGTTGCCAGCTGCGATAATAAAATAAAAACTTAACAAAATACAGATGACTGTACCAATCCACTCTAGTGAAGTGGTCGCATGTTTCAGGCCAATTACCCATAATACTTCAATGAACGCCCCAAATAAAACAAGGCCCCAACCTTTATTCATTGTTCTAGCTCCTTTACCATTCAATGAAAACAAAATAAGAGGATTGACGAAAAGTATTTTGAGTTATCCGCCCCAGGAATCTTGCTTCCTACTAGCTCAATGTCAAGAAAAAGGGGGCTGTTCAGAAAGTTTGTCTTTTCTGGGCAGCCCCCGTAACAGGACCCATTATGGCCTTTTACGATATTCATCTTGTAATAAAAGTATCGTATTCTATCATAGGCGCTTTATGTTGACTATTCAAGTATTCAGCAACTGCTGCGAGTAGATATGCTGCACGTAACTCCCCAGCTGGCTAGACTAAATGGTCTAATGGTGATTCACTCTTTTATTCTCAATCCATCGGTATGCACGCTATATATCAGTCGTATATAGTGAACGTAACCATAAGACTGGAAAGTTGTTACGTTTTATTAATTTTTATTGAGGTAAATAGGAAAGGGTAGGACCATAAGCTTAAGGAGGTTTTCATATGGCTAAAACAGCAATCATTACAGGCGGCGGCAGCGGACTAGGACAAGCGACTGCCGTACGCTTAGCAAAAGAGGGCGTCAATATCGCCGTTGTGGATGTGAGTGAAAAAGGTGGAAACGAAACGGTGGAGCTGGTGAAGGGGGCAGGTGCTGACGCCATCTTCATCAAGGCGGACGTCTCCAAGGCAGAAGATGTGAAAAACTATGTCGACACGACGGTGGAACACTTCGGGTCGATCGATTACTTCTTCAACAATGCAGGAATTTCAGGCAGCGGGACCTATTACTTGGATTCTTCCATCGAGGAGATTGAGAAAATTGTCGGTATCAATCTGCTTGGTGCCCTATATGGTGTGCGCTACGTAGCGGAAGTAATGCTGAAAAACGGCGGCGGTTCCATCGTCAATACAGCATCAAGTGCCGGTGTGATTGGTCAGGATTCGGTCGTTACCTACTCGGCGACGAAGCACGGCATTGTCGGATTGACGAAGAGTCTGGTGGCAGAATACGCAAAGGACGGACTGCGTGTCAATGCCATTGCACCAGGGCCGACAGAAACGCCGATGGTAAAGGCATTCTATGAAGCAAATCCGGCAATGAAGGAGAATGCTACGGCAGGCATTCCGCAAAAACGGTTAGGCACTGCAGAAGAGGTGGCTGAGCTGGTGACATTCCTGCTGACTTCAAAAGCGGAATACATCAATGGGGAAGTCATCCGCATCGATGGCGGCTTCACGAATGTAAAATAATATTTTTTACGGCCGGTCTGGTGGGGGCATCTTCACAAGGCCGGTTATTTTATGGAATCCTGCAATCGATGTCTAAGTATGTTACTCTTTAATAGACATCAGAGGGGGATGGAAAATGAAAAAAAGAATGATATACATACTAACTGGAATAAGCATTGGAATCTTTTTGACAAATCTATATACTGTGATTTTTTTGAAGCCATCCAATTCCATCGGGCTATACCATAAGATACTTGCTACAGATGACTTAGAGGATATGGAAGATTTATTGTTTACTAGTGAGGCGTTAACTCAAGAGGACTACGAATATATTACTGCCCTCGGTAACAGCCCATATATGATTTCACAGTACACGCTGTTCAGCTTCCATGAGGTATCCTATCTTCTCATGACTACTCCTGGCACGGATAAATTGCAGATCATCCAGGTGGACAAAGTGCCGGAAGATATCCATTCTTACTTGACTGAGCAAATGGAAATGGCTGACTGATGGGCAGTCGTGTAATGACATGGAATAGCCATCATTAGATTTCCATTATATACTTATTGTTCCACCTGTTATTGAATATCGAGTATGATAAAGATATAGCAATTTTGAATTTGTAAGGAGAATAAAGATGAAGAAATGGTCATTTCTATTAACGGCAGCCATCCTGCTGGGGGCTTGCAATAGCGAAGAAACGAAGCCTGCCCAGGAAGAAAGCCAGGAGCATGCAGGACATGCCCATGCAAACGGGGATATCCAGGAGGAGACACAGGGTGCCGACGTGCTGCCTGCATTTTTGGACCAGCAGACCGATATGGTCAGGGCGGCCTATCAGATTGCCGGACATGCGCCTGAAGTGCTGGAATGGATGCCGTGCTACTGCGGCTGCGGAGAGTCGGCCGGCCATGAAAGCAATCTGAACTGTTTTATACAGAAAATCGAGGATGATGGCACAATTGTCTGGGACGACCATGGTACACGTTGCAATGTCTGTATCGAAATCGCTGTAGGCTCTGTCAAGATGTACAAGGAAGGGAAGTCCTTGAAGGAGATCCGTCAAACAATCGATGAAGCTTATAAGGACGGCTACGCACAGCCGACCGATACAAAGTTGCCTGCATAAGAATCACGCCCCCTGCCCTTTTAGGTGGGGCGTTTTAGATTCAGCGGTCCAGTTGCCAATCCGGTTTTAACAGCGTGTACATCTATAAATCGTCATCCTTTTCCTTAATGCCCCCAACGGTCTCCTCATCCAGCGAGCAAAAAGCATTTTCATTCCTTGTAAGGGAGTGAGAAGAAGAATTGACCGCCTACGGGGAAATTAAAGCAGACTTATAAAAATGGATATGTAATGAAGGAAGAAAAGAGGCTAAGGCGTCGCTGTATGAATGTAGCGACGCCTTTTTAGATAGCTAAAGATAATCGAGGCAGACGAAAATCAACAGCAAGCCGAACATGCTCATGAACCAGGCAGGGGATGTGTCTCGGTTCTTCTCAAGCTTTGACCGCCATTTTTCAAGCGGCTTATGCAGACCTTTTGAAAAAATGCGGTACAGGAGGTAGAGTCCGACGGATGGAACGAGCATCAAGGCATTGTATACGAGCAAAATCGGCGCCCACTCCAGCCAGGTCATCTTGGCAGACGTCATCAGTCCAATCGCTGCAAAATAGGGAAAAGCCGTACTGACCTCCACTAGGGCAGTCGTAAACCCAATGGCTACCATGGAATACATGTTGTTCAGTTTAGGCATCGGCTTTTTCTCTTTCCTTTTGCGGGGTAGGTAGAAGCCTGTAATGAATAGGGTGATGCCAATCAGCAGGAATCCCCAGCTGATGAGGTTGTCCTGAAAGATGTCACTGAAGAACCGCAGTATATAGCCCAGTCCGAGCATCAGCAGGACACCGACGCCGAAATACAGGCTCGTAACGGTGAATAGATAGACGACCAAATGCCTCGTCACCTTTTTCTTCATGGTCAGCAGTAAATAAAGGGTGACACCAAGCGTAGCGGGTAGCAGCATATCAATCAGGGCCAGTCCAGCGATAATATAGAGTAGATGGCTGCTCATAGATCCTCTCCTTTGATGAGATGAAAACAACATACTATGTAAGCAATTATGCTCTTTACAATATGAAGCTGCTTCATCGGTTAGAATCGGCCATGGAAAGAATTCAACCATATGATTGAGTGTTTTTTTCGTCAAATGGTGTAGGAATATCGCCGATTTCAGTTGCTATTTCGCCAAATGAAGTTTGGATTTCGCCAACTATTCCTCTAATCTCGCCAAACTGCATTATAAGACCGTTTCACTAACCCTATCGCGGTACTTTGCCACAATCCTGCTGAATTGCGAGGCAATAACCTGCTGGAACAGCATGCCGAAAACGACCGGCATGGCTACTTTAGGCGGGAAGTAGGTGCTCGCGATGACGATACCGATGGCGATATTCCGCATCCCACCGGTAAAGACAAGCGTCGAAACGATCGTCGCGTCGTGCCAGATGTAGTGGCCGAGCAGCAGCCATAAAATATAGCCGGAAATAGCCACAAGAAAAACGACGGCGATGATGCCGGCAAGCTCCCATGAAAGGTCCCTTACATATGGTGCAATGATGCTACTGTTGATGAACACGATGGAGTAGAGGGAGATTTTTGAGAATGGAGCCAGCTGGCTGCCGAGGGTCTTTTCGATTCTTCCATCGGTATATTCATTCAGTATCATGCCGAGAACGGATGGCAGGACGATCATCCATAGTAAATCAAGAATAAGCGAGCTTGTGTCGATGTCGATTGCCTGGCCGACTACGACATGGATGATGGCCGGCATGACGAGAGGGGCGAGTAGTGTATCAATTAAAATAATGGACAGGCACAGCGCTTTATTGCCCTTCGAAATGCTCACCCAGATAAAGCTCGTTACCCCGGTCGGCACCGCTACGGATAGTACGAACCCTATCATCAGCAGCTGGTCGTCGAAAATAAGTGTCGACAGCACATAGGCCCACAGCGGCATGATGACATGCAGGCCGACAATCGTCAGCACTATCATATACGGATAACGGGTGAAGACCTTTAGCGACTGGAAGTCCAGGCTGAGACTGCCCGCGAACGTCATGAAGGCGAACAGCCATGCCACAAGGAACGTCAACTGGGCACCGATATCCTCGAAGACCACGCCGAGCACCAGGCTGAATGGGGTCAGCACCGGCATCAATTTTGTCAATTTTCTGTTCATTCTATCTAGCATCACGTAGCCTACTTTCTGTTTTGGTTAAAAGTGGGGAAATGAATAAGGTAAAAATATATACTCCCTGATGATACGCAATGTAAATTGCATTGAAGGGACGGCTTTCGTCGCTGTCAGTGTTATACCTGTATATAGACATTATACTATCGAAGAAGATGTGCGTGTGTATATGGATGGCCATTATATGTCGTTTGATGTAAGGACAAAATTATAAGCTTATTTTGCAATATGAAGGAATTATTGTTCATGGCAATAGAAAAAGGAATGCCCCGGTATCCTGCTGAATGGAGTGGGGCATTCCTTTTGTAAAGTTGCGTCAGAAGTGGTAGTCATCCTCGGTAATGATGATGTCCTTCGGGTCGTATGGCTCCACGTGGACGAAGGCGACGGCGTGGGCATTCATCGCCTGGACATTGTCCTCAATCGTCTCCGCGATGGCGTGGGAACGTCGGACATTGAGATTTGGGTTGACGGCAATGGTGATGTCGAGCAGCATGAGGCTGCCGTGCTGTCTGCCGCGGATTTCCCGAATTTCCCTCACCTGTGGAATGGATTTAATTTCCTCTCTTATATGCTCGAGCATGTCGCTGTCGAAGCCGTCCGTCAGTAGGTAAACAGCCTCCTTGAAGATTTCAATTGCTGTTTTGATGATGAGGAAGCCGATGATGACTGCCGTGATTGTATCAATAATCGGGAAGCCGAAAATGGCCGCTGTAATACCGATTGCCGTTCCGATACTGACAAAGGCATCCGACCTGTTGTCATAGGCGGCTGCTTTGACAGCCGTACTCCTTACTTTTTCCGCCAGTTGCAGATTGTAGCGGTACACCCCATACATGACCACCGCACTGAACAGGGATACCCCGATTGTGATGACATCCGGACTTTCAACCTTAGGCGACGACAGGCTGGTGAATGCGGAAATCAGCACTTCGATACCAACATAGATCATGACGAATGATGCAATCAATGAAGCGACCGTTTCGGCACGGAGGTGACCGTATTGATGGTTATGGTCAGGTGGCCGCTGGGAGATGCGGAGGCCCACAAGTACAGCAATCGATGCGATGATATCGGTCGTATTATTAAGTCCGTCGGCACGTAAAGCTTGGGAATCACCGAGGTATCCGACTGTAAGCTTCAGTGCACTGAGAAAGAGATAGGCGGCAATGGATAGGTAGGCGCCTTTTTCCCCGGCACGCAAGTTTGTATATAGCTCCAAAATGTTTCCTCCTCGCAAAACTTCTATAAACACGAAAGAGGCTACACCACCTGTAGGTGATGCAACCTCTATATGTAGGGTAAGAAAAAATTCAACTTAATGAATATATCACAAAATTGCCGGGAATGTCGTGCAAAAACCGAAAAATTGTTAAGTTTTTTTGTCATACCGTTAACGGAAAGATAGAAAGAAGAATGTGATCGAACAACAAATTATTGTATAATGATGGAAATGTGACATATGAAAGGAGATTGCATATGGCGATGTATATCATTATTTACTCGGTTTTCGGCTTGGCAATAGCATTTCTGTTGTCATTACTGTATAAAAACAAAGAAAAGAGGGATAAGGGATTTGCCTTTGCCTATTACGGGTTGAGCTATAGAAGGAAAATGATTCGTACGATATGGTCTTTTCCTGCAGTCTTGCTTTTTCTTATTGTTTTTTCGGTATTTATTGAAATGGAGAGTAGCGGTAAGGTACTAGTATGGATTTTTTTACTGACACTCTTCGGCGCACAAGTTTTCTACAATTACTACAAGTGGAAGAAGGAAGAGCAGGAGGATGTCGAGGCTAGCTGATTACAGGATTTTCAGGACACTTTTGGAATCAGCTACGTCCGCTTCTGCACCACATCATTCATGATGATGCATCTGTTTTTCCGAAATTCAGCTGGTGATGTGCATGGTAATCCATGAGATGAAAAAATGGTTTCAACACTTTAGGATGCTCCAAAACGCCTTTTGTCGAATTTGACATACAACATATATATAAATAAGTGCCGTTGTAGGTAATTAGGGCTATTTTGCGCTTATCCATAATTAAGTTGTATATCGATTTCTCTAATTGACATAAAAAGTGGACAAAAAATGCTGCTTCTATTTTACTCGGGGAAGTACAGATACTGACAGCCAGGGGTGCAGGGCTTATAATCGGCCGATCCGTAATACAAATTACGGGTCTTTTTTATACATAAAACATCAGAACCCTCTTTATTACAGAGAGAAATAGCATCAAATACACGGAAATAGATACCCTCAATCGTATATAGAAGAATGGTATATTTCCGCCTGTTGAAAATTAAATGCAACATGCAAAAAGGAGGCGGAAAGCTTATTTGTAAACGATTTCTAATATAGGAAAAGGTATTTTTAGAGAAAAATAAATTTTGAAAAAACAGGTTGACATACTACCCTAAGGGGTATATTATGAAGACATCCAAGCAAGGCGCTGAGCCTTCGATGAAAGGATGAGCATCCATGAATTATGATGTGAAAGTTTCCCATCGCTTAAAGCGCATTGAAGGACAGCTGCGTGCAGTACTTCGAATGATGGAGGAAGAGAAAGATTGCAAGGAAGTTATCACACAATTAAGTGCCATCCGCTCAGGCGTCGATCGCACAATTGGCGTCATAGCAACTGAAAATCTGCTATCTTGCATCCAGGAAGCGGAAAGGGATGAGGCCAGGGTGAATGAAGTGATCAAACAGGCCATGGAGTTGGTAATCAAAAGCCGCTAATATCAGCTATACTTTTTTACAAATTTTAATACCCATAGAGGTAATGGAGGTCCTAATGGAAAAGAAACGAACAACGATTGTATTATTCAGTGGAGACTATGACAAGGCGATGGCTGCCTATATCATCGCAAATGGTGCTGCAGCTTACGACCACGAAGTAACGATATTCCATACATTCTGGGGTATCAATGCTCTACGAAAACAAGAGCCCGTCCAAGTGAAGAAAGGCTTCCTTGAGAAGATGTTCGGCAAAATGATGCCTCGTGGGGCTGAGAAGCTGGGTCTTTCCAAGATGCAGATGGCTGGAATGGGGCCAAAGATGATCAAGCATGTCATGGACAAGCACAACGCGCTGACATTGACACAGCTCATCGAAATGGCACAGGAGCAGGACATCAAGCTGGTATCCTGTACGATGACAATGGATCTGCTGGGTTTGCAAAAGGAAGAACTGCTTGATGGTGTCGAATACGCAGGGGTGGCCGCTTATCTTGCGGATGCAGAAGACGGCAACGTGAACCTGTTCATTTAAAGGAGAGAACGATGGAAACTTTCATAATCATCGCTGTAGTGATTGCATTCTTTATTTGGCGGATGAAGCCGGGGAAAGGGGTCCGCTCCATTTCAACGACAGAACTGAAAGGGATGCTGCATGATAAAGACAAAGTTTTTATTGATGTACGCACACCCGGGGAGTATAAATCACGCAATATTAAACAGTTCAAGAACATGCCGCTCGGTAGTGATTTTTCAAAGCTGCCGAAGGATAAGGAAATTGTCGTGATTTGCCAGAGTGGCATGCGGTCAAGCAATGCCTGCAAGCAACTGAAAAAACAAGGTTTTGAAAAAGTGACAAATGTCCGCGGGGGCATGAATGCATACTAGGAGGAATATAAGATGAAGGAAATTTCGACAACTGAGGTACAAAGACGTCTTGAAGCAGGCGAGCCATTGAATCTGATTGATGTAAGGGAAATAGCAGAGGTACAGGAAGGCCACATACCAGGCATTGTGAATATCCCATTAGGTACATTGCCGGAACGTGTAAGCGAGCTTGATCAAAACAAGCCGTACATCATGGTATGCCGTTCAAGCGCACGCAGCGGCCAGGCCACGGCTTTCCTGGAATCCCAAGGTTTCGACGCAACGAACATGGTCGGCGGAATGCTTGCATGGGAAGGCGACGTAGAGTAAAAAATTTTAACGAAAATAATACCTATGGGGGTTTAAAGATGGTTAAAGCAGATGTGAAATTGGATGCAAAGGGCCTTGCCTGCCCGATGCCAATCGTCAGAACAAAGAAAGCAATGAACGATGTAGCGGAAGGCCAGGTGCTGGAGGTGCAGGCTACAGATAAAGGGTCGACAGCGGACCTGGCAGCCTGGGCGAAATCGGTCGGTCATCAATATATCGGTACGCATGAAGAAGGCGGCGTGCTATTCCATTATCTCCGCAAATGTTCTACTGAAAACGGCGAGATGACGGAAAAGAAATACGAGCAGGTAATCTCCAATGAAGAAATAACTGCACGTGATGGTATCGTCCTGGATGTACGTGAAGCGGCTGAATATGCATTTGGGCATGTGCCGGGCACCAAATCGATTCCAATGGGCGAGCTTGAGGAACGCTTGGGCGAGCTTGATAAAGAACAGGAAATTTACGTCATCTGCCGGACTGGCACACGTTCCAACATGGCCGCGCAGATGCTTTCAGAAAAAGGCTTCAGCAAAGTATATAATGTCCTGCCAGGCATGAGTGACTGGAATGGCGAATTAATAAAAGAAGTCTAGGATGAAAAGAAGCATGTGAGACAAAGATGCTCTCTATAGCTATACGTATATACATGGCAGGAGGTATTCTTCCCTGCAAAAAAATTTTCAATAAAATAATACCTGAGGGGGTAAATAAGATGACCATTATGAAAATGACGGCGGCACAGATTGCGCGTAAAGTGATTGAAAACAAAGAATTGTTCATATTGGATGTACGTAATCAGGATGCATTTGAAGATTGGAAGATCGACGGGCACAAATTCGAATACTTGAACATCCCTTACTTTGATTTACTGGATGGTGTCGAAGGAATTTTAGAAAAGATTCCTACTGACAAGGAAGTGCTGGTTGTCTGTGCGAAGGAAGGTTCTTCAGTAATGGTAGCGGAAATGCTTTCTGACGAAGGGCGCGACGTGTTCTATCTGGAAGGCGGCATGAAATCCTGGTCGATGTACCTGGAGCCAATCAAAGTGGGCGACTTGGCTAATGGGGGCGAATTATATCAATTCGTACGTCTTGGTAAAGGGTGCTTATCCTATATGGCGATTTCCGAAGGGGAAGCGGCGATTATCGATGCAGTGCGTTTCACGGGAGTATTCACAGACTTTGCGAAAGAAAAAGATGTGGAAATCAAGCATGTATTTGATACACACTTGCACGCAGACCACATTTCAGGCGGACGCCATATTGCAGCGCAAACTGGTGCGACATACTACCTGCCGCCAAAAGATGCTGAAGAAGTGGTATTTGACTACACACCACTTACAGATGGTTTAACGGTTGCTCTTGGTTCTTCCAAAATTGAGGTAGGCGCCCTTTACTCGCCGGGTCATACAATCGGTTCTACATCATTTGTCATCGATTCGAAATATCTATTGACTGGTGACATCCTGTTCATCGATTCAATCGGCCGTCCGGATTTAGCAGGGCTTGCTGAGGACTGGGTAGGTGATTTGCGCGAGACGCTTTACTCTCGCTACCGTGAATTGGCCGAGGATCTGATTGTGCTGCCGGCCCACTTCATGATTATTGAAGAATTGAATCAAGATGGTACAGTGGCGAAGCGTCTGGGCGACCTGTTTGCAGAAAACCACGGCTTGAACATCGAGGATGAAGGAGAATTCCGTAAAACAGTAACGGACAACCTGCCGCCTCAACCGAATGCATACCAGCAGATCCGTCAGGTGAATATGGGGAAAATAACGCCGGATCAAGAGGAACTTACGGAAATGGAGATTGGTCCAAATCGTTGTGCTGTACGCTAAAAACTATTTGAAATGAACCGAAACACTTGCAAATAAATGAAAAGAGGATACGACAATGAACATTACAAAAACATTAGACGCTAAAGGGCTTGCATGTCCAATGCCAATCGTGAAAACAAAAAAGGCAATCGATGCAATTAATTCAGGAGAGGTTTTAGAAGTATTGGTGACAGATAAAGGTGCATTGAATGATTTCACAGCGTGGGCAAAAGCAGGCGGCCACACGATTCTAGAACAAAAAGAAGAAGCGGGCGTACTTTCATTCTATATTCAAAAAGCATAGTCAATCTAAATAGGCGGGTAGCAGCAACTACTCGCCTTTTCAGGATAGGTAGGACTTTTGCTGCCGCGACCGCAGGAGGTATACCTCTTAGCGAATCGTTTTGAAGAAAACGGAGCTGTTTAAGAAAGCTCCTCTCTTTAAAAAGAAAGAAGGAAAAAAGATGGATTTCTCATTAACATATATCCTCGTCATCTTCGCCCTCGGATTTATAGGTTCATTCCTATCCGGGATGCTGGGAGTCGGCGGTTCCATTATCAAGTACCCTTTACTGTTGTACATCCCGCCGATGTTCGGGCTAGCGGCATTTTCAGCCCATGAAGTTTCCGGCATCAGTGCTGTGCAAGTGCTCTTTGCCTCCTTTGCAGGGGTATGGGCGTATCGCAAGGGTGGCTACTTGAACAAGCAGCTTATCCTTTATATGGGGGGAGCCATCCTTATCGGGAGCTTCATCGGAAGCTACGGATCGGGATTCTTGTCTGAAGGAGCTGTAAACGTCGTATATGGATCGCTTGCATTGATTGCAGCGGTGATGATGTTCGTACCGAAGAAAAAGGTGGATGACAAACCACTGCATGAAGTGACATTCAACAAACCACTGGCGGCCGTTCTTGCCTTGGTGGTCGGAATCGGATCAGGGATTGTCGGAGCTGCGGGCGGCTTCCTGCTCGTACCGATCATGCTGACGGTGCTGCACATTCCAACCCGTATGACGATTGCGACAAGCCTTGCCGTCACGTTCATTTCCTCTATTGGGGGGAGTGTTGGGAAGCTGATGACAGGACAGGTCGAGTACTGGCCGGCGTTCATTATGATCATTGCCAGCATATTGGCTGCTCCACTTGGGGCAAAAGCGGGTAAGACATTAAATACAAAGGTACTTCAAATAATTTTGGCGGTCATGATTGCAGCGACAGCCATTAAAATTTGGGTCG
This sequence comes from Lysinibacillus sp., assembly GCA_045605545.1. Taxonomy (GTDB): domain Bacteria; phylum Bacillota; class Bacilli; order Bacillales_A; family Planococcaceae; genus Lysinibacillus_B. The sequence continues at coordinate 14,559 of JAZUQF010000339.1, forward strand.
ATATTATATGGTAGGTGATGAAAATGAAAATTGAAATCTTTTCAGACTTTGCATGCCCGTTCTGCTATATCGGGAAAAAGCGTCTGGAGCAGGCGATTCGTGAAACAGGATTGGAAGAGGACGTCGAAATCGAATACAAATCCTATCAATTGAATCCGTATGCTTCAAAAACGGAAGCAAGGCCTTTTTATGAAAGCATGATGGAGAAGTATGAGAACACACGCGAAGAAGTCGAAATGATGACTTCCTCCATCCAGGACCGCGCGAAGGAAGTCGGCCTGACCTATCATTTCGAGCAGATGAGAACCGGCAATACAGAGAATGCCCACCGTCTGGCCAAATGGGCACGCAGCCAGGGGAAAGAAGCGGTTTTCGTCGAGGCGATGATGGATGGCTATTTTACAAAAGGGCTGAATGTCAATGACAAGGAAGCGCTTGTCCGAGTGGCAAAATCAGTCGGGTTGCCTGAAGGGGAGGCGAAGGACGTGCTGGAGAGCGACCGGTTTGCCGAGGAACTGGCGAAGGACCGGTATGATGCACAGCAGCTGCAGGTGCAGAGTGTGCCGTTCTTTGTATTTGAAAACAAGTATGGCATTATCGGTGCAGAACCGCTTGAAGTGTTCACACGGACGCTGAAGCAGGCGAAGGACGTGGCGGATCGGCGTCTGGATATTACAGGGGGAGATGATGCCTGCAGTTCGGATGGGTGTAAGTTATAATAAAAGAAAATGATGTCAACAGAAGTGGCGAAAGGAATAGTTCTCTATCGGTTCCCTTACTATTCCGGTTGCACGGATGGTCTTTCGCAACGGGTTCTTTTTACCACATGTCCAATACTGATATTGTTGGTATAATAAAGCTATGGAAACACTATTATTCGAACTATTTGATATACATTGGTCACTTGCGGTCGTAATCAGCATCCTGCTGAATACGCTCATCAGCATTTCCGGCGTTCTGCCAAGCACAATCATCACCATTGTCAATATCGGCACGTTCGGATTTGCATACGGACTCCTGCTCTCTATTGCAGGAGAGGCGATTGGGGCCATCGCGAGCTTCTATTTATACCGGAAGGGACTGCAGAAGTGGGGTGTAACGAAGAAATTCACTCATCCTTACTTCACACGGCTGCTACAATCAAAAGGATGGAATGCGATGGTGCTCATCTTCTCGCTCCGTCTGATGCCGTTCATGCCATCCGGTGCCGTCACATTCATTAGTGCCTGCTCGCAGGTACGTGCGCTTCATTTCGCTATTGCCAGCACAATTGGCAAAGTCCCCGCCTTGCTTCTAGAAGCATTGGTCATCTATGGTGTGTTTCAGCTAGATGCACGCCTTCAGTTTATCTTATTTACAGGAGTGGGGGCTGTGTTTGTCATTGTCTGGCTGAAGCGACGTGCCAAGCAGACGAATACGGAAAGGTAATTCAGCATAAACGGGAGGTACGCCGTAAAAAGGCATACCTCCCGTTTTCTTTGTTTCTACACTTTTGCCTTCCGGAAGCCATCGACGATATTGATGATTGCTGCAATCCAAACTCCGCAACAGCTGATACCAATCATCCATATTTCCATTTTGCCTGCTGGAAGCTGGAATTTATTCGTCATTTGACCTATAAAATCAGCTTGGAAGACAGCCGGGTTTATCATGATGACGACGAACGTGATGGCTATCAACAATTGAAGCAACGCATTGAACCAGGCCATTCCATTCGTCCATTGCCGTTCAATCAATTTAAAGATGGACAGCGAAACTTCCAGGCAGATAATGAGCAGAATGACTGGCCAATAAGAGACGAGCACTCCTTCATTCAGTGCAGGTGTAATGAATTCAAGTCCATCCGGACCACCTTTATAAATCCCCACGAGATGGTCGGCATAAAAATAGACGGTCGCCCAAATCGCCGTCCAGATCAAGCCGCCAAACACCTCATATTTCGGTATGGCCTTTTTCTTTGGGATGAGCGGGTTATTTTTTAAATCTTCCACTTTCCATTCTTGGAGGTACGGAGTAAGAGGCGTGGCATCATTCGATTTCGATGCCCGTTCTATGATAGCAAAAACGACGGTCATCCAGAAAAACACCTGCATCCCGACCGCAATGGTCCCCCATACCCCTTCAACAATTAATAAAATGATCATATTTAAAGCAGATGTATGCTGGTCGAAGCCGATGATATGCTCGGCTATTAGCACGATGAATGAAATGACCGCTGCAATCGGCAGGCTCATCTTCAGCAAAGAAATATAGGCGTCAAAATAGCGCGGTCCGATCAAGTACATCGAGTGGTCGCGGTATCCTTCAGCGAGCATTGCAGGACTGCCCATTTTTTCAAGGACTGTCTCGACATTTTTTTCCGTATAGTCCTCCGGCAGCATATCCTCAATGGTCGACTTCAATTCAAGTGCGATATCGGCCCTGTTCTTCTCCGGCAGCCTGCGGGTCACTTCCTGTATATACACCTCAATCAGATTCATGATGTGCCTCCCCGTTCAATACATTCCACAGGTTTTGTGAATGAGCCAGCCATTCCTTCTTTAACTGCATATAGATCACTTTCCCTTCTTCACTGAGCACATAGTATTTTCTCGATCTGCTGTCGGAATGGTCCCAGCTGCTCGTAACAAGCCCCTGCTTCTCCAAGCGTCTTAGAAGGGGGTATAGGGTACTCTGGTCGATTGCCACGCCGCATTGTTCCAACAATTGGACGAGGAAATAGCCATAGCGTGGGGTTTGCAGCTGATGCAGAACGGCCAACGTCAACGTTCCTCTCCGCAATTCAATCAGCATGGAGCTTAATAATGTATCCATAACTCACCTCTTGTCTTACTATATGCCGTACACTGTACGATTTATACTATGCTTCATACACTATGGTTGTGTGGGCGTTCCATCCACTTCTATCCATATCATGCTGCTCTTGGCGAGTCGTATCCTGGTCTTTACGAGGCGGCATGTCTAACACCAGAAGCTTGGACATAAAATAGTCATGTTGAAATAGGGCTTTATCGTTTTTATTTCGTCTGCCTGGGTAATCGAATAGGAAAAGGGCAGACTTCCTTTAAGAGAATGAAACTCCAAGAACATACACTTTTATGACTTCATGCTGTAGGAGAAGGAAGTGAGGAATCATCATGGAAGAATGGATTAAGAATCTGATGGATAGCTGGGGATATTTTGGTGTAGCTTTACTGGTCGCGCTGGAAAACTTGTTTCCTCCCATTCCATCCGAGTTTATTTTGACATTCGGGGGCTTCATGACCACCCGTACGAATATGACGGTCATCGGTGTCATCATCGCTTCGACGGTCGGCTCCGTAGCGGGAGCGATTTGCTTGTATTATGTCGGCAAGCTCGTCAGCCTCCAGCGGCTCAAAAAAATATTGGGGGGCAGAGTGGGGACGGTCCTCCGCTTACGACCAAGAGATATCGACCGCTCGGTGGACTGGTTCCAGAATCATGGCTATCTCACGGTATTCTTTTGCCGCTTCATACCGGTGGTGCGCAGCCTCATTTCCATACCGGCCGGGGTTGCCAGGATGCCCCTGACACCGTTCATCATCTATACCACATTAGGGACCATCCTGTGGAACACGGTCCTCATCGTGCTCGGGGCATGGGCGGGGGACAACTGGTCCGATATTTTGGACACGTTCAACCGCTACAAGTATTATCTTCTCATTCCAGTGGTTATTGTCGGCGGTTATTTCCTGTACAAGCTCTATAAGAGAAGAAGATAAAAGCATGTAGAAAAGCGCGGAGTTATACGTGCTTTTTTATTTTGTCCGCTTGTAGCATACAAAAGGTTTTATTTAAGGCTAAAACGATTATAGTTGACTATTAAATGTTTCATTTTGACAACTATACTTGTCAAAATGTTAGTTTTATTTTACAATTATGGAAAAGAGGTGAGTTTATTGAAAACCAGGCTCAAGGAGTTGCGGGCTCGGCATGGAATGAATCAGACTGAACTGGCGAAGCAGGCAAAGGTATCCCGCCAGACGATCAGCCTCATCGAAAGAGAGGAATTTGTCCCCTCCCTGCTGATTGCCGTTCGAATGGCAAGGATTTTCGATGAGCCGATAGAAAGTATATTTATTTTTGACGAGGAGGAGTTGTTATGAAGTGGATTGCTCGGGCGTTTGTCGGTGGCTTGTTCGGGTTTTTCGGCATGTATGCCATATTGAAGATGGATTTGAAGATGTCGTTAGCTCCGTATGCATTAGCGGTGAACGTTGTGCTGCTGGTTTTCGGGGTTGGGCTCGTGCTTGCTGGCGTGATTTTCTATTATCAGATTAAGCATTCCGTGCAGAAGAAGGTTGCGGGGGACGAGGAGGACGCCCTCGAGGAATGGAAGTACAAGAAATTTGCTGATGCCTCGCTGTGCTTTAATAGTGCCTATATTGTCAGTTTTCTCTTTATGTGCACGAGTATTCTGACGGACCAGCCGCTGTGGCTGATTTCGATGAGCGGTCTGCTCCTAGCTGTATGCTTCCTTCTGTCCTTCATCATGCCGAAGCTGATGGGTCTCGTGTATCCGGATCGCCCGATGCCTTCTGCGGGTGATAAGGATTATGGCAAGAAGCTGCTGGCGCTATCGGACGATGGTGAGCGGCATGTGATGCTGCAGGGGCTCTACAAAAGCTTCAATTCAGTGAACGGCCTGCTGATTTTCGGCATGCTCCTGCTGCTGTTCTATTCGCTTGGGACTGGTTCATCCCAGCTGTTCGGCATCACGGTGATCGCCGCCATTCTTTTGTGTTCAAATATACAGTATATGTGGAACATCAGGGATAAATAAGGAGAATTTCATGCTAGGCAAAATCATAAGGAATCGAAACAAGGGAGGAGAATTATATGGACATCGACTTTTTCTGGGTTGCCGTAGGGCTGGCCGCACTGGGGTATTTCATAGGCGACGGTCTGAAGCACATGAATGCCGCACCTAAAGGAAGCGGCTATCATACCCTGATTAAAGAGAGCGATTTGCATTACTATGTGTATTTGAATAAGGATGAATTGAAGGAACTGTTGGAGAAGCATCCGAATGCACCGAAGATTCAACTGAAGGGGACCACCTATTATCCATACCAGCAGTTCATGGATTGGATGTCTTCCAATGAGCTTTATAAAAATTGATTCCTGCATCTGAGGTGGGTGGCTAAAGGTAAATAGACAAATATTTTCCGGGTGGCTATAAGGTGTAGTGGGAAAGAAAGTATGTTATACTAAAATAGTACTTAGTCACTCTCGCAATAAGAGGACGGCACAGCAGGGCAAACCGATTGCCATGCTGTGCTTTTTTTGTGCATTGAAATGATAGAAGCATCGATGCAGCATCATTCGTTTTCAGAACTATGCCGATGTTTCCGAGAGTAGGTGCGGTCGCGCATATTATAGCAGGCGATGGACATCAGCCAGAATAGGAAACAAATGAGACAGCCGAATACAATAAAGTCCACATATGGAATCATCAAAATGACCCACAAGGTATACAGGATGGTGATTAGCAGGCTGGTCTTGTAATGATAATTGGCGCTGACGGTAGCCTGGACGACGATAAACAATAAATTCATCAACATGAAGAAGTGAAGCAATACCATCTCTCCTCAAACTTTTATTTTTTAATGAAAGATTCATAGGGAAGAAACCATCCGGAAAGCGTTATATCGAAACGGCCCCTTTTCGAAAGAAGTCCGCCAATGAGTCGGCTACTTGCTTGGTGCCGTGTGCCAGGATTTGTACTGCATTGACTCCTGCACCATGGAACACCTGGTACACCGCAGTAGAATCTGCATCAAAATGAATGAAATACGGGTCGCCGGAGCCTATTGGATCACCGCCGATACAAACATATCCTTGATTCAGAATCGGTATGCCCGGGTACGCCTTGAAAGATTCGTACACCATATCCCTCGGCTGATATATTTCAACATATGCCAATCCTTCACAGTTGTCTTCCGATTCATATGCCTGCCAGCCGACCTCGATGTGAATTAGAGGAACTTCGGTGATCAGGCGGCAATACCAGGCAGGAATCCTGTCTCCAAAATATGCATCTAGTAGTGCGATTTCCTTCTCTGTAGCCGTTCTGCCGATAAGGGAGTGGTCAAATCGCCTGGCTCTTGTGACAAAGGACCTCGCCTCCTGAAAAACTCTTTCCATACTAATATTCCTCCAATTTACTATAGAGTTGCAGGTCATATAGTGAACATGATGCTGTGGCTTTTTAAACGGATGGGGACTGTCATGTCTGTTATTATGTCTGTTGATTAGCCGAATATCAGTCGATAAAAAGCGTGCCTTTTAGATAAAGACTGCACAAAAAGCGACACACTAGTGGATTGTAAAAAATCTATTAACAGTAAAAGGTAAATCGACACGTATGGTCTATTATATAATTCTTCATGTAAATACTGGAAACCTTTCGCGAAGCGAAACTTTTAGCAACGGAATAAGCCTGAGGATGTTTGATGTTCTGCACTTTGAGGAATTTGAAAACAAAGTAGAGGAAAGTTGAATATTGAAGGGAGTTGGGATATATGAACGTGACCATAAGAGTCGTCAGGAAAGGGCGTCTGGTCGAGGAAAAGATCTTCCCTCGTAAATCGATGGAGCGTGTGCTGGATTATTTTGAAGGGAAGAACGTTGCGCTTGATATGACAGTGGACTATGAAGAATTAGTAAAGCGTAGTGGGGAAGGGGCCGCCTTTATCTGTTTCGATGCGAGCAATACAGAAACACTAGATGACATCCCGCCGTTTGAAGCCAAGTATACGGTGGACTATGAGGAAAAAACAGAGCATGAACTTTACCGGCTGCTGTCGGACTAAAACATCCTGCGGGGTGTTTTTTTCATACAGCTATACTCATGTAGCTGGTGGGAGGAAAGCGTTGATGACCGTCAATTTGGACTTGCTCATAGGAATTTTTGCAGCTGGCTGTAAAAATTCCTAGAGGAGGTGGAACAATGAATACCGGCTATGCATGGAAAACCGGCATTCCAAAGCTGGCAGGACTAGCTGATAGCCCTGTCAGACCGGTATTTCAAGTAGCTTTCCTTCGTCACCATGTTCAGTATGCAATCGCTGAGGGTTTCCGCCTCTATTTTTTCCAGTTCATCGGGGAACTTATCGCCTACGTCAATCAGCATATAAGGGAGCTTCTGCTGGGCTTTTTGCGAACGGATATTTTGGACGGTCGCCCCGGCAAATACATATTCAAGCCCCAATTCGTAAAAGGCGATGTCCAGCATCTTCTGCTTCGCAAGCTGGTTATAGCCTTTTCCCCAATAGTCTGCGCCGATCCATGTACCGATATGTGCCGTCCTGCGATAGGGGGATATGGATTTCAATGTAATGACGCCGATCAATCGGTCCTCTTCATTGAGGATGACCCTGGAGAGCTGTTTTTTATGTTTTTCCTCATACAGGATGAAATCGATGTATTGCCGTGTCCCTTCCAGGGATACTTGTTTGTCATTCAGCCCGAGGGCATCCTTCACACGAATATCCGATGTCAGCCTCGACATTTCCTCCGCGTAAGCTTGATTATGCTTTACCAACTTCACTTCTATCATGCAGTTTCCTCCTGTCTGTATATCATCTAATTAATATAAGCACCTCCGCATAGCAATGATTGGTTGTAAGAGCTTTTCTGTAGAGATTATATATTATAGTAGAATATTTACCTCTCTACCACCTGCTATGAAACATTTTGTCATCTTGTTTAGGAAAAGGAGGCTCGGTGGCTCCCCTTTATTTGTTTCTATAATTTATTCTTCAGGATGGCAAATTATTTACGATAGGCTGGATTACTCATGCGTAAATCAGAAAGTAAGGAGGGCAAGAAGCCTGCCTAAAGTATGGTTGATGATGAATATATGCTTATAATCGAGCATCATGTACTGGTTTTCACTCATATAGTTAATAAACAACTATTGGGATGGGGAGGAATCCGGTTGGAAAGAAAAACGGTATTATTAACGGGGGCAAGTGGGGGCATCGGGTTCGAGGTGGCGAAGCGGTTTGCCAAAAGGGGGTACCGGCTCGTATTGGTGGCGCTGGAGGACGAGTCGCTTGAGGCAGCGGCCGACTATTTGCAGGCACTGACGGATGTGACGGTCATTGAAAAGGACCTGACACAGCCGAATGCTGCTAAAGAAGTGTACGAGCATGTGGCAAGAAGGGGCATCCATGTCGACATCCTCATCAACAGTGCGGGTGTCGGGCTGGAGGGGGTATTTCCCGAGGTGCCGCTTGATGGGCAGATTAGAATGATCCAGTTGAACATCGTTGCCCTGACGGAACTCACGCATGCCTTTGCGAAGGGGATGATGAAAAGGCGCTACGGCAGGATTGTCAATCTCTCATCGATTGCAGGCCCGTTGCCGACCCCGTACATGGCTGTATACGGGGCGACAAAGGCCTATGTCTATAACTTCTCCCAGGCATTGCAGTCCGAGCTTCAAGGAGCGGGTGACATTGTGGTCACTACCGTCATTCCGGGTCCTACCAAAACACCGTTCACCAAGACGAGCACGATGAACAGACTGGAAGGCGTCATGAACAAGATGGGCGTGTCCCCGGAAAGCGTGGCTGATGCAATTGTGGACGGTATCGTGAACAGGCGAGTCATCATCATACCGAAGATGCGCTACAAATGGATGCTGCTGCTCGGAAAGCTGGCGCCTTCATTTCTTGTGCG
>JAZUQF010000340.1:0-3933 GCA_045605545.1 Lysinibacillus sp.
GGCACAGGTGAGGTCGGGCTCATCACACAGCCGGTGCTGGTCATTTTCGGGGATCGGGACTACGTCGTGCCGGAATACATGACGAATGAAATCATCGAGGACTTTGAAGGAAGGGCAGAGGTTGTAAAGCTTGGGGACTGCGGCCATTCGCCGCTCATCGATCAGCTGCAGGCGCTCACCGCAGCAATCGAACGTTTTTTAATGGAGGGGTCATATGCGACTGAAGGATAAGGTAGCCATCATTACCGGCGGTGCCGGGGGGATTGGGCTTGCGGCAGTACAAAAATTTGTGGCAGAAGGCGCCTATGTGGTCATTGCCGACTATAACGAGGCAGCAGGAAATCAGGCGCAGGAGAGCTTTGCAGGTGGGGAGCGGCCTGTTTCGTTCATCCAGACGGATACAGCAGACCGTAGCAGCGTCGAAGCCCTTGTGGCTAAAACAATCGAGCAGCATGGACGAATCGATATACTGGTAAACAATGCAGGAACGACAAAGGATGCCATGCTCGGCAAGATGACGGAGCAGCAGTTTGATGATGTCATCAATATCAACCTGAAGGGCGTATTCAACTGCACCCAGTGCATCGTCCCGCATATGATTGCGCAGGGCAGTGGGAAAATCATCAATACGTCCTCGGTAAGCGGTGTCTATGGGAATGTCGGACAGACGAACTACGCTGCCTCGAAGGCGGCATTAATCGGCATGACAAAGACGTGGGCAAAGGAGCTTGGCCGAAAAGGCATTCATGTAAATGCCGTAGCACCAGGCTTTACACTGACGCCGATGGTACAAAAAATGCCTGAAGAAGTGCTGGAGAAGATGGAGTCAGCCGTCTCCTTACGACGGCTTGGGAAACCCGAGGATATTGCCAACGCCTATCTGTTCCTTGCCTCTGATGAATCCGATTATATTACAGGTCATGTGCTTCATGTAGACGGGGGCATTGTGATGTAGGAGGTCGCCATATGAATGACGAGCAACAATGGATTTTAAACCGAATCCGATCAACCCCGCAAAAAGAGGCGCTTGTTGAAATCCACACGGGCAGAAGCTGGACGTATGGCCGTTTGGGGGAAGAAATCAGCAAGTGGCGCCATATATTAAGCGTCCACCGCATCCAGGCGGGGGACCGGGTGTGCATAATCAGTGAAAACAATATCGACACATTTGCCATCCTGTTTGCATGTGGACTGCAGGGAGCCATTTTCGTTCCCTTCAATTGGCGCCTTGGAGAGAAGGAAATCTCGGCTCTGGCAACAGACTGCAGGCCGAAGCTGTGCATCTATGAAGAGCCCTTTGAAAAGTTGGCCTGCAACCTGTCCGTAGCGTATACATGGAAACTGGGGGATGAGCTTGCCGATAAGCATCCGCCTCTGGAGATGAACGCGTCCCTAGAGGCAACAGATCCATGGCTCATCATTTACACGGGAGGGACGACCGGTCATCCGAAGGGAGCCGTCCTATCCTTCGAGTCGGTGAATTGGAATGCCATGAATACAATCATCAGCTGGAGCCTGAACAGCGAGGATTGCACAATCAACTATATGCCGCTGTTTCATACAGGCGGGATCAATGCGCTGGCCATTCCGTTATTGATGGCAGGGGGAAAGGTCGTAATTGGCAGGAAATTTGATGCCGAAACGGCAGTGCGTGCGCTGGATGAATATAGCTCCACCATTTCCTTATTCGTCCCGACCATGTACCAGGAGATTGTTCATACCTCTTATTTCAGCGAATCCAATTTTCCGACAGTGAGGGTCTTCCTATCAGGCGGCGCACCATGCCCGAAGACCATCTATGGACATTTTCAGAAAAAGGGGCTGTTATTCAAGGAAGGCTATGGCCTGACTGAGGCAGGTCCGAATAATTTCTATATTGATCCTGTCCAGGCCATGAGAAAGGGCGGTGCCGTAGGAAAAAGCATGCTGTTCAATGAGGTGCGCATCGTGCAGGAGGACGGCACCTTATGTAAGCGGGGAGAGGTCGGCGAGCTGCAGCTCCGGGGACGCCATCTGTTCAAGGAATACTGGCACAACGACCAGGCGACAAAGGAGGCATTTGACGGCGGATGGTTCAGGACAGGAGACCTTGCCAAAATGGATGCAGAGGAGGATGTCTTCATCGTCGGCCGGAAGAAGGACATCATCATTTCCGGAGGGGAAAACATCTATCCGCAGGAAATCGAGCAATGCATCACCAGGCATCCCAATGTAAAGGAGGCGGCCGTCGTCGGGACGGCGGATGGCTACTGGGGAGAGGTCGTCACAGCCTTCATCGTATGTGAAGAACTTGTGGAGGACTTTGAAGCAGAAATCCGTGCAAGCTGTCTCGAGCATCTAGGGAAATTCAAGATTCCGAAGAAAATTTATTTCCTGAACGAACTACCGAGAACAACGGTTGGCAAAATCGATAAAATGAAGCTGAAGTTGCTTGTCGTGAACTGATGGGACACCATTTAAGCAGGCAATGTTTTAGTAAGTGCTATAGGCATTTGGAACAAGGATTCCGGATGCCTTTTTTCTTGCGGGCATGGCAAGCGGAGGGATTGAATGAAATGGGTGAACCTCTGATATAGCTAAAACGTCTTTTGGTAAATGATGTATTTTTTATGTAAAGAAAAATAGTCAGTAGGAGGTGGGCGATATGAATATAGCTGTTTGGCAGAAAAGAGTAAATACCGTGGCTTTTCTTCTAGCCAGCTGCTGTGCGGCGGCTTTTCTTATTTTTGGCTTTATACCGGGGGAAGAAGGGTTCGTCTTTCATTTTCATCCCCTGGTGCTGAACCTATGGCTGGCCGTTTTCACGTTCTTTTTAGGGATGATCGGCTTTTCGGGCGTCAGAAATGGAAAGAGATTTTTAATGAGTATGGTTACGCTACTCATCACTTTCACCCTTTCTGTTTTGCTTCTATTTATTTTGGGGGTAGGGGAACTTTTGGCGTAACCTGTATTTGAAGGTTATCTTGAACCCAACTAACTGCTCCCCATTTTGTTTTTGATAGGGGCCAGTTTAGAATCGCCTATTGAGTGGGTAGTTTTCTTTCGTGCGACGAACTATAATAGTGGAAAGGGGGTTGTTTTAAAATGTCAGTGAAACAACAGTTTGTTGAGTATGTAAAGAAGATGCAAAATTATCATGAAGCATTATCCGTTATTTACTGGGATATGCGTACAGGAGCACCGAAGAAGGGGCTTGAGCAACGAGCGGAGGTCATCGGTACTTTATCAGCTGAAGTTTTTGCAATGGAGACTTCCGATGAACTAGGGCGTCTGCTGGAGGAAATGGCAGCGGAAGAGATGGATTTCGTCACAAAGCGTCTTTACGAGGAAGTAAAGAAATCCTACGATGAGTCGAAAAAGATTCCGGCAGAGGAATATAAGGAATATGTCATCCTTCAATCGAAGGCCGAGGCGGTGTGGGAGGAAGCAAAGGAAAAGTCCGACTTCCAGCTGTTCTTGCCTTACTTGAAGCAAATCATTGAATACCAAAAGAAGTTCGTCCAGTATTGGGGCATCAAAAACGGTTCTGTGTATAATACACTGTTGGATAAATATGAGCCTGAGATGACTACCGACATTTTAGACCGCGTGTTCGGCGAGCTTCGCGAAACGATTGTACCGCTTGTGAAAGCGATCAATGAATCACCAAACAAGCCGGATACATCCATGCTGTTCAAGCATTTCCCGAAAGAAGGGCAGCGTGCGGCATCACTCGAAATTCTGGAGCAGCTCGGCTACGATTTTGAAGCTGGACGGTTGGATGAGACGGTGCACCCATACATGATCGGCCTCAACAGCGGTGATATTCGTGTGACGACAAAATATGATGAAAATGACTTCCGCTCTGCAGTGTTCGGTACGATTCATGAATGTGGACATGCACTTTATGAGCAGAACATCGATCCGAAACTAAACGGGCTGCCTTTATCCACA
>JAZUQF010000341.1:0-13026 GCA_045605545.1 Lysinibacillus sp.
CTTTTTGTTCAGCATCGTCTCGGCCGATACCATGACGCCGTTTTCAGTGAGCATCCGTGAGTTGTCGATCATGCGCTGGAAGAGGGCGGCACGCTGGTCGAATGTCGGCTTTCTCTCCAACATTGCAAAGCCTGTTTCCACAAACTCCTCTATCGTCCCCCAGTTGTGGGAGATGTGAAGCACGTCCAAATAAGGGGCGATTTCCATATAACGTTCGCCATCAATTGTCAGGTTCGAGTTCATTTGTGTGCGCACACCTCGTTCGTGCGCATATTTCAGAATGGGCAGTACATAGCCGCGAACCGACTTCTTCGACATCATCGGTTCTCCGCCCGTAATCGAGAGGGTCTTCAGGTTCGGGATTTCATCAAGGCGCTGAAGAATCAACTCAATCGGCAACGCATCCGGATCCTTCGTCTGCAGCGTATAGCCGACTGCACAATGGGCGCAGCGCATATTGCACAGCGTCGTCGTTGTAAATTCAATATTGGATAATGTAAGTCCACCGTGCTTTTCTACATCGAGATAAGCCTCCCATGGATCGTAGCTAGGTGTGATTTGTTGCATGGTTATCATTGCTATCTTCCTTTCGTACGCTCCATTTTCTCATAAATTTTCGTGATCGACTAGGATTTTCCTGTAATCGAAATATTAAAAAAACGAATCCGGGAAGACGCACCCAGTTAGATGCCGTCCCGAATCCGCCTAATGCTAGTCGTTTACTTCATCCAATGACTGGGTGATGCTACTGTTATTCTCGCTATAAAACATTTTGCCGGTGGCGTTTTCGACAAGGGTATCCTCCAATAGAATCTTTGAATAATTGACGGCCTGCACATTGTATTGAAAGCGGTCGTTACGGATAATGCAGCCTGTGGCATGAAGGGAGGAGTGGTTTTGGACAAAAATGTCCGATTCGGCTCCTTCCGTCATCTGCGTGGATGCCAGTTCGACAGACGATTCCTGGTCGATCCATATTTGGGGGAACGAATGCTTGGTAATAAAGGAATCGTGGATGAACGCTCTGCCTTTGTTTTCGACGATCAGCCCGTTGCGTTCACCTTCTAAGAGTTCGCTGTTTTTCATGACGAGGGTGCTGTCATTCAACACAATCTGCGGCATGGTATGGTTGGAAATCTGGCAGTCGACCAGCTGCAGACGGGAGAGGTGCGATATTTTGAAGCCGTTCGTCTTGCCATTGGAGATGATGCAGCGCCTAAATAAGGCTTCCGTACGATTACTAATCTCAACCTGGACGCCGTCGCTATTGGTGATTTTACAATCGGAGACCGATAGCTTCGAGTCATCCATGACATAGATGCTTTTGCCTTCGTATAGCTCACTATGGTGGATTGTAATGGAGGCGCTCCCTTTGCCGGCAATGTGGGGCATTTCGTTTGCATACATCCTGCTTCCTTCCATATTCACGACTGCATTTGTGGCAGCCAGGATGCCGTTCCCTTCGTTAAAGGCCAATTCGCAGTCAAGCACCGTCAACTCGCCATCAATGACGGTGATGGCTGTGTTGTTGTGATTGACCAGGGCGCTGTCGACAATCATGCAGCCCGCTCCCTTTTCCAGCAATATCCCGACCTGCTTTCCATCCCGGAAGGTGCAGCCTTTCAGTGAGGTGATGGATTTCTCCGTCACGAACAGCTGGGACAGCCCGTGTTCGGCGAATGTTGTATCCACAAAATTGGCAATTGATTTCTCGCGGACTTGGACACCGACACCTTCACAACTATGTAGCTGCGAGCCTTCTATATTTAAGCGAGATTCCATTGTTGCCTGAACGTTCGCAAGTTTATGGTGTGAAATGACGCATTGTTCTACTTCTGCTGAAGCATGTTCCCTTAGCATGATGCCGGATTCTTCCCCGTGCTCGATGGTACAATGTTGGGCGGTGAGATAGCTTTTCTGCATCCATAGCTGAGGGAGCTGCTGGTGATGCAGATGGGTGCCGATCAATGTCACGTTTGATTGTCCTGTTGCATAGATGCCGTTTCCTTCTCCCTCAGAGATGATGCTGGATGAATCGATCCACGTGGAGTGTTCCTGGACGACAATCTGCGTGCCGCTATGGTGATGGATATGATTCTTGTCACTTTTAGCCGTAGCCGAGTCCTTCAGCCACAAGCCGTGGACGGCATCCCTCAGATTGCTGTCTTCGATGGTTAAATGGGAATTTTCCAATAGGACATGCGATTTTCCATTATTTTTGAAGATGCATTTTTTAACCATTGCCTCGCTCTGTTCGAAGAGAGCTATCCCTACATCCTTTGCCTGTTCAATGGTGCAGTCTTCCAATTCGATTCTTCCGTTGCTTACGGAAAGAATAACGCTTGTGTTTTCTCCTGAAAAATGACAGTTTTTGAACCTTGCCTTTCCTTCAATGTAAATCTGGGCAGTAGGGACGATTGTCAGATGCTCGAATGTCACAGTGCTATTTTTCGGGATGATGAACATACCTTCTAAAATGGTATCCTTTCTATTCCTTCCCGCAATTGAAACAATTTCATGGAACTCGATGGATTCTTTATAAAGGCCGGATGCCACATGGATTACATCGCCGCGCCGTGCTTTATGCATGGCCCGTTCAATCGTTTTGATTGCGGAAAAGAGAGAGGTCGAGACTTTGATGATGGCCATAATTTCCCTCCTTATCGAAATCTTCGCTATCCTTTATTTACACAAAAAACCAACTATCTAATCTATATGACAGTGGAAAAATGACGCCGTGGCCCATCCCTGTGCGGTTCTTTTCAGTGTTGGGTGTTTTTTAAAGGATAGCTTCATTGTATTCGTACAACTTTCGCAGCATGACCCTTGTAAGGAATGGAACAGGTAGTGGGGAGGGGGTCCGTGCATAATAAAGGTTTAAAAATTCTGATAACGTGAAACATGAATAGTAAGAACTGTAATCGATACATGCCATTTCGATAAGGAAGCGCATAAAACAGGTGAAGAAAAGGAGAGCAGGCGATGTCATATGGACGATTGCAGCAAATACAGCAGTGTCTGAACAGCAAATTTTACGACCGTGAGACTGAGGTGGAGGCGCTTATGACGGCCCTTATTTCCCGTCAGCACATCTTGTTCATCGGCCCGGCCGGTACAGGGAAGAGTGCGCTTTCTAGCATGCTGGGGGAAATCATTGAAGGCAGCAGGTACTTCCAGCATCTCCTCACCCCATTCAGCACACCAGAGGAACTGTTCGGCGTGCTGTCGCTGAAGGATTTAGAGCAGGGAATCTACAGGCGGAATACTTCCGGCATGCTGCCCGAAGCGCATTTTTCGTTCATCGATGAAATCTTCAAGGCGAATTCGGCTATCCTGAATTCCCTCCTTACACTCATCAATGAACGTGTATTTTACAATAACGGTGTTCCCATTCCTTCTCCGCTCATGACTTTAGTGGGTTCTTCTAATGAATATATTGAAGAAGGAGAAGGGTTAGAAGCATTATTCGACCGTTTTTTACTCCGTTATGAAGTGGACTACATCCGGGAGGAAGAATCGTTCATTTCCATGTTGAAAGATGACAAGGAAATCATCGTCCCTCGCCTGACATTGGAAGAACTGCTTCATCACCAAGAGCGTGCAGCGGCAGTCAGGATTCCCGATGCCATCTATCAAACGATGGCGAAAATCCGTACGAAACTGCGGGACGAGGGGATACGCCCGTCTGACAGGCGCTATAAGCAATCATTATCGCTGCTGCGTGCAAAGGCCTATCTTGATGGACGTTTTGAAGTGAACCGTTCGGATATGGCCATCTTGACGCATGTACTCTGGGAGACGGTGGACCAGAAGGAAAAGACCGGGGAAATTCTTCATGAAATTGTCCATGATACGGTGGAAGCCTTCATCAACCGTATCGTTCCTGAGTTTGAGGTTATTGTGCTGAATGCACAGAATGCATTGATCAGCCGGAAGCCTGGATCCCGGGCTGCGTTGAGTGAGTTATTGATGCAGGGGAAGACGCTCTTCCTGGAAGTACAGGAGATGAACAAACAGATGCCGAATCGCCAAGAACTGGTGTCTTTGAAAAACGAAATGCATACACGGCTATTGCAGATGACAAGTGAAGTAATTGGCTTTTAACCTCCCATTCTTGGCACTATTTTTTGATGGGGGAAATTTCACATAGATCTGAGGCGCCTTTTACAGCGCCTCCTTTTGGAGTTGAGATGATAATGAACGAACAAACACACACAGCTACATATAATCAGACAGTATTCATTCCGGCCGAACGGCAATTTGAACGTTTCAACGAGCTCCTCGGTTTGGCTTGGGTCATGGAGGAGGTTTGCCTTGAGGGGGAAGAAATATATCCAGGGTTTACAAATATCATGGGTGATCTATGGTTTGCCTTCTCTGCCCTGGAACCCAAACTGGCCCTAGCAGGCAGAAAGCGCAATGAAGTCCAATACGATGTAATGGCTAGGTTGATGCAGACGGATGAATATTTACGTACGCATACGCTAACTGCCGCGGACGATTTGCTCTCTGTGCTTACCGCAGTGCTGATGGGGGAACGGCTGAGGGATTGGCTCATGAGTGATGCGGATGTGCAAGAAGCCAGACTGAAGAAGCTGCGGGCTGAATGGACAGAGGGAAACGCAAAAAGGCAAATGGAGGAGCTTCATCAGTCAGAGCATGATTCGGAGGCAGACGAGCAGGAGAAAAATCGTGCGGGACTGCATAGGAAATTTGTCAATAAGCAGTTGGCTTATGCCCGTCAGGATCAGAAGCAGGCTGAAAAGGGGCTGCATGACGCGCTGGGGAAAATGACGGCACAGGAGCTTGGCGGCATTCTCGCTGATACAAGGGAAGAGGCGAAGAACACAAAGCATGCGGTATTGGAAATCGCGACGCTTAATGGGAAGAAAACGGAGCAACTGCCGATGAGTGAGCAATTCCAGCTGGCCCAGAAAATTCAACAGCATGATACCTTGAAGAGGATTGCCGAAATGACCGGGCGCTTTAAACAGATTGCTAGGAAAAAGACTCGCACAAAGCATCAGGAGACGCAGGAGCGCAAGGATGTCACGCTTGGCCAAGAGGTTTCGCGGCTTCTGCCGGCAGAGGTCGCAAACTTCATCATGCCCGATTCAAAGCTCGATTTTTTAAGAAGGTATGCAGAGCAGCAGACCTTTGTATTCGATACAAAGGGCAGCAGCAAAGGGCGGGGCCCCATCATCATCTGTATGGACGAGAGCAGTTCCATGACGCCCATCATGGAGGAAAGCAAGGCATTTTGTCTGGCGCTGCTCATGATTGCACACAGACAGAAGCGCGATTTTGCCATCATCCCTTTTGCCAGCGACATAGGGAAGGTGCTCATCTTTCCGAAGGGCCGCTCGACGGCAGATGACATCTTGGACTTCAGCAATCGTTTTTTAGGAGGCGGTACGAACTATGAAAAGCCGCTACGTGCATCACTCGACATTTTGGATAGAAGCGAGTTCAACGAGGCGGATATCCTGTTTGTAACGGACGGTTCCAGCTTTTTACCGAGCAGGTTCCTGGAAGAGTTCAATGCGATGAAAAAGAAGCGAAAGTTTGAATGCACATCGATTGTACTGACGAACCTGATCAATACCGTCAACATGGAGCTTGTCCGCAGTTTTTCTGACAAGGTAATCGAAGTCAATGAATTGTTCGAGGCCGAAGAGGCTTTTTCCTTCTATTAAGCAAAACCAACCCTTTCTCCTAGATAAATCTTTCAAGCTCTCTTACAATGACAGTAACGATGGAATTTTAGGAGGAATTTTTTTGATTTTACAATACCAACAGGTGCTTGCACTTCCATACGAAGAGCGAGGCCTATACATACAGCAGCACCCTGATTTCCTAGAAGGAATGCTCGACCATATCGGACATCGCAGCGGCGAGCTCCGGGACCAGTACAATTATCGCCTGTTTGTAGAACTATTGTCCGCTGACCAAATTCCGCATGATGTGCTCCAGCGCTTTGCAGAACGTATTACAGGAGAGGATTTCCTGCTGAAGGGGCTGGGAGAAAGTGAAGGCGATGCCGTATTTACACGCTCTTTTGCAGCACTTTGGCTGACTGCCATTTTGCATGCCGACCGCCAGCTTGAACTTTTGGGGGAGGAGGCTGTAACCGGTATGACGGCAAGTGCCTTGAAAATCATGACGCGCGAACGCGATCTACGCAGCTTTGTCGATGAGGAGAGCGGCTGGGCGCATGCAATCGCCCATGTCAGCGATTTGCTCACGGCCCTGATTCAGCATCGCCATTTTGATATGCACAACGCGCCTTACATGCTTCAGGCATTGAAGGAGTCGTTCTGGAAGGGGCAGGTCTACACGGATGATGAGGAGGAACGTTTCGTAAAAGTGATTGAGGCTCTCATCGGGAAGGGCGTTCAGGAAGAGATTCTTGTGGAATGGGTCGAGCAGGTATTCGACAAGCTGGAGATGTATGCGTTCGAGCTCGGCTATACGCAGGAATGGTTCCGCGCACGGACGAATATCCTTCATTTCATGAATACACTCTATTTCACATTGAAATTTTCCAACCGCTATGAAAAGCTTCGTGCCGTCACGTCCATATTCATTCAGCGTTGGATGAAACTTTCCTAAATCTAACTTTTCCATCTGTTTTCATTGTACATTTCCTTCTTTTGTGGGGAGATTGTGGTAATTACGGGCGGCAGATGGGAGACTTTTATGCAAAGACTGTTAAGGACGCATCACTCGTTGTATATTCTGAATAATAGGGAGCAGCTTATTGAATTTGCCAGACGTGTCGAGGAATATAAACATATCAGCGACCTCCTATTATTGGAAGGTAGGGATATGCTGATGACGAGGCGGGTCGCCTTCAACATATGGCAGTATCTATCAAATGATGATAGTTCACTGATTGTTGATGTCGAGCAGCGCATGATCTATCCTGCTACAGCCTTTCTGTTAGGTGTAGTGCAGAGCTTCAGCTCGGTGAGTAATTTCAAGCATAATTACGGCAAGGAACCTAGGATGCTCTTTACAGCGGACATCTATATGACCAATGCCCTGTTCTATTGGTATCACGAAGCCTGCTTGCCGCGGTTCCAAGAATCAACTGTGCTACAACCCTTTTTAGAGACTGATTTCTATATGCTGTTCGTCCAGCAGAAGGATAGCAGGGAAGGCTATCCGAGGGAATTTGCCATTGCTCAAGCCCAGGAGATGACAATCCTCATGGATGCTGTAGCAAAAGATAGGGACATCATTAAGCAACGTGTAGAGGACGCAATATTTGAGGCGAAAAAGATGTATAACTATCTAAGCTACAAGGGAGTGTATAAAAAAGATGAGCCAACTCAGTGAGTTTACATGCGACGCAGATCGAATCACGGGTTTGAAACGGCAAGAGCATTATTTTTTTCAGACGCATAATTTGCAGGCGCTCCTAGGCTGCTATATAGACCAGTTCCTCTACTATTTTAATGAAATGAAATTCATGCAGGCGATGACGACACTGCATCATGCCGAACAGCTGATGGATGAGCTGCAACTTCCCGAGTACAGGCTGCCTCTCATGAAAATACTTGGGATGGCGGTTGTCTTCAATTATAAGGTGGAGGAAACGAAGGGGCGGATCGAGCGGGATATCCCCAAGGCGAAAATGCAGGATGAATATGAGCTTCTTGGTGTCCATTATCAAATTCTGAGCTATCTATATTTAAAAGAACGGAACTATCAACGTGCCATCGATTATGCAAAAATGGCTTATTTTTTTGTGGAGAATCGGGAGCTGGAAGACTATTATTCTCTTTGCAACGCTCAGCTACAGCTTGTCATCAGCCTGTTGGATGGGCGTTATAAAGCAGAGGCGACGAGCTATGTAGACTATTATAAATGGCGGCTCGAGCATTGCCAGGCAGCTGGGGAGAAACTGCTTGTAACTGTCATTGGAGCGACGCTCATGATTCAGAATGGGGAAGTGGAAGAAGGGCTGCGAACGTATAAAAAGATTCTGCCTCTGTTTACACAACCCCAAGCGGTGCTCTATGCGACTTATTTGAGTGAGCATATTCAAACACAGCTCCAGTTCATCAAGAGTGAATCATCCAGTGTCCTTGTAGAGGAAGTTCGGGCATTGCTGAAAAGCTCCGTGCTGAGATGCCAATGTGCCTATCAGGCGGCAGCAATTGCGCTCCAGCCGGATATGGAGGAGCAGACGGCCTATCCACTGCAGCACTTTCTGCGGGAGGGCCAGGGGTTTTTCAATCGCACAGAAAAAGGGGACGTCCTTTATTGTACTCACATTCAATTGAAAAAAACGGAGCAGCTTGATCGTGTGGATTGGATGTATTTCATGACGGTCATCAAGGACAAGCTGGAGCAAGAAATAATCAGTCAGGTAGGAGAAGATTATATTTTAGCTCAATTGCATGATAATGCAGTGATGATTGTGACGAGCTTTCCTCATGTCGAACAGGAAAAGATTGAGGCGTGGTGCAGCCAGCTGATTGGGTCCATCACGGAAGAGCTTCATTTTGAGTTGAGTGCGGACGACTTGCTCGTGGCGTTGGGAGACAGTAAAGAGATGGATTCTTACGATTTTTTTGCCCTGTATAGTACGACGATTGCAAAAATTTATAATAGCTTTGAAATTAGAAAATGAACTTTATTTGAAGGAAATTTTCTGACAAAGCAAAATATTCTCGTTCAGGTAATGAATTAATATATTTCTTATGGGTCATAACGAAAACTTATCGCAAAAGATAATATTAATGTAATTTACTTATGTATGGGACTACGTTATGATTATTTATGGAGAAAAGAAGCTTTACAGAGCCTTTTCAAAAAGAAATCTAGGGGGACTCACAAAATGGCACAAGAGAATTTACACAATAGCCGCGCGTCTTTCGAAGTAAACGGTAAAACATATAAATACTACCGTCTTGCTGCAATCGAAGAAGCTGGCATTGCAAACGTATCACGCCTTCCTTACTCAATCAAAGTATTATTAGAATCGGTATTACGTCAGTATGACGGCTACGTAATCAAGGAAGATCACGTTAACGAATTAGCTAAATGGGGCAAAGATGCAAACACTGAAGCTGAAGTACCATTCAAACCTTCACGTGTTGTATTACAAGACTTCACTGGTGTACCAGTAGTTGTTGACTTGGCATCTTTACGTTCAGCTATGAAGGAAATGGGTGGAGACCCAGCGAAAATCAACCCTGCCATTCCTGTTGACCTTGTAATTGACCACTCAGTACAAGTTGACAAATACGGTAACGCAGCTGCGCTTCAAGCGAACATGGACCTTGAGTTCGAGCGTAACGCTGAGCGTTATAACTTCTTAAAATGGGCTCAAACTGCTTACGATAACTTCCGTGCTGTCCCACCAGCAACTGGTATCGTTCACCAAGTAAACTTAGAGTACTTAGCACCAATCGTGCACGTTAAAGAAAATGCTGACGGCACTTTCGAAACATACCCAGACTCAGTAGTAGGTACTGACTCACATACAACAATGATCAACGGTATCGGCGTTCTTGGATGGGGTGTAGGTGGTATCGAAGCTGAAGCAGGTATGCTTGGCCAACCTTCATACTTCCCAATTCCAGAAGTTATCGGTGTGAAATTAGTAGGCGAGCTTCCAAACGGAACAACAGCTACTGACTTGGCACTTAAAGTGACACAAGTATTACGTCAACGCGGCGTAGTTGGTAAATTCGTAGAGTTCTTCGGTCCTGGTGTATCTAAACTTCCACTTGCTGACCGTGCAACAATCTCTAACATGGCTCCAGAATACGGTGCTACTTGTGGTTTCTTCGCAATCGACGAAGAGTCATTAAACTACATGCGCCTAACTGGCCGTGACGAAGAGCACATCGCTGTAGTAGAAAACTACCTAAAAGCGAACAACATGTGGTTCGACCCAACATTAGAGCCTGTATACACTGATGTAATCGAATTAGACCTTGCTGAAATCGAAGCGAACCTTTCTGGTCCAAAACGTCCACAAGATTTAATTCCTTTAACAGAAATGAAAAAAGTATACCGTGAATCTGTAGTAGCTCCACAAGGTACACAAGGTTTCGGTTTAACAGAAGAGGAATTCACAAAAACATCTACTGCTAAATTTGCAGAAGGTGATGTTGAAATCCCTGCTGGTGCAGTAGCGATCGCTGCGATCACTTCTTGTACAAATACATCTAACCCATACGTTCTTTTAGCTGCTGGTCTAGTTGCTAAAAAAGCTGTTGAGTTAGGCATCAAACCTGCGAAATGGGTAAAAACTTCATTGGCACCAGGTTCAAAAGTTGTAACTGGATACCTAGAAGATTCCGGCTTACAAAAGTACTTCGACGAAATCGGCTTCAACACAGTTGGTTACGGCTGTACAACATGTATCGGTAACTCAGGTCCATTACTTCCTGAAATCGAAGATGCAATCAAATCTAACGACTTATTCGTAACTTCAGTACTTTCTGGTAACCGTAACTTCGAAGGTCGTGTACACCCACTAGTAAAAGCTAACTTCCTAGCTTCACCACCACTAGTTGTTGCTTACGCTTTAGCTGGTACTGTAGATATCGACCTACAAAAAGACGCTATCGCAGTAACTCCAGAAGGTAAAGAAGTATTCTTCGCCGACATCTGGCCATCAACTGAAGAAGTAAACGAAGTATTAAACAAAGTAGTAACTCGTGAACTATTCCAAAAAGAATACGAAACAGTATTTACTGCTAACGAAAAATGGAATGAAATCGAGACTTCAACTGAATCTCTATACACATTCGATGACAAGTCGACTTACATCCAAAACCCACCATTCTTCACTGGCCTTTCTAAAGAGCCTGAAGCAATCAAAGGTTTAGATGGCTTACGCGTAATGGCGAAGTTCGGCGACTCAATCACAACTGACCACATTTCTCCAGCTGGTTCAATCGGTAAAGATACACCAGCAGGTAAATACCTACAAGAAAACGGCGTAGCAATCCGTGACTTCAACTCTTACGGTTCTCGTCGTGGTAACCACGAAGTAATGATGCGCGGTACATTCGCGAACATCCGTATCCGCAACCAAGTTGCACCAGGTACAGAGGGTGGCTTCACTACTTACTGGCCAACAAACGAAGTAATGTACATCTATGATGCATGCATGAAATACCAAGAGCAAGGTACTGGCTTAGTAGTATTGGCTGGTAACGACTACGGTATGGGTTCATCTCGTGACTGGGCTGCAAAAGGTACATTCCTACTTGGCGTGAAAACTGTAATTGCACAATCTTACGAGCGTATCCACCGTTCTAACCTTGTAATGATGGGTGTATTACCACTTCAATTCATGCAAGGCGAATCTGCAGATACTTTAGGCTTAACTGGCCGTGAAGAAATCTCAGTTAACATTACTGACGATGTAAAACCACGCGACATCCTAACTGTAACTGCTAAATCTGAAGATGGAACTGTTAAAGAGTTCAAAGCTCTTGCTCGTTTCGACTCAGAAGTAGAAGTAGACTACTACCGTCACGGTGGTATCCTACAAATGGTATTACGTAACAAAGCACAAGAAGCTTAATTTCGTAGACTATTCAAAAGGCAAGATCCAATTTTGGATCTTGCCTTTTTTGCGTATAGAAGAAGGTAGATTCACTCTTTAAGTCATCTATAGGATTCATTCTGCAACAGAATCAATTGATGACACCATTATATAACATAATACTTCATATTAATATATATAAATAATGGTTTGGTTGATAGAAAGACGGCTCTTGAAGCTGAATTTAACTGAGGATGCAGGAGCTGTTGGTGATTTATGTTAAAATATCTGTAAGAAGGGTGGCTACAGATGTATGAGCGTTTCATTATGTAAAGCAAGCATAGATGATGCAATGCTGATTCACCAGATGCAAGTTGAGGCATTTATGCCTTTACTGAAAAAATATCAAGATTACGATACAAACCCTGCCAATGAATCCTTGGAAAAAACTATTGCTCGATTCAAGCAGCCTTTTACAGAGTATTATTTAATCAAATATTTTGAGGCTACAGTTGGCGGCATTAGAGTTGTAAAGCTAGGCAATCAATCCTATCGTGTAAGCCCCATCTTCATCTTGCCGGAATCTCAGGGGAAAGGAATAGCCCAAAAAGCTTTTGCGGGGTTAGAATGGATCTATCATGATGCGAAATTATGGGAATTGAGTACAGTCATGCAAGAAGAAGGACTCTGTTATTTGTATGAAAAAATAGGTTATAAAAAAACGGGAGAAACAAAGAAAATAAATGAGAATATGACGATAGTCTTTTATGAAAAGACATTACTTCATTAAATAACATAGTCCATTAGGAAGTTGGAAATATAGATGATAACCTCGAAAGTAAGTACGCAGTTTCCCTATAAAAAGTTCAACAATAGATTTTTTATTGAGGCTGAGTAGTTACTAAGGGGGGATTCATATGAAAGAATGCCTCGCTAGACTTTATTTCAATACAGGGGAAGTAAAATAGCATGGAGGCGTTTTTACTCCTAGAAAAAGGAGCAAAAGAATTGTTATCAAAAGAAGGATTTGACTTATGGGCAAATGAATATGACAAGACAGTGCAGATAAGCGAAGAGAATGGAAAGTGTCCTTTTGCAGGCTATAAGGCGATTTTTGGGACGATTTTTAATGAAATCATGCAGAGATGGGAGCAACGTGTACTGGATGTCGGCATCGGTACAGGAATACTGGCAAAGCAGCTGGCTGCCAATGGCCATCACATAACAGGACTCGACTTTTCGAAGGCTATGCTCGAAGCGACGCAGGAAAAGCTTCCGCAAGCGCCACTTCATGAGTGGGATTTGCATGACGGTCTCCCTCCTCAGGTAGAGCGTCAGCGTTTTGATGCCATTATCAGTACGTATACAATGCACCATTTCAG
Source organism: Lysinibacillus sp. (assembly GCA_045605545.1). Lineage (GTDB taxonomy): Bacteria > Bacillota > Bacilli > Bacillales_A > Planococcaceae > Lysinibacillus_B. The sequence continues at coordinate 12,901 of JAZUQF010000341.1, forward strand.
TGATGATGAGAAAGTGTCGCTGATTCGGAAGTTGATGGAGCTTCTAACGCCAGATGGCAAACTCTATATAGGTGATATTGCATTTTTGACAGCGGATGAGCTGAAGCTATGCTGGGAAGAAAGTAT
>JAZUQF010000342.1:0-2821 GCA_045605545.1 Lysinibacillus sp.
TATTGTGAGACGTCCTCTTTGCAATCCACGCAGGAGAAAAGCCTTTTAATAGATGATCGAGAGAAATGAGGCCGTCCAGAAAGTGCCTGCTATCTGGATAGCCTCTTTTTATGTCAGAAAGGAAACGCACGTAATGAAACAGGCAATGGATGTGTGCTTGGAGCATTTCCACAGTATTACTTATAATAAGGGCAAGGGGGGATGGAGATGTTCAAGATGGAAATGGGAAACCTGTACAAGGAGACGGTGGTGTTTCTCCATGGGGGTGGACTTGATCATACACAGTGGAAGGAAGTAATGAAGCATCTATCAAAGGACTTCCATTGTGTGGCGGTGGACCTGCCGATGCATGGAAGAAGCGCTCATATCGAGCTGTCGATGCTTGCTGTGATGGAAGAGATGGAAGCACTTTTGAAATGCCACGATAAGGTCCACCTGGTCGGACTGTCACTGGGGGGCGTCATTGCTCTGACGGTGCTGAAGAGGTTTCCGGAATACATACAGAGTGCCATCATCAGCGGGACGGTGTATGCCTTCCCAGAAAAAAGCGCAGAGCTGATCAACAAATATGCAGCCCCCATTTATGGACTGCTGAGGCCTGAATGGATTGCGTCTTTGCTGATGAAGAGCGCCAACATTCCGCCGCGCTTTAAGGAAGATATCGGTCGGGCGGTGGAATTGACAAGTGTCGAACAGGCACGCGCCATGTACCGGCTGCTGGCACAAGGGGAAGTGCCGGATGTAAGCCCGTGTTCCCTGCTCATAGTAGCAGGGGAGAAGGAGAACCGCGCAGTGAAGCGTTCCCAATCCAGCATGCTGGCTTCAATAAAGAATAGTGCAGCGGCCATGGTGCTTGGAGTGGCGCATGCCTGGAGCTATGAAAACCCGCTTCTTTTTGCGGAGATGGTGGAAAAGTGGTGCCAGTACGGGGAGATACACCATGTGCTGAAAAGGTGATGGTCAGGTAAAATGTTGGAAAAAATACGAACTTTAGTTAACTATTTTGACTTAATGTTCGGAAAATATATTGAAATCTGAAAAAATAGGTGATATAGTACTAACATAAATTAAATAAGTCGTCGTATAATGTCGGGGATAAGGCCCGTAAGTTTCTACCAAGTTACCGTAAATGACTTGACTACGATAATGAAAATGTTTGTGCTTCTGTAAAGTAGGGGTATAGTATTTTCTTATACGTAAATGAAACAAAGCATACGACAATTTCGTATGCTTTTTTTGCTTTGAGACAAAGCGCACTGACGATGAGACGACAAACGGAGGAAAATTCCAACATGAAAAAGTATTTTCAGTTTGACGAGCTGGGCACTAATTATAAGCGAGAGATACTGGGCGGTTTAACTACTTTCCTGGCAATGGCTTATATTTTAGTAGTCAATCCATTAACACTTACACTAGCAGATGTAAAAGACTTGCCAGAGGCGCTCCGTATGGATTATGGAGCGGTATTCGTAGCGACGGCCGTCTCGGCGGCGATTGGCTGCTTCATTATGGGGATTTTAGCGAAGTACCCATTGGCGCTTGCGCCGGGGTTGGGATTGAACGCATTCTTCGCCTATACAGTGGTGCTGACGAATGGGAGCCCTTGGCAGCATGCATTGGCGGCAGTATTCGTTTCGAGTGTATTCTTCTTGATTCTGACATTGACAGGATTGCGTGAAAAACTAATCAACGCTATACCGATGGAGCTGAAGCTTGCCGTTGGTGCAGGGATTGGCTTATTCGTCGCATTCATCGGCTTGAAAAATGCGGGTATCGTGGTTGCAAGCGAAGCGACGGTGGTCGGTCTGGGGAACTTGAAGGATCCGGAAGTTTTGCTGGCTATCTTCGGTATTGTCATTACGGTCATTTTCCTGGTGCGCGGTGTGAAAGCCGGCGTATTCATCGGTATGGTTGTTACAGCTATCGCAGGTATAATCTTCGGTTTGGTTGACACGCCCAAAGCGATTTTAGATCTACCGCCAAGTGTCGAACCGACATTCGGTGCATTATTCTCGGCGTTTGACGATCCGAACTTCTACACGTTGACAATGTTATCCGTTATCCTGTCCTTCCTATTTGTCGACTTCTTCGACAACGCGGGTACACTTATGGCTGTGGCAAACCAAGCCGGGCTAGTGAAGGATAACCGCCTGCCGCGTGCGGGCAAGGCACTGATCTCCGACTCCCTTGCATCCGTCATCGGTTCGGTTTTTGGTACATCGACGGTCACTTCCTATGTTGAATCATCAGCAGGTGTAGGTGCGGGGGCGCGTTCCGGATTTGCGTCGATCATAACGGGTCTCTGCTTCCTGTTATCCTTATTCTTCTTGCCGCTTTTAGTTGTTGTCACGAATGCAGTGACAGCGCCGGCTTTAATCATCGTGGGCATTCTAATGGTCTCTTCGCTTGGCCAGATTGAATGGAACCGGTTTGAAGTAGCGGTGCCGGCCTTCTTCACGATGCTGATGATGCCGCTGACTTCCTCAATTGCAACAGGGATTGCGGTAGGCTTCATCTTCTACCCGCTTACAATGATATTGACAGGAAAGGCAAAAGAGGTGAGTCCGGTCATGTACGTGTTCGGTGTTATCTTCTTGCTGTACCTGGCTACTTTATAGAGCTGTCCAAAGGAACCGGCCCATAGGCAAATGACTATGGGTCGTTCTTTTTTTGTTATGTAGGGAATTATGAAGCTCCGTGCTGGGGAGTGCTGATGAAAGTATTATTCTTGGTTCGAAAATTAGTGCTGGTTGCTTGTATCCATATGCAGATTGGTATCTGCAAGGATAGTCTTAGAATGTAGATAGCGATAGCTGAAAGA
>JAZUQF010000343.1:0-4389 GCA_045605545.1 Lysinibacillus sp.
CCTTTTGCCGCCTCGCGCACCTGCGCTTCCGTGAACATGTGACGGACGGAATGGCTCCCATCACGCAAGGATACATCTAAAATCGTTACTGTCATGAGAGGACCTCCTTCTCGCGCTGCAAATGCCGCGCCATTTCATTGCCGACCTGCACTGCAGCCGCCGTCATGATATCCAGGTTGCCGGCGTATGCAGGCAAATAATCCGCAGCGCCATTCACCTCGATGAATACAGATACCTTCCTGCCTTCAAAAATAGGGGCCGCCTTCAATGCATAGCCTGGTACGTAGGCCTGTACTTCCGCCACCATCTCACGAATCGACTTGTCGATCGCTTCTTCATGCCCATCTTCTTCCACCAGGACATGGATGGCATCACGCATAATAATCGGCGGCTCCGCAGGATTCAAGATGATGATTGCCTTCCCCTTCTTGGCTCCACCGACGACCTCGATCGCCCTGGACGTCGTGCTTGTGAATTCATCAATATTCGCACGGGTGCCGGGACCCGCAGACAGGCTCGCAATCGTTGCGACGATTTCGGCATAGTCTACAGGCACAATGCGGCTGATGGCATGAATGATCGGAATCGTGGCCTGGCCGCCGCACGTCACCATATTCACATTCGATTTTTCAATATGCTCTTTTAAATTGACAGGCGGGACTGTAAACGGTCCGATGGCAGCCGGTGTCAAATCGATCACCTTTTTATTGGCGGCGGTCAATAAATCGCTATTGCGTTTATGTGCATAGGCACTTGTCGCATCATACACGATATCCACCAGATCAAGGCGCTCCATCAGGCCATCGATGCCGTCTGCAATGATTTCATAGCCGCGGCTTTTCGCGCGCCGCAAACCGTCTGAGTCAGGGTCGATTCCTACCATAACGCTCATTTCCAGCACCGGGCTGCGCTCAATTTTATACATCAAGTCGGTCCCTATGTTCCCCGAGCCGATGATGCCCACTTTCAGCTTTGTCATTTTTTCACCACTTCCTTCAAAATGTGAACGCCCACTTTCCCGAGTATGCCGAAGTCGGCTTCGAACTCGTCACCGGCTTCAAAGGCTACGGCCTTTGACAAGGCGCCTGATAAAACGAACATCCCCGGCTCGATGCTGATGCCGTATGCACTTATTTCATTCGCCAGCCAAACGACGGCATTGAGCGGATTGCCTAATACAGCCGCACTCGTCGCCTTGTCTAAAACCTCGCCGTTCTTCTTCACGGTCATCGGGATATCGGCAATGTCTTCAATGTCCGAAAGCAGTGTCCGCTTTCCACCCAGCACCGCGCCCGCCGAAGAACCATTGTCCGCCACTGTATCCTCAAACTTTATCTGCCAATCCGCAATACGGCTATCGATCACTTCCACGGCCGGCACAACATAGGCCGTTGCGTCGATTACATCCTGCACCGTCACGTCTGGCCCCTTGAGTTCTTTGTTGAACACAAACGCAATTTCAAATTCTACCTTTGGCTGGATAAACGAGCCGGCTGGCAGGCCTTCCACCTCGTCATATATCATCGTATCCAAAATGAAACCGTAGTCCGGTGTATATACATTCAGCATTTCTTGCATCGCCTTACTCGTTAAGCCGATTTTCAACCCCTTCACCACAGCGCCTGCGCCAACCTTTTGGCGGATCTGCGCTAATTGCACTGCATAGGCGTCTGCCGCTGTCATGTTTTCATAGATGTCAGTTAACGGGGGAATCGGCTGCTTCGTACGTTCTGCCTCCAGCAATTGTTCAGCTGTTGATTGAATATCCATAAACGACTCTCCTTTTACGACTCGATTGTTATTAACTCTGTCAATTGACGGTATTTACCCCCGAAGAACAATAACGGATTTTTATCCTCAAGGCGCAGATCCACTACTTTCCCGATGAATAATGTATGGTCACCTTCTACATGTTCCGAAACGACCTCACATGCAATTTGGGCGATGGCCCCTTTTAAGACCGGCAGTCCGGCCAGCGTCTCAAATTCCACCGCTTCGCCGGGACGCCCTGCAAAATGCCGTGAATAATGCTCCTGATCCTCCGCTAGAATATTAACTGTATATTTTCGAGACTCTGAAACTTTCTCTAGGAATTTTGCTTTATGGCCAATAGAAATGACGACAAGCTTGGGATCCAACGAAACTGACATGAAGCCGTTCGCGGTCATTCCATGTGCTTCCCCTGCATTTTCTGTCAAGAGAACGGTTACACCTGTAGCAAACTTCCCCATTGCATCTCTAAACAAACGATCGTCCATCCTAATTCCTCCATTCTCAAGTGAATGATTTAATCATAAATGAGCCTGTTTGAAATTATCATGGTGTTTTTTATTGAATTTTCAGATAAAAACAATAAAAAGTGTAGACTACGAATCTGCTCTTTTTGTGAATTCTTTTATGAAAAAGATAAGGTTTATCAACATATACAACGTAAAAACAATCAAAATCCTCCTCATAAAACAAAGGCCCGATTATTCTCTTCTATGTCCATATTTTTATCCCTCAGGTATTTTTTCTCTTGTAAATACTATTCTTTTCCCATAAAATTCTTTTCATCGGAGAAAGCACATTCCGAATCTGCCATTCGATGTTATTAATTTTTTGTAGAAATCGTAAAAATGATGTCGAAATGGGGTTATTTTTACTAGATAAACGGGGGTGGGGATTTATCCTGAGAGTTATTTGAAAGCGTTAACACTTTTCTGGGATAGCAACGTGGATGGGGAAAATACGTGAATACAAAGGGGATGTTATTATGCGTTGGGTGGTATTAGGATTTCTATTCTTGCTATCTGTTTTAAATTACACGGATAAGTCAGTTTTAGGCTTAGCTGCAGAACCAGTCATGTCTGAACTGGGTTTGACGTATGATCAGTTCGGTTTGGTAGGGAGCAGCTTCTTCGCTGCATACGCGGTGGGGAGCATCATTTTAGGAACATTAACGTATCGCTACAATACAAAATATTTATTGATGCTGATTGCTTCCGGCTGGACCATTTCATTGGTCAGTGCCTACTTTGTGGAGACGTTGACGCATTTAATTCTACTGCGCGCCGTATTAGGGTTCTTCGAAGGTGGTACGTACGGTCTGTGCGTAGTGCATCTTGCGCGGTGGTTCAACAGCTCACAGCGCGGTGTCGCTTCCGCCATCATGACGTCCGGTACGACAGTCGGTACGTATCTGGCTGCCCCACTGTTAGTAATGGGGATTTCGAACTTTGGTTGGCAACATACTTTCGCTTTGCTAGGGGTGGCAAGCTTGGTATGGGCCGTGTTCTTCTTCTTCATGAGGGACGAGCCGAAGCAGCCGCTGGTCGAAGACGTCAAGTCCTTGGCTTCCAACAAGGAAGTGCCGTTCAAGCATATTTTAAAAGTATTCTTCAATCCTTATGTATTATCGATTTTGGTCGTAGGATTCGTATCGATGTGGATCACCACGTGGGTTCTTACATGGGCGCCGACCTACTTGACACAAATCGTCGGCCTTGAACCGCAGCGTATGAGCTTGGTATTTGCGGCAATGGGTATTACTGGTACGATATTCGCCATTTGTGCAGGCAAGTTCACGGATTTCTTATTCAAGAAAAACAAAAGCCTCATCAAATCGTATGACCGTGTATTGGTTGCAGTATTGCTTGTCGGCGCTGCTTCCTTCACCATGACAACGTTTGTATCTTCGCCAATTCTAGCATGCATTTTCTTAGGAATCGGCTTAGTGATGAATACAAGCCTATTGCCGTTGAATACTGCCATTAAGACGATGATCATCCCGAAGAACCTGGTAGGTACTGTAACGGGGATTTCGTTGTCCATTTCCAGCATGGCCGGCGTCATCGGCCCATGGATCACCGGCTACCTGATCACAATGGCAGGCGATGATGTACGTTCCGGCTTCAACTCAGGGGTGTTGGTCGTGGTTGGTTTGTACCTCGTGACTGCAACAGTACTGCTGGCTACACGCAAATTAAAAATCACGGCAACCGAAAGAGACGATGCACGCCGCGCTGCCGAAGAAGAGCAGATGAAGCTGGACGTTGCCGTAGATCAATAAAATTAATTGTGTAAAAATGAATGAGACTGTGGACAGGTCCTCCAAACGGGCCTGTCCACAGTCTTTTTGATTCGCTTATATTCCTCCTGCATACCTCCAACATCAGCTACAGCCCGGCTGGCGTCTTCAGGCAAATTCCTCAAAACTCAGGCTGTCGGATAGAATCAGCGCCTGGATGACCAGTAGGAGGTACGCTGCTGTCGAGGCGTGTTTGAGTGGAATTTGCAGTTGCTCTTCAATTTGCTTTATGCGGTATTGGATGCCGCCGATTGACAGTGTCAGATCATCCATCGTCTCTTTCAAGCGCTGGCTGTTCAACAGATAGACGTACAGTGTGT
>JAZUQF010000344.1:0-2956 GCA_045605545.1 Lysinibacillus sp.
AGTATACTACAACATTATATCGGTAAAGTTTAACTCCCCACAAGTGCCTTCCATAGCGACAATAGTTCCACTCGGATACACCCAGATCTATTACTTGCTATTTTTCACGATGTTCTTAACCCCAACATACGTTGCATAGAAATAGCCGCCATATATAATGACAAGGACCAAGGCGATCACGAGCAGCGAACTTCCTATTATATTCTGGTTGTAGGTGTTGAATATTTCATTCGCTACGCTTATCCCGACGATTGAATGAATGATGGCCAAGCCCAACGGCACCAAGAAATAAATCAAATTTTGCTTCAATATGGCTTTATTTATCAACGTTTCAGTGACACCGATTCTCTTTAGCGATTTATATCGTTCCACACTGTCTGTTGCATCGGATAACTGCTGCAATGCCATGACTGCCGCGCTGGATATCAGGAATATGAGTCCTAAAAACAGACCCACAAATACAATCATTGCCGGCAAGCCAATCACTCTTGCTTGTACCTGGTCCAGCGTCTGCCCGATGACTAAAGCAGGGGAAATGTCTCCATAGCGGTTTTCCCAAAGCTCATTAAATAGGGTCGAATATTTCTCTTCCGATGTTTCAAAATGACTGTCGTCGTATATGACATTGATACTTGAGTTCTCTAATTGCAGACCACCATTGAAGTTGTCGGGAATGATGAGATAAAAGAAGATGCTACCCCCGGTAACCTTTATATTCTCCTCTATGGGAGTTTCATTTTTGATTGTATATGCTTTGCCGTCTATATGGATATTATTCTCACCCTGCATATACTGATCCACAACACCGTTCAACCGACCGTAGTTCGATACAACCAGGACCTCATCCTCCTGTAAAGGGATAGCCTTCTTTCCTGCAAGCTGCATGATGGCATTATAATCAGATATTTTAACAGCGGATATAGCACCATCCAAATATTGTTCCTGCAATTCGATTTGCTCCTGCTCGCTTAAATACTTTGATACCAGGCCCTTTATCGTCAGTTCAAGCTTATATTCACGATAAAAGACGTATTTTTCATCATCTTCGAATGTAAAGTTTATTTTTTTAAAATAGTCTTTTATATCATTTGCCTTCGGGTCCTCGTCCTCATTATCCGCAACAAGGAACGCTGTAGCATCGAAAGGAGCCTCTTCTGCCAAACTTTCATCAATGCTTCCTTGTAAACCGACCATGATGAACAAGAGTGTAATGGTAAAAAAGAGCATGAGGCATATGACAGTCATCGACAGAAAGTTCGTATTGACCTTGTTGTTTACCTGTCTTAATACAAATATATTCAAGTCTTTCAGATAGATTCTTTTGCTCTTTTGCACAATCTGGATAAAGAAGTTCGAGAGGCTGAAAAAGAATAGAAGCGTTCCGATAACCCCCATCAGGACAATCATCAGCAGTTCAGTATCTCCAGCACCCAGGCCTCCCTTTAGTATCCTCGTATAGGCAGTTGCCAATAACCCTATAGATAAAAGGAAAATAAGCATGGATACAAAAGAATTCTTCAGTTTCACTTCTTCATTTTTCTTTGCTGCATTCAGCATGTCGATCAGTTTGTATTTCGAAATGGCCACCTGATTGAAGATCATCACCATAAGAAAGATTATACCAAAGTATACAATCGATTTGATTACTGCACTTGATGAAATGACAAACCTATATTGGTCCAAATCAGCCGACAGCAGGTTGGCCGTAATGACCGACAGCCCCTGTGAGACGACAATCCCGAGTACAATCCCCACCGCAAGGGACAGCACCCCTATCAAAAATGTTTCAAAAACCAAGATTCGTGAGATTTTCCCTTTCGCCATGCCCAACGTCATATAGATGCCGAATTCTTTTTTCCGCTTTTTAATCAGGAAATTATTTGCATAAATGATCAGCCCACCGAGAACAAAAGACACAAATACGGAGGTTCCAGCCATCAGTTTATTCAGCGTCAGTATAAAGTCGGCATTTTTACTCATCTCCGACATCAGATTCTGGGATTCCATGGAATTGAAACTGTAAAATATACATACCCCAAGCGTTAATGTGAGGAAATAGATTGAATAATCCCTGAAGCTTCTTTTCACATTGTTGATGGCTATTTTAGAGAACATGGCCGACATCGCCTCCAAGTAAAGTCACAACTTCAATTATCTTATTGAAGAATTCTTTTCTCGTATCATTTCCGCGCACCAATTCATTGAAGATCCGGCCATCCTTTATGAATAAAATCCTCTGGGCGTAGCTTGCTGTAAAGGAGTCATGGGTAACCATGAGAATCGTCGTCTGAAATTCATTGTTCAGCTTTTCAAATGAATCCAATAGCAGCCTGGAGGATTTTGAATCCAGTGCACCAGTAGGCTCATCCGCCAAAACAAGCGAGGGCTCGGTAACCAAGGCTCTTGCACATGCCACCCTTTGCTTCTGCCCCCCTGACATTTGGAATGGGAACTTGTCTAGGATGTCAGCAATCGCCAGTTTTTCCGCAACATTTTTGATCAGCCTATCTATTTCAGAGATGTCCCTCTGTTGAATCGTCAGCGCCAAGGCTATATTTTCGTATGCTGTCAATGTGTCAAGAAGGTTGAAATCCTGGAATATAAAGCCTAGTTCATCCCGTCTGAATTCTTCCATCGCCTTCTTCTTTAGAACAGTAATATCCTTGTTATTGATGATGATCTTTCCGGTCGTTACCGTATCAATGGTTGAAATGCAGTTCAGGAGAGTCGTCTTACCGCTACCTGAAGGGCCCATGATCCCTACGAATTCCCCCTGTTCGACCGTAAAGCTTATGTTATCAATCGCTTTTGTTACATTGCCTTTATTCCCGTAATATTTTTCGATTTTTTCGACGCTTACTATATTTTGCATTGCTATTCCCCACAATCTTCATTGTATATATCGAGATTGAACTCTTCCCATACAGCTCTATTTTTCCACATCAAATTCAGCCCT
>JAZUQF010000345.1:0-1961 GCA_045605545.1 Lysinibacillus sp.
AGACACCGATCTTTGCCAAAGAGGTGCCGGACTTCGTGGAGGAGGCCTTCCTGCACTATAAACCGATCGGCGCCTTGAATGAAGGCTGTGACATCCTGGCAGGCCTTGAAGGTGTAGCGCGCGCCGGTGTCGTCCAAAACAACATCGATGCCTATATCGAGGCGGTGTCGGAAGCCCGCTTCTGGGATCGCAATGGTAAACCGTAAGAAGGGAATCCGCCCCTAACTGAATAATGAAAGCCCCGTAAGAGCCGGATACCGATTCGACTTTTGCGGGGCGTTTTTATGCTTTTTGCAAAATAAAAAAACGCCCCCTGCTGGAGCGCCTTCTAATTAGTGATGGTCAGCGTGTTCTACTGGGTCGTTCGGAATCACCGCAGCGATGATTAAAACAATTACGGAGAATGCTACAGAAACGATTACACCAGTCATGAACTCGAATGGTACATTCATTACTGAGCTTACTACATAGTTCAACATAGAAATCAGTAGTAATGACCATACAAATGTCATAATGTATTGCATCAATTTCACCTCTATCAAACGTTATGGAATCTTATTATCTAATTACACCCTCATTATCATACCATACGTTTTTAAAAAAGAAAAATAAACTTTTATAAACATTTCACGAATAGTCAGGAAAATTTAGGATTGTATAATGATTTTTTATGAGCTATAATTATGACCAACTACTAATCGTTAGTGTTAAAGGGGAGGGTATGTAGTATGAATGCAGGTATTATCGGATTGGGAAAATACGTGCCGGAAAAGGTGCTGACGAATGCGGATTTTGAAAAAATGCTTGATACATCGGATGAATGGATTCGTACGAGGACCGGAATAGAGGAAAGGCACATTGCAGCGGATGATGAAGATACATCGCATATGGCAATCCGCGCGGCAGAGAAGGCGATGGAGAATGCAGGCATCACGCCGGATCAGCTGGGGCTCATTTTGGTGGCGACCGTGACTCCGGACCGTTCGTTTCCAAGTGTGTCCTGCCAATTGAATGACCATTTCGGGGTGCGATGTGCAGCAATGGATATTTCGGCCGCGTGCTCGGGCTTCATGTATGGGCTTGTCACGGCGAAGCAATTCGTGGAAAATGACAGCTATGAATATATATTAGTAGTAGGTGTTGAAAAATTATCGAAAATAACAGATTGGGAAGACCGCAATACCGCTGTATTGTTCGGGGATGCGGCCTGTGCCGCCATTGTTTCGAAAGTGTCGGAAGGGCGCGGCATCCTTTCCTATGAGCTGGGGGCGGATGGCTCCGGTGGGAAGCATCTATTCCTGAATGACAGCAAGCATATCTACATGAATGGCCGGGAAGTGTTCAAATTTGCTGTGCGCCAGATGGGGGAATCGGCTGTATCTGTACTGGAAAAGGCGGGCTTGCAGAAGGAGGATTGCGATTTCCTCATTCCGCACCAGGCCAATATCCGGATCATGGAAGCTGCGCGCGAGCGACTTGGTCTGCCGGAGGAGAAGATGTCCAAAACCGTTCATAAATACGGAAACACATCAGCTGCTTCCATTGGCCTTTCCATGATGGAAGAGCTGGAACAAGGAAAAATAAAGGATGATGACATTCTAGTGCTTGTAGGATTCGGCGGCGGATTGACATGGGGCGCCGTAACCATCAGATGGGGAAAATAAAGAAGGGGGACTATGTATGAAACGCAGGGTAGTAGTGACAGGAATCGGTGCTGTGACACCGTTGGGGAATACAGTTGAAGAGACTTGGTCGGCGATAAAAGAGGGGAAATCGGGTGTCGGTCCGCTGACGCGGGTGGATGCAGAGAAGTTCACGGCCAAGGTAGCGGCGGAAATCAAGGATTTCGACATAGAGCAGTATGCCGACCGCAAGGAAGCGCGCAAGATGGACCGCTTTACGCAATATGCGCTGGCATCTGCCATGATGGCGCATCAGGATTCAGGGCTGGAAATCAACGA
>JAZUQF010000346.1:0-2952 GCA_045605545.1 Lysinibacillus sp.
TCCGGGCTTGTCTACAGTCTGATTTGATTATTCCTTTACAGGTTCCGATTGGCCGATTGGCTGCAAGCGTGTCTCCACATGCGGTTTACCGACCATGTTGAAGACGATGTTCAGCAGGATGGCCGTCACCGAGCCCGTTACGATGCCGTTCGCAAACAGGATCGATAAGCTGTTCGGCAGGAACTGGAATACTTCCGGTACGACCGATACGCCGACGCCAAGACCAACTGCACAGGCGACGATCAGCGCATTCTCCATCGACTTCATGATTTCCGGCGCCAGCATTTTCATCCCCTGGGTGATCACTGTACCGAACATGGCCGTCATCGCCGCACCGAGCACCGGTGTCGGGATGATCTGCGTGAGCGCTGCCGCTTTTGGCAGAAAGCCCAGTGCGACAAGCATCACGCCTGTGATGAAGATGACTTTACGTTCCTTCACACCTGTAATCTGGACGAGGCCGACGTTCTGGGAATACGTCGTATACGGGAAGGCGTTGAAGATGCCGCCGATGATGGACGCAAGCCCTTCCGCACGGTAGCCCTTCGCCAGGTCTTTTGAGTGGAGCGGCTTTTTGCAGATGTCGCCCAGCGCATGGTAGACGCCCGTCGATTCCACAAGCGATACGATGGCTACAAGCGTCATCGTAATGATTGGCTCAATGTGGAACTCCGGAGAGCCGAAATAGAACGGCTGCACCATGTGGAACCACGAAGCCTCCTGCACCGGCGCGAAGCTGACGACACCCATCAGCATCCCTAAAACCGTACCGGCCACAAGCCCGATGAGGATGGCGATGGCACGGATGAAGCCTTTTGTAAAACGATAGATCGCCACAATCGTCAATAAGGTGAAGAAGCCTAAAAGCAGGTTCGTCGATGAGCCGAAGTCGGCAGCGCCTGCATCCCCGCCGCCCATGTTCGTCATCGCTGTCGGCAACAAGGAAATACCGATGATCGTCACAACACAGCCTGTAACGACCGGCGGGAAGAACCGTACCAATCTACCGAAGAAGCCTGAAATCAGGACAATGATGATCCCAGAGGCGATGATGGCGCCGTAGACGGCACCGATGCCGGCCGTCGTCCCGATTGTAATGATCGGTGTCAGTGCCGTAAATGTACAGCCTAGCACAACCGGAAGGCCGATGCCGACAGATTTGCCACTCCATACTTGCAGGAGTGTCGCAACCCCGCACATTAAAATATCGATGGCCACCAGATAGGTCATCTGCTCTGTCGTAAATCCAAGGGCACCGCCGATGATGAGGGGTACTAAAATCGCCCCTGCGTACATCGCGAGCAGGTGCTGAATGCCAAATGCCGTCGCTTTTATGTTATTCATCAGAATTCACCGTCTTCGAAGAATTCGACCCTTCCGTTTTCCAATGATTTGATGCGGGCCAAGGATTCCACACGTATGCCCTGTTCACGCAGCAGCCTGCCGCCGTCCTGGAAGCCCTTTTCAATGACGATGCCGACGCCTACCACGTGTGCGCCCGCCTGCTCTGCGATATCCAGCAGGCCCTTCACCGCTTCCCCGTTCGCCAGGAAGTCATCGATGATGACGACATTATCATCCGCAGACAGGAAGCTTTTTGATACGGAAATGTCATTCGTCTCATTTTTAGTAAAGGAATGCACCTTCGATGAATACAGGTTGTCCGTCAATGTAAGGGATTTTCGTTTACGGGCGAATACAACCGGCGCACCAATCGTCAGTCCTAAAAATGTAGCAGGCGCGATGCCAGACGATTCAATCGTCAATACCTTCGTGATGATTTCGTCGGCGTAGCGGTTCGCCAATTCATCACCGATTTCCTTCATCAGCAGCGGATCGATTTGATGGTTCAAAAACGTATCCACCTTCAATACAGTGTCCGATAAGACCTTGCCTTCTTTTTCGATTTTCTCTTTTAAAAGTTTCACAGCAGCGTGCCCCTCTCCTATTTTCATTCTCACGCATATAACAACCGTCACATCCTAGACTCCGGGAATCCGGGCCTCCTTGAAGAAAAAAAGCTCGAAAGCCCGTCCCCATAAGGAAACAAGTCTTTCGAGCATACGCCAAAAGAAATACAAATAAAAGCAGTGCCGACACTGACATTCTACTAGTAATACCTGCTCCTCATAGTCGACAAATTTACGGTCAGTCGGTAGAAACTTGCGGGCCTTATTCCCGCTATTATATGAGTAAGGATATATAATTTAATTTTTAGAATGTCACAATTATAATCAGCATGTTTCTGAAATGCAATGGTATTAAAAATAATTAAATGATTTTGATTATTCGGAATTAGGAAGCAGAACGTTCATCCACTTCAATGAATGTTCGTCTTTTAGCATTCGCCGCCCGTTTTCGCCACCATCTCCCGGATGCGTTCTTTAAATACTTCAAACGCTTCTCCCCTCTTGCCGTAATGGCTTAAATTGCGGCAGGCCAGGACTTTTACCCTTCCGCCATTTGCAAGCTGCCATTCAGCAAAGACGCCTACTTCTTCCAGGTCCTGCACCTTGTCAATCTGTGGATGATGGTCCGACAGGCTCGACCCGAACTGCTTACGGAACTGCTTCAATGCTTCCGCCCCATGCAGGATGAGGAATTCCGGCTGGAACTCTTGTGCCGTCTCCTGGAATACATCGAACCCTTTTTTATAATCCCTGGGTGCTTCCTTCCCATGTTCCTTCAGTTTTTTAGCGGATTCCGCCATCAATGCCGTTACGTTTACATTAACGGCCGTTTCCCCGCATGCTTCCTTCAGCCACTGAATAAATGTGGCAGTTCCCTTATTTTCGCGCGACTGCATCCGGTCTCCGTAGAAAGCGCCCCACAGTTCGGCATCTACAAGGGATTCCACATATTCTTCGTGCTCATCCGCTTCCACTTCGATGACAGGATGGGGAAAAGCCCCCGCCACAAAAATACGTGATTTATATGGATTGCCATCCACGA
>JAZUQF010000347.1:0-6605 GCA_045605545.1 Lysinibacillus sp.
AGGAAGGTAGAAAGATAGATGACGACCGTGACCGTCAGGCAGCTGATGATGGTGGAAAACAGGACCGTCTGCGCGGCTGTGGCCGATTCGATATCATATTCCAGCGCGAGGCTCGAGCTGTTCCGGGAAGTCGGAAACGCACTGGCGATGAACAGCGACTGGGCGACGACCCCATCGATTCCGAGCAGCCAGATGATGAGCAGTGCGACTGCCGGTCCGACAATGAGACGGGTGAAGCAGCTGACGAAGATCGTTTTATTGAACATCGTCTTCATCTCGATCTCCGACAGCTGGGCACCAAGCGTAATGAGCGCCACCGCCACGAAACCGCCGGCTACATAGTCGAGCGGAATCTGGATCGTCTGCGGGATGGGCACATCCAGATAGTTCAGCAGCGCCCCGAGCCATAATGCATGGATAATCGGCAGCCGGAGGAAGTCCCGGAGGATGTCCATCCCCGATTTCGTTGCAGAGATGAGGTTATACAGTCCATATGTATAGGTCGTCATGTTTTGGAAGATGACGAGGATGACCTGAATGGCTATACCGATTGGCTGCGCAGCAAAAATCATCTGCGCCACCGGAATGCCGTAGTTCCCCGAATTGATCAACACGACGCTGTTTTTAAAGACCGCCGATTCCTGCCGGTCCAGCTTCAAAAGCTTCGCCAGGTAATGGCTCAGCATCATCTGGCTTCCGATGAACAGGACGATGAACATCGTCAGCTGCCCGATGACGGAGAGCTCGATTTCCGTTTCATAGATGTTGATGAACACCGCTGCGGGCATGAAGCAATAGGTAATCAGGTGCGACAGCGCCTTTAGATTGAATTGGAACTTCTTCTGCAGAATGGCCCCTACGACCAGCAGGATCAGGATGGGCGCTACAATCTGGAAGAAGATCATGGATAGATAGCCCATGGAAAATCACCTTTCTTTCATTTCGTTCATCTACTACTCTACACGAAATCTTCATCCGCGGTCAGACATTTGCCTAGTAGCCGCTGTTAGGAATGCACGCCTCTCAATCCTTTGCCTTCCCCCAAACGCCGACAGCCCGTTGCGTGCGGATACCTCCCCGCGCAACAGGCCTTTTTCCATTAGTCATCGGTCATACGTTTTTTATAAAGCATGACGGCCGCGACAATCGCCAAGAATGTCCAGCCAGCCATCACCCCGAAGGCAAGCAGGATGTCAGACATCGGCACAGCCGTCTCCAGCCCCTCCGCCAACAGGATCAACTGGGCGCTCGGCAGCCACTCGGCGACCGCAAGGAACGGATATTTCTCAGTCAGGCCAAGCGCCATCGGACCAAACGAGAAGATGACCATGACCGGTAATATGGCAACCGACGCCTCCATCACCGTCTTCGTATAAAGGCCGCAGATCGTGCCAAGGGCGATATAGAACAGGACGGATACAGCCAAAGCCAAGGCCAATATGGCGACATTCGCCGGGCTGTAGCCCAGAAGATAAATCGTCAATGCCAGCACAGCTGCAGAAATGGCGAAGACCAGCGCACTTTTTCCAATCAGGATGTCGGCGATGCTTGCTGGGGACATCATGAGGCTGCGCAGCGTGTTGTTCTCTTTTTCCTCGGCAATCAGACAGTTCTGGATGAACGCCGTCACGAGGACAAGCGTCATATTAATCGTCAGAAAGTACACTTGAATCGTATCCGCCCCGCTCTTATTATAGAAAAATGCAAGAAACAACGGCATCAATACCGTGATGGATATGGCATAGTTGCGGGAAAATTCCTTGTAGTCTTTCATAAAAATGGCCTGGATTCGTTTCATTGACATGTTCATCGTAGATCACTCCCTGTTAATTGCATGAAAATATCACCTAATGTCGGTTCATTCGTCTGGATGCGACATATGGAGCCGTTCCCCATCCATTCCGCCACTTTCATCGCTGAAGCGCCGTCGTCCATCCGCAGGATATGCTCATCCCCTGTCACCAGCTCGACCGTCATCGTGGAATCGCTGTACTCGTGCTTCAGCTGGGACGGGGCGCCGATCGCACGGATCTTCCCTTTGTACAGGAAGGCGACACGGTCGCACAGCACTTCCGCCTCCGCCATATCGTGCGTCGTCAGGAAGATGGTCGTCCCCATGTCATTCAGCTTGCGAAGCCCCTTGTAAATATGCTGTGTATTGACCGGATCAAGGGCGGACGTCGGCTCATCGAGGAACAGCAGGTCCGGCTTATGCATGATGGCCCTGGCCAATGTGACACGCTGCATCATTCCTTTTGAGAGCTCTGACACCTTCTTCTTGCGGGCATCCGCCAGATTAACGAAGTCAAGCGCTTCATCGACAGCGGATTTCGGCAGGTTGTACATATTACTGAACAGTAGTAGGTTTTCCTCTACCGTAAGGCGCTTGTATAGGCCGCTGTTGTCCGTCAGGATGCCGAAGCGGGCCTTGTTTTCGCTTTTCTTCATATGATGGGCGGGCAGGCCGAGGACCGTCGCCTTCCCTCCATTTTGCTCCAGCTGGGCTGTGAGGATTTTAATCATTGTCGTTTTCCCCGAACCGCTGGGGCCGAGGAAGCCAAAAATTTCACCTTTTTGAATGGTAAACGAAACATCTTCTAATGCGGTGAAAGTGCCAAATGCCTTTTGGACACCCTTCACCTCAATTGTTGCTGTCGTCATGCAAGCAACCTCCTTCAATTCGTTTTATTATCCTTACTGTAGGCGAAAAGAAGAAAATACACCGCCATTTCCCGCTGAAATGTGGAAAAAAGGCGGTGAACTGTAGCTTTATGTCGACGAAAGAACGCCATTATTCCCCAGGAAATACTAGGCGATGCCAAGCAGCTCTTTTAATTCCGACAATTTCGTCCGCGATAATGGGACAACCATGCCCTCCCCGACATTCAGCTTCAAGCTGTAGCTGTTTTTCGTCCATGTGATGATTTCCCGTACCTTCTGCAGGTTGACAATGTAGGAGCGGTGGCACCGGTAGAAGCCGTATGCACGAAGCCGCTTTTCAAGCTCCTGCAGCGTAAGCGAACAGTGATAGCTCTCGCCCGCCACATTGACCATCACCTCCCCCTCCACACTTTCGATATAATCGATTTCCGGAGGATTGAAGAGAATCGTTTTATCATTTTTCCGCGTCTGGATTTTTTCGATTCTGATGACCGGTTCCTCAGGGGAGGAAACAGGCTCCTCTTCACCAAAATCCATTTTATAGAATCCCGATTGGTCGATACGGAAGACTTCGTTCGTGGAAATGAGCAGGTCCTCTATGTTATTCGAAAGTAGCAAAACAGTCTTCCCCTGCTCCCCCAGCTGCCGAATCAGCTGGTCAATGACACCCCGCGCCTTTTCATCGAGCCTATAAAAAGGCTCCTCCACTACCAGAAGCTCGTTTGCATACAGATAGGCACGCAGAAAGGCGAGCTGGTTTTGCTCACTGGACGTCAAATCCTCCACCCTCACCTTCCGCTTCTTCTCCAGACCGAAAAGGAGCAGCAGCTCATCGACCGGTTGCTTACAGCCGGCCATTCCCATATAGAAGCGGAATGCCTCCTCCACCTTCAACCGTTTGTACTGCCCGTCCATGGCGTGGTGGACATACCCTTGTTTCTCAAGCTGCTTCATGATCAGCTGCATTTTCTGTATATCCGTATAGATGCCTGCCAGCTGTCCCTCAATTGTACAGTCCGGCAGCATCCTCTTCCCTTCGACCACTACTTCCTTCAATTGAATAACCATACAAAACCACCTCTAGAAAATAATACTATTATAGTAGCGCATATTTTCGGGCGTGCGAAGTGGCAATTTGCGTTTGCCAGCTACCTTTAACCCAGGCCTTTTCTATCTAACCCTGGAGAAAACGGCAATAAAAAACCCGCAGCCGCACGCTGCAGGTCGATTATGAATGTTGCGCCTCCGCTACGGGATGCCGGAACACGCATTTCCCGTAGCTGTAGGAGGACATGACTGTATGGCTGAAGGTCCATCCATTGTAGATGGAGTCCTTGTGCCTCGCGTAGCTGACGTCCTTTGTGACAGTAAATGCCCACTCCGCTACAACGACAAAATCCGCATCGCAGCCGACCTCAATCCGCCCCTTCCTTTCCAGGCCGAAACGTTTCGCCGGGTTTTCACAAAGCCATTTGGCCGCTTCGTGGAGGGGGATGTCATACGCCTTGCATACATCCAGCAATCCAAGGAGGGTGAACTGCCCACCGCTGATGCCTCCCCAGGCCTGGAAGAAATGTTTGTCCGCCAAATCCTTCATCTCCGGTAGACATGGCGAGTGGTCGGAGGCGACCATATCGATGCCGCCGTCCTTCAGGCACTGGATCAATGCCTTCTGTTCCTTCTGCGTCCGCAGGGGTGGTGCGCATTTCGCCAGTACACCGTGCTCCTCATAGGCTGTGTCATCAAACAGCAGATAATGCGGGCATGTCTCAATCGATACATCGAGCCCCCGCTTTTTGGCATCATTTATATGCATGACGGCTTCGGCGCTGCTGATATGCACGAAATGGAGGCGGCATCCGGTCATTTCCGCATAGTAGAGGGCCCGCCTTACCGCCTCCACCTCCGCCAGGATTGGCCGCGACTCGCCATAATCCTTCGCCGTTACGGCTCCTTGCCTGATTTTCCGGTGCTGAAGGAACGCTGTCAGCTCATCACTTTCGGCATGCAGGGCCAGAATCTTTCCTAGACGTGCAATCTCCTCCATCCCCTTCAGGAGCGTTTCATCCTGCACAGAGGAAAAGGGCTCGAAGCCTGTATTGGAGAGGAACGCCTTGAAACCGATGACCCCTTCTACGGCAAGCGCCTCCAGCTGGTCCACATTATCATGGACGAGGCCGCCCCAATAATAGGGCTGGATGCGCGCCTTTTGCTGCGCCAGTGTCTTCTTCATTTCCAGCGCTTCAACCGTGATAGTTGGCGGATCAGCATTGAGCGGCATATCGAAGAACGAGGTGATGCCGCCCGCCGCGAGCAGGTGCGTCCCCGTTTCAAAGCCTTCCCATTCCGCGTTACCAGGCTCATTCAGGTGGACATGGACATCGATGCCTCCCGGGAAAAGGTATTGCCCCTCCAGATGGACGACCTGTTCTGCCGTCCCGAGCTCCTCTCCAATCGCTGCAATCCTGCCGTCCTTCAACGCCACATCGCAACGCTTGATGCCATCCGGAAATACGACATTCCCTCTTTTCAATAGCAGATCGTACATCGTCATCCCTCCTGTACCGGAATATAAAGCGGCGCCTCATAGAAATCAAGTGCAGCCTGGAGCCCTTCTCCCCTGTGCGGCTCGAAGCCGTGCCGGATCAAGCAGCTTTCCAGGGCACTGAGGACTGACAGCACATTTTCTTTGCGGCAGCTGAAGCCCATCGTTCCGATGCGCCAAATCTTGCCTTGCAACGGGCCGAATGAAGAGGCGATTTCCACGCCGAATTGCTCGAGCATCATCTTCCGTACCGAGTCACCGTCAATCCCCTCTGGAATTTCGATGCACGTCACTGTCGGCAGCTTATGCAATGAGTCTCCGTAGATTGTCAGTCCCATCGCCTCCAGCCCCCTCACCAGTGCATTCTCATGGTAGCTATGACGGCCGAACCGTTCATACAAGCCCTCCTCCAGTACAAGGCGCAGCCCTTCCCGCAATGCATAGACCATGGAGGTCGCCTCCGTGTGGTGGTTCAAGCGGCGGGGCCCCCAATAGTCCTGGAGCATGGCCAGATCGAAGTAGTTGCTGCGGATCCGGTTGACGGCGATGCCTGCTTCCAGCTCATCTGCCGTGGCGATGCCGTATTCCACCTTCTTGCGCTTTTGGATCACTTTTTCGATACGCTCGTTATACGTGATGGGTGCCATCCCGGCCGGTACGGACAGGCATTTCTGCGTACCGCCGATGACCCCGTCCAGGCACCATTCATCCACCGCTACATTGGCCCCGCCGATGGAAGCTACGGCATCAACGACCAATAGAATATCCAGTTCACGGCAGGCCGGGCCGAGCTGATTGAGCGGCTGCATGCGCCCCGTCGATGTCTCCCCGTGGACGATTGCTACAATTTTCGGGCCGATTTCCTTCGCCTTGCGGATGATATCCTGCTGGTCGAACACTTCTCCCCATGGGCATTCCATTGTATGGACTTCCGCCCCGTAACGTTCGCAGATTTCCACAAGCAGATGCCCGAATCGCCCGAAAATAGGGACAAGTACTTTATCGCCCGGCTCGATGATGCTGCATAGCAGCGCCTCATTGCCTGAACGGGAAGTCCCGTCGATTGGAAATGCCCATTGGTTCTTCGTCTGGAACAATTGGCGGAGCATCTCCATCACTTCATTCATGATGTCCGTAAAGGCAGGGTCGAACTGCCCCAATATTGGCGTGCTCATCGCCTGCAGCACGCGGGGGTCCACTTCGACCGGTCCGGGCGTCATGATTGTCCGTTGGGGTATGTGTAAAGGTTTAAAATTCATCTTCATTCCACTCCTTCGTAGGCCAGGTGATATAAAACATCCATCAATACTTGCACGCCGTTTTCCAAATGATGCGGTTCTGTATATTCCAACGGCGAATGACTGATCCCTTTATGGCTTGGTACAAATACTAAAGTAGT
>JAZUQF010000348.1:0-2526 GCA_045605545.1 Lysinibacillus sp.
GAAACATTCGTTATGGATTGATGGTGCCTACGTCGATGAGTATTATTTGGCGAAATTCCTATAGAGGGAGAGGATTGTATGGTCAATTTTTTTATGCAAATGGACAAGACGCTGACGCTTAATTTCCTGGTCTACTTACAGAACCTCTACCTTAATCAAAAGGAGAGTCCGGAGCGGCCACGGTTTCCGTACAGCCCGCAGCCCATTTTGTTTGCGGAAGACTTCGATGAGCATTTCTGTGAGCTATGGAAGGAGGCGGAGCAGCGGATTGTCGAGGATGCGACAAGCGATACGGTCATGTTTTATAATGAACGTGATATGATCGGCAGTCGGCTATTCCAGAAAGATATCCGGGCCGTGAATAATTTTCATGGAATTGGCAAAAGCTTCGAGGCATGGTGGGGGAGCTTGATAGGCGGCTTTTCCTTGGAACGATGTGTCGATGAAAGGTCCGATAAGCTGTATCGTGACCTGGCGGCTTTTCTTGAGAAAAAGGGAGTGGAGCCCCGGCGGCATTTACATATCAGCCTGCTGTATGATGCGTGCAGCATCGGCGATGTAGGGCGCTTTCCTTACTTCGCCATTGTATCTGTAGAAGATTTCTATTTACAGTATGAAGCTGTATTTCGTGAATTGAAGGAATGCATGATTTAGAAGGAACGCACTGCTAGGATATGAACCAAGCGATAATGGTAGGAAGGGTGTGTTGAAAAAGATGCTGTATATTGGAGCGGGCTATTTCGTCATCATACTGGTGCTGCTGTTGACCGGCTATTTCAATGTGCCGGCATTCCTTCTCATTTCGGTCGCCTGCTCGCTTTTCCTTAGGAAGGTCCCGAAAGAGAAGGATACGAAGATGACGGCTAGCGCCGGTTTTTTATTCATCCTTGCCGCGATTGCTGTGGTCGCCATCGTGAATAAGGATACCTTTTTCTAGTGGGGCAACCGAATAATCTTCCATCTTCCCGTTGCGGTAGTCCACAAATGGATCGCCACCGCTGACAACCAGCTTTCCATTATACTCATACACGATATCCTGCCGCTCCATCAGCTGGCCATCCTCCTCCACGACAAGCAGGACGTGCAGCCAGAAGGAATGCCCGTCCTCATACTCGATTTCTTCCAGCGTAAAATCTTTGATGGCAATCTTTTTTTCCTCCAGTGCGGCCGCTTTTTGCAAAAACTGCCCCCTGGCTTCTTGCTTTGCTAGCCTAGTCGGCCCATCCGTATAATGCTCATCATACATATACAATTGCTCGAATGCATCCTCATAACGGCCCTCCATCATGGCTGTATAATAGTTCTCCGCCATATTCTTCAGCCTATATTCCGCCAAGGCATTTGTACTTGAAAGGTAGGCAAGCACCAGGATTCCGGCCGCAAGTATACCTAGCAGACTATAGACATAAGTCGCCTTCTTCATGCGCATTCCTCCAAAACAATGTATTTCTTTAAAAAGACGTTTACTCTGGAAGAAAGATTCAATCGTCTGAGATGGAGGGGCATCCCTGATATTTTCGCCAAATTTGCGGTTAATTTCGCCAACTTTATCAATCAGTTCGCCAAAGTTGAGCGTTATTTCGCCAAACCCACCCAATTATTCTCCTAAGTAACATATTCCAATCAATCAAGATAGACTTTCCTTTCTCTTTCTACATAAAAGGTGTAAAATTACACTATAAATCATGGTCGCGCTTCAAGGAGTTGGGAACAATGGATAGGGAATCATTTATACAATTAATATCAAGAAAGATGCGGCTCATTCGTGTCGAACGTGGCTACTCGCAGGAAAAGATGGCGTCCATCATCGGCATCTCGAAAAAGACGCTTGTGGAAATAGAGAAGGAACGCATCCTTGCCGGCTGGACGACGGTCATCGCGGTGTGCACATTGTTCCGCGAAAGTGAGATTCTGCAGGCGACAATCAGCGACGATCCGATTGAAATCGTCGAGACGCTTGCACATGAGGAAATCATGCTGCCGAAGCAGAAGTCGATGGGCGGCCGCATCTGGTGGCGTGATGTGGAGGCACAGGGCATCTTCCGCCTCCAGCAGAACATGTTCAGCCAGCACTACCGCATCCTGGACGAGGAAGACTATCGCTGGTACAGCTCGTTTGATGAGGCCGAGGCGAAGAAACGTCTGCAGGAGCTGGCGCAGAATATTCATTGATGGGTAAGGGCGTGAGGAAATGAGAAAACAATATTTGTTCTGGTGCCTGCTTATAATCGGGTGTCTATTCGGCATTTTTGGTCAAGGAATTGCCTACTTTTTATGGGAGCTATTCGACTACGGTCGGCCCATCATCTATTTAACAATTATCACGGGAGCCAGCTATATCCTATTGCTTTTTGTAATAGGCATGAGCCTCTGGAAGAAGCTCGACCTTCTTTTAGCTGTCGCATTAATCGTAGGGGTAATGGTGAGCCTGTGGTCTTTCTTTGTGTTGGCGATGTGGTGGGGGTAAGGTGAGGAAGAAGTTATAAATATCATAAAATCTGAAACGGAATGCAGTGAACTACAAGT
>JAZUQF010000349.1:0-10574 GCA_045605545.1 Lysinibacillus sp.
CATACCGTTGAGCATTTACATGGCCTATTCACTGCTCATTTTGCAGCCTAGGCAGGAAGCGTACATCTACGCACAGGAGCATTTCCTCCAAAAGAAATACAGTGAGGTCATCAATCTGCTTTCCGACTATGAAGTGGAGGATATGCCGAAAGTCATCCAATATGAGCTGGCCATCTCCCATATTGTCAATGAAACGCTGACGGAGGAGCAAAAGGATAATGTACTGAATACCATCACCTTGCAGACGGAACCCCGCTATTACCAATACTGGATCTTCATCGGGCGCGGACAGGCGGAAGAGGCCTTGACGATTTCGCGCCAGCTCGAGGACCTGGATTTGATTATGCTGGCCCTGTTGCATTATGAGGACGAAATCAAACAGGATGGCGACATGAAAGAGGAAGAAAGGAAGCGTCTCTTGAGCGAAGTGGAAACGGAGAAACAGGAGTACGAGAGACAGATTGAGGAATTGCAGGAATTATCGAAGGAAGCAAGTCAAGATGGGGAAAGCGGAGCGGAGGATGAACAGCCGCAAGCGGACGGAGCATCAGCCCAACCTGTAACGCCGCCTGTAAATCAGCCGGCAGCTTCGGGTGAAGCGCAAACGGAAGAAGTACCAACACCATAAAGGAAGCCGGCGGACAAGCAGCAAGAACGCCAAAAGCAAAAAAAGCAGATGGGACATCTACTGCTGGTATGCCCCTCTGTGAGTTGCTGAGCGGGGGAAGCAACCTTTATGTAAAAGAAGGTGAGATGAATTGAGCATTTTTTTATTTTTTTACGGAAATGACTACCAGAAATTTGAATTGAACCAAAAAAAGCCCGATGCTTTTACGGTCGGCAATGCCATCGATCAGACCGTGACCATCAAGTCGTTTCCTTTTACGAACGGCTTTCTTACGATTACGGAGGATGCCGCTGGATATAAGGTGAGGCAGGGGGGCAGGCTTCTCGGCAATTTGGAGGCAAAGCGCCCGTTTGTCATGCAGGACGGCTATGGGAGCCTGACGATTCTTCACCTCCGCTCGGTTGTCGGGAAAGGGGACTACCATGTAGCGGACAGGGAGGAATTGACCGTCTCGAATACTACGGAAGATGCGGCCATTTTTAAAAAGGAAAACCTGAACGGAGGAAAGGAACAGCTCCATTTTTCGTTCATAAAGGACGACAAGGATTGGATTGTTTCGCCCGGCGACAGCCATGTATATATAAATGGCAAAAAAATTAGCGGCAGCAAAGAAATCGAAATCGGGGACTGGATCTTCACGCCGTACATGCTCCTCCGTTTTGTAGAGGAGGATGTACTGCAGGTGATTGGCTACGAGGAATATGGATCCAATCTGCCGCCAATCAAGGTGCCCCGCTCGGAAATGGGGAAGAAATATCCGCTCTACCGGCGTACACCGCGGATGATTTATGAGATGCCGAAAGAGAAAGTCTCGCTTTCATTCCCCGCCCAGGAACATGAAATGTCCAATAGAGGGCTGTGGCTCATCATCCTGCCTCCGCTCGTGATGCTTATCGTAATAGGGGCAATCGCCTTCATACAGCCACGCGGAATCTTCATCATCGTCTCGATGGTGATGTTTGTGATGACGTTGGTTACTTCATCTGTACAGTATTTCAAAGACCGCAAGCGCTATAAGGAAAGAGAAGCAAAAAGGGTGAGGGTGTACAGAAAGTATCTGGAGGATAGGCGCGAGGAGCTTCAGGCACTCGCCGACGAGCAAAAGTTTGCCATGGAATTTCATTTCCCGTCCTTTGAAAGAATGAAGTACCTGACAGCGGAAATATCCGACCGGATTTGGGAACGCTCCCTCACAAGCAGAGACTTTCTTCAGTTCCGCCTCGGTACAGGAAATATGCCTGCGAGCTATACAGTGACGCTCAATTCGAATGATATGGCCAACAGGGAGCTGGATGACCTGATTGAGAAATCCCAGCAGTTAGAAAAGCTGTATAAAGAGGTGAAGGGTGTCCCGATTGTTGTTGACTTTTCTGCCGGACCGGTCGGCCTGATCGGGAAGGAGCGGGTCGTAAAGGATGAAATCCATCAAATCATCGGTCAGCTGGCGTTTTTCCACAGCTATCATGATATGCGGTTCGTCTTCATCTTCAATGAGGAAGATTACGAAGAATTCGAGTGGATGAAGTGGCTGCCGCATTTCGTCCTTCCAAATCGGCATGCAAGAGGCTTCATCTATAACGAAAAGACGAGGGACCAGCTGCTGACATCCATCTATGAAATGATTCGTGAGCGGGATTTGATGGAGAAGGAAGACAATGTGCTTTTCACACCGCATATCGTCTTTGTGGTGACGAACCCTACACTCATCGCCGAACACGTCATCTTGGAGTATCTGGAAGGCAAGCACGCTGATATCGGCATCTCCGTCATCTTCGCTTCCGATACAAAGGAAAGCTTGTCGGACAACATCCATACATTGGTCAGGTATATCAATGATACGGAAGGCGACATCCTGCTGCGCAATAAAAAAACAGTGCAGATTCCGTTCCAGCTCGATGAACACGGAAGGGAAGGGGATGAAGAATTCGCCAGGATGCTACGGACGCTTCAACATCAGGTCGGGATGACGAACTCCATCCCAACAAGCGTCACATTTTTAGAGATGATGAACGCCAGTCGGGTGGAGGAGCTGCCAATCTACGAAAACTGGGTATCCAATGAATCCGCCAAATCGCTTGCCGTTCCAATCGGCCTGAAGGGGAAGGACGACTATGTATATCTGAATCTTCATGAAAAGGCGCATGGACCACATGGGCTGCTCGCAGGGACGACCGGCTCGGGAAAAAGTGAATTCCTGCAGACCTATATTCTATCGCTGGCCGTCCATTTCCACCCACATGAAGTGGCATTCCTGCTGATCGACTACAAAGGTGGGGGAATGGCAAAGCCCTTCAAAAAGTTGCCGCACCTTCTGGGGACGATTACGAATATCGAAAGCAGCGTCAACTTCACGAACCGGGCACTCGCCTCCATACGAAGCGAGCTGAAGCAGAGGCAGCGCCTGTTCGACCAGTACGAAGTATCACATATCGACGATTATACGACGCTATATAAACAGCAGATTGCGAAGGAGCCGCTACCGCACCTGTTCCTCGTTTCCGATGAATTTGCGGAGCTGAAAAATGAAGAGCCGGAATTCATCCGCGAGCTGGTCAGTGCTGCGCGGATTGGACGGAGCCTAGGTGTCCACCTCATCCTGGCGACGCAAAAGCCGGGCGGAATCATCGACGATCAGATTTGGAGCAACTCCCGCTTCAAGGTGGCGCTGAAGGTACAAGATGCGAACGATAGTAAGGAAATCCTGAAAAATGCCGATGCGGCGTCCATTACTGTGACAGGACGAGGCTATCTACAGGTCGGAAACAACGAAGTATATGAACTGTTCCAGTCGGCGTGGAGCGGGGCCCCCTACTTGACGGAGCATGTCGAGGGGGAAAATGAAATCGCCCTTGTGACGGATCTGGGGCTCATTCCGCTATCAAACGTTTCGACGAAAGAACCGAACCGAAAGAACCGCATGACGGAAATTGATGCGATTGTCGAACAGATTGCCATGCATCGTGAGGAGCATGAAATCCAACTGCTGAAAAGTCCATGGCTACCACCGCTTGCCGAAAGAATACCGCATGAGGCCTATCCGTCGCCGGAGCTCATCCCGCTTGCTGTGGTGGATGAACCGGAAAAGCAGAGCCAGGCGCCGTACTTCTACCGCCTGATGGACGACGGCAATATCGGCATTTTTGGGGCAGTCGGCTACGGGAAATCCTACACCGTGCTGACAATCCTGCTCGGCATTGCAGAGCACTACAGTCCGGAGGAAGTGCACTATTATCTACTGGATTTCGGAAATGGCTCATTATTGCCGTTGCGACAGCTGCCGCATGTCGCGGACTTCTTCACGATGGAGGATGGGCGCAAGATTGAAAAGCTCATGAACTTCCTGCGTGAAGAGATCAAGCGACGCAAGCAGCTGTTGCAGGAATATGAAGTGAGCAATATTAAATTGTATAACCGGATCAGCGAGGAGCGCCTGCCAGTGCTGTTCGTGGTGCTGGAAAACTTCGATTTCGTCAAAGAGGAAATGCAGGACATGGAGCAGTTCTTCAATCAGTTCGTCAGGGATGGCCAATCGCTGGGAATCTACATGGTATTCACGGCCACAAGGATTTCATCCATCCGCCAGGCAATCATGAACAATCTGAAGACGAAAATTGTCCATTATTTGTTCGACCAGAGTGAGGCCTATACCGTTCTAGGCAAGACGACATTAAAGCCTGAGCCTATCCCGGGCAGGGCCATCATTAAGACGGATGAACCGGCATTTGCGCAAGTATTCCTGCCGGTCGACGGTGCAACTGACTTTGACGTGATTGAAGGAATCAAAGACAAGGTGCAGGCCTTGAAGGGGAGGTACGAGGACGCTGTGCTGCCTTCCCCAATTCCGATGCTTCCTGCCCAGCTGACACAAGAAAGCTTCAAGGACTATATCGTGCAGACGAGCAAGTCACGGACGATGTTCCCAATCGGTCTGGAGGAGGAATTCGTCCAGCCAATCAGTGTGAACCTGCAAAGCAATCGACATTGCCTCATCCTTGGCCAGGCGCAGAAAGGGAAAACGAATATCCTGAAAAATATAGTGGCAACTGCACTGGAATATGGAATCGAGGACATTGCTGTGCACGATTCGATTCAGGGAGGACTGGCGACGATTGCCGACCCGGACGTGGTTGCCATGCTGGAAACGAAGGAACAGATAGCAGATTGGCTAATGACGGCCGAAAGTAAGCTTGCCGGCCGTGAGCAGCAATATATGGCGATGAATGCGAAGGAAAGGGCAAGCCATTCGTTCGATCCGGTCCTATTCATCATCGACGATTACCCGAGATTCCTGGCCAAGCTGGACAGCAGCCTGCAGGACCGGATTGGCAAGCTGATGAAAAATTACAGCCATTTAGGATTCAGCATGGTCGTCGCCGGCAACAGCAGCGAAGTGGCGAAAGGATACGATGCATTGACGGCTGAAATCAAACAAATCCGCCAGGCAATCCTGTTGGTGAAAAAATCAGATCAGACGCTGTTCACTCTGCCGTACGACCGCAGAGAAGAGGAAGTCACAGCCGGCTTCGGCTACTATGTGTTGAATGGCAACGCAGTGAAAATCCAAATTCCATTATGCGAAATAGAAAGAAGGCTTTATACGTGACGAAAAAGACGAAACTGGCGGTCGCCATTATCTCCGTAATGATTTTGATCATTGCCACCCCGTTCCTGTTCTTCATGGGAATCGGGGAGAATCCTTTCTTCGATCGTTCCAATGGGATGAAAAAAATCGCCATCGTCAACGAAGACGGGGGAACCGAGAAAAAAGAGCAGCTTTTTGATTTCGGGAAGGAAATGATACCAATCCTTTCGAGCGACTCCGACTACGAATGGCTCGTTGCCAGCAGGGGGGCTACGGAAAAAGGGCTTCTGGACGGGGAGTATGATGCCGTCGTCTATATCCCTTCCGATTTTTCCGAAAATATCATGTCCTATGAAGAGCAGCGGCCGCTGAAGGCGGAATTCAAATATACGATTTCCGACCAATTGAATGCCATCAACCGTGAAAAGCTGCTGCGCGAAATCAACAAGGCGACATCGCGGGTGAATGGAAAGGTGTCCACCCTTTACTGGAGCTATGTATCACAGGACCTGCAAAAGGTACGCGACCAATTCGATACGATTCTAGATAAGGAAGAGGAGTTCCTGGATACAATTTCGGCCTACTATCAGCCGAACCTGGAGACGGTCGTGCAGGCAATCGACAGCCAAAAGGGCCTGCTGGAAAATCTCCATACTGCGGTGGAAGGACAGGGGACTTCCGTTGGGAACAGTGCCGACCGGGCGAAGCAATTTGAAGATGGCCTCCTTGAGTTTGTGACGGTCGTGGAGCAATATAAGGACTTTCAAATGGCCAATCAGGAACTTCTGCGGACGATGCAGGATGAAAATGTACAATTGGTAGTGAAGACAAAAGCCGAGCAGGAGCCACGTTTCTCAGTAATGAGGGAGCAATTGGACAAAGCGAATGAAGCGTTCTCGACGAATGTCGAGCTATTGGAAGACCAGCTCGCATCGAATCAGCAAACCTTCGTCGAGCTACGGGACCATGCCTCGGAGCAACAGGAGGAAATCTGGAGCCTGCTGAAGGAGATTGAAGGCGAGCTCATCGTCGAATATGAAAACGAATTGATTGCCATGAGGAACAAGCTGGCTTCCGCGCCGGTTCTGCCGACGAGGCCAAATAACGAGCAGCAACAGCCTGCGACTCCTGCTTCTGCCAATGTGGATGACTATCTTGCCTCTTCCAACATCGCAGCATTAGAAGCTGAACGCGAAAAATTGAAGGCGGTTCTGCAAGAAATTACGAATGCCCAGGGACAGGCGGGAACTGATCCGGCGACGGAGCCGGAAGGAACGTCGAGTGAACTGGAGGGGTTGCTATCGAATCTCGCCGTGCAGCTTGCAGAAATCGAGGCAAACATTCTGCTGATCCAGCAGCAGGAAAGCGAATTGCAGCAGAAGCTCGGCAGCACGCAATCTGATGTCGTCATTGAACCTGATGATGTGGAGGAAGAGGTGGAAGAGGAGCTTTCCATCGCCGAGAAGATTGAGCAGAAGGAATGGGCGCTCCTCCAATCGGAGCAAGTGACGGACGGGAAACGAAACCGCCTGAACAAGCTGTTCCAAGCGCCGGTACCAAATGTGGAAGAAGAGCTGCTGCTCGCCTATTTTGAATCATTGGTAAAGTATGAATCGGTCATCAATACGCAATTGCTGGATGAAAACAATCAGCTGATCGACTCGAAGGCGAATGGCATTCTGGATATCGCGGAGCAGGAACGAGCCGGCTTTGAGCAGTTGGATACAGGCATGCCTGCCGCCAGACAGCACCTTGCCACACTGAAGGATGACATCAATGCATTCTTCTTTGCACAGCTCGTCACATTGGAAGCGGATTATGTGGAAATGTCCAAGCAGATGGATGTGATTGAGCAAAGCGCGAACAACGCCCGGGAGCAAATGAACGTCATGTTGTCGGATACGCCTGTATCCACCGGTGATCTACAGGGAGCGGGCCTTGTATCCGGTCAGCAATCACTCAGCCAGGAGCTCGAGTTCATTAGGGATTCCATGAATATGGTGACGGACAATCAAGCGAACCTGATGGCTGTCACGGAAGAGCTGCAGACGAAGGCGCAGGATGTCAATGCAGATACGTCTCTACTGAACAATAAATGGAATGAAAATGTCACAACGACGGGGCTCTACCGCAATGATATCCATGCGATTCTGAACGGGGCGTCTGTAGATGGACAGAAGAACGGGCAAATCTATGAATATTTGGCCACACCGCTTGCGACAAGCAGCCTGAATCCAACAATCGAGCAGGAAAATAAAATGCCTCCGGTCATCATATTGGCCATCATATTGATCAGCGGGCTGATGATTGGTTACTTCTGCTACTACTTCAAACAGGATAAGCTATTGGTCCGCATGGCCTTGTTTGTTCTGCTGAACGTCATTGTCGGTTTAATCATCAGCATCTACGGCCTGGATATTTACCCGTTGAGTGAACGGAGCGCCATTGAATGGACGATTTTTACGGTGCTACTGCTGACAGCGGTCTCTGCGGTCATCTTTGCCGGCTTCTCCATCAATAGCCTGATCGGCTGGTTCGTAACGGTCGCGGTCATTGTGTTCTTCGTGACGCCAATGCTTGCACTGCTTGCGACGAATATCGATTATGAAGACCCGATGTCGAAGGTGTACCTGTCCATCCAATATGGTCCGGAATCGCTTCTCATGCCGGCTGTAGCCGTGCTGGCCTCCATTTTGGCGTTTGCAGCAGCCATCCCGGCCCTCGTAAACCATCTGAAAAAGGAGTCTGTCCCAGCAGATGATGAAGCATCCATGGAATTGTAGCATCCTGTTGGCCGCAGTTCTCCTATGGCTGGCAACCGGCACCGAGCCGTCCCTTGCCAGGCCGACGCTGGAGGATCTGAATCCGAACGAGTATAAGGACCAGCAGTTTAAAGACAACACCGAGTATCTTCATAATGACCCCTTACTGGAGAGAAGGGAGAATCTACCCGAGGAGCAAAAGCTTCTGGACTTCCTGCCGAAGGACTATGACGCTGACGAGGAAATGAAAAAGCAGTTGTTTCAAGAAGGCTTTGAGGAGCACAAAACGACCGCCTATGAATCTACCAAGCTCCTGCTTTTCACCAATAGCGACAAGGAAGTAAAGATGCAGGAGGACAGAGGAGAAAGCATTGCCGATACGAAGGGAATCAAAACCTTCTACATCGGCATATTAGTGGGGTTGCTGCTCCTGACGTTCCTCATCCTGGTGCCGCTGCTCATCCGCGGTACGAGGTGAGCAGCGTTCATGGGAATTCCTATATATCCCGGACGTCAGGCCCTTCTTTAGCCTGATGAAGGAGCTGATGCCAAACGATAGCCGATTTGTTCCGATGTGGCATATGAAATCAAGATGATTTATGCAGAAGCAGAAACGCAGTTAAGTCTGATGGAAACAGAAACGAATGCATTGGACCCAAAGGCGGCAGCTGAGGTTACAGGCAATGTATTGGATGTAGCGACGAAATTGGACAGCGTGGCAAAAGAGCTTGAGCATGTTCTCACAACCTACCAAACACTGCTGTTGAACAACATCAAGGCATCGAAAAACTCCGTTCATATATGAATGAGCAGGATGAAAAAATATCCGCCACCATCAACGGCGCTGTATTGAACAAATCATATATGATGTACGCCTGATTTTTTGGCGATTTCCAGCCGGGTTTCCTTGCGAAACCTGGCTTTTTTTGATGTTTAGGAGAAATTAATCCATTACGACATGGGGTGATTATACCTAGGTTCAACTTTGTCCCTGTACAAAAAATCTCCTTTTAAATGATTCTACCTGTTAGCCAAACGATAATTACCCATCGATTTTGGCTGTTTTTGCTGCAAAAAAGGGCGTACTATGTAGCATTTCCTCATAGAAAACATCCGTATTTCCCATCGCCGGCTAAGCAAAAAATGGACAATAATCGCCATTTGTGTACATCGATTTCATATTCCGATGCAAAAATGATAGGGATTCCTTTGTTTTCGTTTCATTTTTGTCCTCTTGATGGTGTCGGATGGAGAAATCCATATACTACTTAATTTAGGATAAGTGCCAAACTAGGTCTTTTGTATGTGGTGACGCTTATTTATATTTAAGTTGTATATCAAATTCGACAAACGGCAGTATGGACGGTTGTGAAGTGATTCGACTGTACAGGTTTTTGCATGCTTTGCTAGTGAGATCGGAAAGGCGCTTTGTGAATTTATTTTTTATGGTGCTATGTCTGGTGCTCGTTCTTCCCATGACGGCCTTGTACAGTCATCCTGAATCCCATCGTCACGGTGGCCGATCAGGTATATGCTTGGAGCGCGACGCCATCAATGGACATGCCCTTGCGGACCAAAAAACAGATGGCAAGCAGTCTTCCGTTTAACAACAGACAGATGAGCTGAATAAATGGACAGGGTAAGAAAATCTCGCCTATTATCCAGGAGAAAACGAACAGGTAGCGGATATCTGGAAAATTAATTTCAGTTATATATTGGTAATTACGGTTGGTTTTTTATGTTAACATATTATTAAAAAGAGATGATAGTAGGAGAGGTAGAGGTGGTTTATTTGAAGAAGGCGATGTTGCTGCTGGTCGTCATTTTTGGCGGCATCTGTATACTAGGCTCTTTTCCTTCGGTTACAAGTGCCTGTTCGTGTGTGGAAGCACCGAGCATAGAAGAGGAATTTGAACATTCAAAAGCTGTATTCAGCGGGAAAGTAATTGATATAAAAGATGAGGTAAGCCTAAAAGGATATAAGTCTAAATCGGTTCTTTTTGAGGTGACGAACACCTGGAAGGGGATTGA
Source organism: Lysinibacillus sp. (assembly GCA_045605545.1). Taxonomy (GTDB): domain Bacteria; phylum Bacillota; class Bacilli; order Bacillales_A; family Planococcaceae; genus Lysinibacillus_B. The sequence goes on from JAZUQF010000349.1 coordinate 10,004, forward strand.
ACAATCACAGATTATCATTACCACTGGTCAGGGGCATGGGGATTGTGGATATGATTTTAGCAAGGGAAGAGACTATTTGGTCTATGCTAAGGAATCAATTATGTACGGGGGAAAATCGCTTGTCTCAGTTATGTGTGATCGTACGGATATATTGAGTTCTTCACAGGAGGATCTGGAAGTGCTTGGAGAAGGGAAGCCCCCGACTGAAGAGGTTGATTTAAGTGGCCACCATGATGAGAATCAAATATATATTTGGTCTACGGTAGCGCTGGCTCTTGGCGTTGGGGGGGTTATCGTTTTGAATAAGAGGAAAAAAACGACTGAGTTCAAGCAGTAATATATCAAATAAGAAAAACAGATTGATAAATACAGAGCTGGAGATTCATTTCCAAATTTCTTCACGGTATAATGAAGGTACATCAGCAAAAGGGGGAATAGGGGATGGATTTACATTTAAAAGGGAAAGTTGCAATTGTAACAGGAGCGAGCAAGGGAATCGGCTTTTGTACGGCATTGCAGCTTGCGAAGGAAGGGGCCCACGTGGCCATCTGTGCGCGAGGTGAAAAGCATC
>JAZUQF010000350.1:0-5402 GCA_045605545.1 Lysinibacillus sp.
GCAACAAATTCTTCCCCGTAATTGATATTGCCTTCGATATTATAAAGCAAAGACTCCAATTCTTCATGGAATCCGTTCAGCTCGAGCGTGCGTTCGCCCAGCGACAGGAGCGGTTCCTTGCCGCGCCGAACAACCTCTACCAAGGCAGGCCATACACCCTCTCCAAAACGCAAATAGCTAAACTCCCCGTTCTCCTCTACGATATAAAGAAAGGCGAAATGATCGGAGTCCACAAAAAGTCTACCGGTGGGGATGATTTGGATGTCCCGGTCGTCTTCATTTACAATGAATGTAACATTATGTATATCAACGTATTTTTCGATATTATATATTTTACGCAATGGACTTCTCCCTTTCCAATCTATCTTCTCATATTTTAACATAGAGCTTATTCGTATGCAGTGTGCTTTTTTCGAACCGATAATAAGAAAAACAGGCGTCCACTTAGAAAGGATGATTCGATGAGTCAGCAACTTGAAATAGAATTCAAAAATTTATTAACGAAGGAAGAATATCAACGTCTCCTCAGCCATTTCAACATTCAGCAGGAGCAAATCCAACGACAGGAAAACCATTACTTCGACACCCCGCAGCAGCATCTGAAAAAGGCGATGAGCGGGCTGCGCATCCGTGTATTGCCCTCCCATATCGAATGTACACTGAAGGAGCGTGCCACAGAAAACGCCTACCTGGAGACGACCGACCGATTGTCCGACGATGCGGCGGCCGAAATGCTTCAAGGAAAGGCCTTCCATGCCCCATCCGTCAGGCAGCGCCTTGTTGGTATGGATGTGCAGCCGGAGCAATTGCAGCTGTTCGGCACATTGGCGACAAACCGTGTAGAAGTAGACTATCAGGGTGGCGTGCTCTTTTTGGACCATTCATTTTACTTGCAATGCGAGGATTATGAAGTAGAATATGAAACAAATGATGAAGAAGCAGGTATTGACATTTTCCGACGTTTTTTGGAAGAACACAATATTGAAAAAAGGCATGCCAAGAAAAAAATCGCACGCTTTGCAGATGCATTGGCAAGGCAATCCGAGTAGGGGAAGATGAGATGGATATTCAATCACTACGTACACTAATGGAGATTCAGGCAATTCAATCAATCGGCAGCGAGGGCCCGGCCAATGCGATGTCAGGGACAGGCTCATCCGCCTTTTCAAATATGATAGAGGAACTAGTAGGCAGCATGGGCGCAGAGCAGTCCGCGGAGCTTTCAGGCATGCTTGGAAGCCACTCAAGCATAGCCGGCATGCTAGGAGAAGGCCGGCAGAAAGCAGCCGACTATTTGCAGTCGTTGATTTACGGTGGGAAAACCAGTGTACCGGAATCGGTGCTAGCATCCCTCTCCTCCTCCCCTGCTGCTTCACCGGCAAGCACGAAGGCCGCTTCTGATACGGATTACAAGGCTGCCATCGAAGAAGCGGCCGCAAAATACAATGTTCCTGCCAGGCTGATCGAGGCGGTCATCAAGCAGGAATCCGGATTCAATCCAAATGCGGTCAGCTCTGCCGGGGCGACAGGCTTGATGCAGCTGATGCCGTCAACAGCCAAGTTCCTGGGTGTAGCGGATGCCAAAAACCCCCAGCAAAACATCATGGGTGGGACAAAATACTTACGACAAATGTTGGATAAATTTGATGGTGACATGTCCCTAGCGCTCGCAGCATACAATGCGGGACCAGGCAATGTCTCCAAATACAAGGGGATTCCGCCTTTCAAGGAAACTCAAAACTATGTAAAAAAAGTATTAAACACATATAATGCATAACATTTTTTTACATTCCCCTTATGTCATTCGAGCGCTTTATTTGTGAAAAAGGCAAGTCGTTGTTAGAATGAACATATCGTCTACTAATACGTTTTGTGAAGCAGCAAAGTATACATAACTGCGTATACTAGAAGAAGTTAGACATAAAGGAGTAGCACCTATGAATCGAAAATATACGATTCCTTACGAGGAACTTGGCGCTGAAAAGCTTTCGGAGCTCATACACGCTTTCTATGCACGCGTTGCAAAGCATCCACAACTCATTCCCATCTTCCCGGAAGACTTTACCGAAACGATTCGTAAGCAGATTCAGTTTCAAACCCAGTATCTAGGTGGACCTAATTTATATACAGAGGAGCATGGCCATCCAATGATGCGTGCTCGCCATATGAACTTTACCATTACCCCTGATCGTGCGCAGGCTTGGCTGGAATGCATGGCTGAAGCAATGGATGAGGTCGGTTTGGACGGAAAATTCCGTGAAACATATTTCCAGCGTCTCGTTATGACTGCTCATCATATGATCAATGCAGAAAATGAGGAGGAGGGATTAGATGAATAATGTTCAGCTACTGCCGCAGCCTGTCTCGCCTACCATTACCACTCATAAGCCGGTAGAATTATATATTTTCATTGATCCACTTTGCCCCAAGGCATTTGCTATGAAAGGCATACTGCACAAGCTCCAGCTCCAGTATGAACATTATTTCACATGGCGCTATGTATTAAGTACAGAGCTATCTGCACTGAATTCATTGACGAACCGATTGAAGGGCTGCTGCAGCGGGGATGAACTGGACATCACGCATCCTGTGCTTCCGTCAATCGCCATCAAGGCCGCAGAGCTGCAAGGCAAGCGCGCCGGTTCACGCTACTTGACGAAGCTGCAGCAATACGCAGCGCTGAAGACGAAGAATGTCAATTCCCACTCGACCCTTCTTGAAATAGCAGAAGAAGTCGGCCTTGATATGAACGAGTTTGCAATCGATTTCGGATCCAAGGAAGCTGCCCGCGCATTCCAGTGCGACCTTTACATTACACGCGAAATGGATGTCGATGAGGTTCCAAGCATCGTCTTCTTCAATGAATGCATCGAGGATGAGGGCCTGAAGGTAAGCGGCTCCTATCACTATGAGGTATATGAACATATTTTACAAGAAATGATCGGCGAGGAGCTGGTACCCCAGCCCATCCCTACTATAGAGGATGTATTCAAGCGCTATGAGCTCCTTACGACGAAAGAAGTCGCCGAAATTTTTTCCCTTGATTACGCTGTCGCAGAACGTGAACTAAAAAAGCGGATGCTGCAGCAGAAAATCGAGCGCATCACCAAAGATGATATGACAGTATGGCGTTTAAAGTAATCGCAATTATAGATAGTTTCCTTTATAATCTTATAGTTTCTTATAGTCGCTCAGGTCGGGCGGCTTTTTCATTTTCAGGAAAAGGGATGGGTGAGGATGCCCTTTTAGGCACAATAAAAGAGGCGCCCTAACCTCGACAGATAGGACGCCTCTTTTCACAAAGGGGATGGGAGAAATGTTCACGTTCAAACAAAGGGGTGTATGTTTGTTATGTGATTTATTTCACACCTTTAATTTAGCACACAATAATATTCTGCGCAACAAAATAGATATAAATTCACAAATCGGACAAATAGTAAGCGTTTGCAAAAGGTTGATGTACCAACTATTTCCTGCCATTATCCAAGAGTGATACATCTGTTTTCTATCGTCCTATGATATTATTTTAAAAAAATAAGAATAGACTAGAAAAAACAGGCCATGAAAGAGCGCATCTTGTCATCCATCCCATCGACAGCTATTTTTGTATTGATCCCCCCCAAAAAATAGGTGTATGAAACCAATGGCGCAGCGCCCTTCAGACAACAATGGTCCCAGCTAGCTAACTAAACTAGACGGCTATGATACAAACAGCATCCGCCCGCATAAGGAGGTCCCCCTTCCCGCTGATTCGTCACGTTCTATCGGGGGCCGTTTCAGGCGGCATATCCCCTTCATATACTATTGGCATGTTTAGCCGCTTCTGCTGTTGGGGCATGTTGGAGATAAAGTATTCGCTATTTGCCAAAAAGGGGCTGGATATATGTATCGTTTCTTCAACCCTCTCCTGCAGATTGATTCTAGTACGGGCGCCCATATCGATTACTATGCAACAGGGAAGAAGACAAAGCTTGCCGCCATCGAACAGCTGCAGCAGTATGCAAAAGAACTGCCGGATCCTTCTCAACCCGTCCAGTTTGCTGCAGACCAGAAGGAAGGGATGAAAAGCCACATCCGGCTGATGGAGTCGGCCATATCACAGATTCCCCACCAGATGGAGGAGCTCCGTGCCTGCATGGATGCTTCCGGCCGCTTCCCTCCTAAAAGCTTTGCCGTTTCTGAGGCAATCTACTATTCCCATATCAATCTGCACAACTTTTTTCTATTCGCACCGCTCGGGTACGATGCATTCCTGGAAAAGCAGCTGTTCTGTATTGTGGAAATGAAGCCGGGCACGATGCCACTAGAAATACAGAAATACTCGTTGGGCTTTTCTTCCGAGGCAATCGACAGCCTCATACTGTATCCACTGGACCTGCATATCGAACTTGCGAAGTTCGATGCTATGGAGTCAATCGAGGCTTCTGAGAAACACCTTGAATATTGCCGTAAGCTGCTGCTCGACTATTTCCAGGCGGAAGAGCTCTACGACTTATATGAAATCGAGGAATCGCATCTGCTGAAATATATCGGCGACCCGCTCGCCCTGCTGCGAACGATGCAAAAGAAGCATAACGACAATCGCATCAGGCTCAGTCTGGCACCCCATTTTCCCTGGCAGATCGACCAGGTCCTCATCGAGCTGGTCCATATCGAAAGGAGAATCTTGAAGCAGGCGCAGCTGCAGCACTTTTGGAGCAGGGAGCAATTCGGCGCATACACAAGCCAGCTCCAGCAGACCAAACGGCGATTGATAGCGGCGACCGGTGTATCGCAGGAACAGCTGGACATCTTCATGAGGCACATGCCGGCAGATTTCTGGTAGCCTAGCCCTAGCCTTCACGAATATCCGTATAATTCCGTAAATCAGGCAATCTGTCAGCGCATGCAAAAACACCTTCGAGACTTGTCCATCTCGAAGGTGTGCCATTTTACTTGTTCATATAAGGAACGCTCCATCATCCGAAGCGTCCGGAGATGTAATCTTCCGTACGTTTGTCCGTCGGGTTGGAGAAGATGACGTCCGTCTTGTCATATTCAATGACTTCCCCATTCAGGAAGAAGGCCGTCTTGTCACTGATGCGCGCCGCCTGCTGCATGTTGTGCGTCACGATGACGATTGTATAGTTCTCCTTCAATTGCGCGATTAGTTCTTCCACCTTCAAAGTCGAAATTGGGTCAAGCGCTGACGTCGGCTCATCCATTAGAATCACATCTGGCTTCATCGCTATTGCCCGTGCGATACATACACGCTGTTGCTGCCCGCCGGAAAGACCGAGCGCCGAAGACTTCAGACGGTCCTTCACTTCGTCCCAGATTGCCGCACCGCGCAGGCTTTCCTCTACGATCTGGTTCAGTACCTTCTTGTTTTTGATGCCCTGCATGCGGGGGCCGTATGCGAC
>JAZUQF010000351.1:0-9441 GCA_045605545.1 Lysinibacillus sp.
TGTACCTCATCATCGGGATGATCTGCTTCGGCTTCTTCAAAACGAAGAGAAGAAAGCAGGTTACCGGCATCGTGACAGTGGCTGTATTGGCTATACCAGGTATACCGGCGCTCATGCAGCTGTATGAGGATAACATAGGGACGGTTGCATCCGAAATCAACGTTCATGAATATGCACCATTTACAGAAGGCAGTGCAGTGAAGAAATTAGATGAAGAGGCTGCGCTTGCATTGGAGGGAGAGCTGCCGGTTTTAGACGGGGCCACGGCCATGTATCCGCTCTATTCGGCCTTTGTACAGGCGGTTTATCCTGAAAATCCGGCCTATTATGAGGAAGATACCGTGATGGTAAGCACAACGCCGTATGCTTACGAAAATCTACTTAGTGGAAAGGCGGATGTCATTTTTGCAGCCGCTCCATCAGAAAACCAGATGAAGATGGCAAAGCAAAAAGGGATAGAGATGGAGCTGACACCGATTGGCCGCGAAGCATTCGTATTCTTTGTAAATAAGAAGAATCCGGTCGACAGCCTCACGCTTGAACAAATCCGTGCCATCTATGCTGGGCAATCCACAAATTGGTCTGAAGTAGGAGGGAAAGAGGAAGATATCCGTGCCTTCCAACGCCCACAGGACAGCGGCTCTCAGACGGCGCTGCAGAATTTGATGGGGGATGTACCAATCATGGAGGCCCCGACTGAAGATATCGTATCCGGTATGGGTGGCATCATCAGTGAGGTGGCCCAATATAAGAATTATAAAAATGCAATCGGCTATACATTCCGCTACTACTCTACAGAGATGGTGGGGAATGAGGAAATCAAGCTGCTGGCAGTCGATGGGGTGGCCCCTACGAAGGAAAACATCCGAAATGGGACCTATCCGATTGCCTCGGAGTTCTATGCAGTAACGGCCGGAACGGATAATCCGAACGTTCAAAAGCTGCTGGACTGGATTTTGTCTCCGCAGGGGCAGGGACTGGTTGAAAAGGTGGGCTATGTACCAGTAAGCGAGTAGAAATGCACAATCGTTTACGGAAAAGGAGAATCCTTAGTATAATAGTTTCATACATAGCTTTAGGAGGACAAGTTTTGACTGCTCAACAACCATCAATCGACGACCGACAGCCAATTTTGTCGATTGTCACAGAGCCGCGTAGCACAATCCGCTATGTGCTCGACCAGAAGAAATTTTCCTATTCCCTCTACGTCGGGGCCATCGGGGGATTCGCAAGCGGGGTGGCTACTCTGGCCGGCACCCCGTACCAGGCCAAGTATTCGCTTGGGGAGATGGTGTATTCTTCTTTCATCACGGGCGTTTTGTATTTTATGATTTCCAATCTGCTGGTGGCGTTCCTGCTGTCGGCAATCGGCTCTGTCCTTAAAGGGACGGGTACATTCAAGTCGCTGTTCCAGGCGATGTGTCTGACGATGATCCCTTATATTTGGCTATTGCCGATCCTCCTTTTCTGGATGCAGCTATCCCCTTCCACCTTCTTTGTCATAGAGGGGGCGAGCCTGACGATGGGAGAGGCCATTCTATCCTTTACAGGCCTGTTCACCATATTGCTGGCGTCTGTATGGGTCTTTGTTTTGACAATCATCGCTATTTCGGAGGTGCACGACTTTTCGAAGTGGCGGGCATTCTTCACATTGCTTCTTGCTAGTCTGGCAGGAGGCTTCATAGGCGGGTTTATCCTGCTGTTCCTATTATGAAAACAGAGTCTGGGAGAAGTCCCAGACTCTGTTTTTCTTTTTGGACCGATGCTTCACCCCCATATTGTGAGATGAAGCGAATATGCTGTAACAGGTATCTTCAGCGCCCGCGCGAAACAGGGATTGCGAGGCACTATAGATGGTTGCTGTACTGGAAGTGATGGAAATTAAAACCATTTTATTCCCGTGGAAGATCAAGGAGACAGCAAATATGCGGCAACTATACGAATCAATGTTGGGAAGATTGGAAGCTGAGCATCATCTTATTTTCCCAAAGCAAGGAATGTAGATGAAACTAGACAACCACCTAAGAATATAGAAACGCCTATGCATAGAATAGAAGTATGCTCCCCCTCCATGAAAGAGAATGTTTGAGCTCTCAATACCTTGTTTTTAGCGAGCATGACAAAATCACATACTTCGAAACTATAGGGAAAAGTGAGGGAAGAATATGAACATTAACTGGAAGATCCGTTTGACGAACCCTTATTTCTATGTTGCGTTATTTATGGCTATTTTCGCACCGGTTGCCGTATACCTTGGCATCAACAATGAAGACTTGACATCGTGGGGGACTGTGCTTGACGTATTGAAAGAAGCCGTGATGAACCCTTACTTACTTGTTACGGTTGTTATGTCTGTGGCCAACTTTTTAATCGATCCAACCACAAAGGGAATCGGTGACAGTCAAGAGGTCATGCAGTTAGACAGACCTAAGGACGATGGTCTATGAGTGTTACCCAAACGATTCGAGATGTAGCGGAGCTGACTCCTGTGGCGCAGCAGGCCTGTCGCCTGTTGTTTCAAGAATGCTATAAGGCCGGCATCCGAAATCTTTTCATAACGGAAACCTACAGACCGCAGGCGAGACAGAATTATCTGTATGAGCAAGGAAGGACGCGCAGTGGACAGATTATAACCTGGACGAAATCAAGCCGCCATACAAGCCGGTTGGCATGGGATATAGCATGTAGCAGTCCGGCCACTGCATACGATGTGGTGACCCTGAGCAGAGTCGGTGCCATTGCACGCAGATTAGGCATCACATGGGGAGGCGATTGGGAAAATAATGTCGATCGTCCTCATTTTGAAGTGAAGAATACATGGAAGATGCCAGCAGGCTATCGGTTGGAAGGCCAAGTGATTATCCCATCCAGTAGTAAGCTGAGGGTACAATTGGTAGTGGAAGACAAGACAGAGGAGGCGGAAATCGTGGACAAAGTAGAGATGTTTGACCCGGGCTCGACGACATTGCGAACAAGTGCTGAAAACTATTTGGCAAAGGCAGTCGAAGAAGGCATCATCCGGGATACTCATTTGAAGGATTTTCAAAATAACTTGATGACAGGAGACCGCTTGCTGGGCTTATTGATAACGGTTGAACAGCGACGGAACGAAAACCGTTCCAATACACTGACGGTGACAGGTAAGTCTGAAGTCGAGGTCCTATTGAAAAGGGCTTACTTAGAAGGTACTTTCAAGGTCGATCACTCTGGCAATGTTAATAGAATGTCGGATGGGGAGATCAATAGTCTGCTTGCCGCTTATTTGAACCGGAAAGTGTAAAAGCAGAGGAGTTTATAGTATATCAACTGAGTCCAGTTTCCGTTTGTAAGAGATATATGTTGCGAATAGATAATGGTGCATCCATTGGCGGGAGCAGTCTTTGTTGGAAATCGCTGAAGACGGGTGGACCGATCAGCTGGAATCTTCAGCTGGTCTTCTTAAGATTACTAAGCATCCATTATCTATGTCATTTCATAAGATAAATTTGAGGCGTCTCCTCGTATTCACTTGGAGGTCATGAGCCCTATCCTGCCATAGCTTTTGTATGGAAGGTGGGGTTTTTTTATATTTACAGAGCAAAGCGGGAGTGGCGATGATAAATGGTTTTCGGATAAATCCGCTTCCTTTCTCGATGCCGGTTGTTACCGGATGATGGCGCTGGCAATGCAGTGATACTGCTTCCGAAGGTGCTCCTAATATACATAGGTTATATACCATTTAATTGAAATTGGGGTTGGAAATGTTATGATGGAGGGGAAGGGATGACTGAAAATAAAAACAGTATATGGTTTTTATTTTTTCAACCACTTGAACAGCACCATTTTACATACAATGCCATTTTAATTGGAGTTTGCTACTGCAAAACGAGAGTGATGATTGATAAACGTTTACGATGACGAGGGATGAACGTTTACATAGTATTCAAGCTTGTATATTTAAAATTTCAAAAGGAAATGAAAATTGTCATTATAATTAAAGTTATCATAAGAAAGTAGGTGTAGTAGATGAGTAAAGTAGCAAGTACAATACTTTCTATTTTCGGCTTGCTGACAATTGGGGCCGTCGTTGATTGGTCAAAATCCGACGCCTTTACTAGCATTTTATTAACATTCCTTGCCGTTCTGGGTGCCCTCGCTATACATGAAATCGGCCATGTTTGTGGAGGTCTATGGGCACGTTCAAATGTTTTGACATTTGCAGTAGGACCGATTAAGGTCAAGCGTTTGGAAAATAATCAATTAAAATGGGGGTGGGTCGATAGCTGGTCGGAAGTTGGCGGCTATGTACAAATCGAGCATCGCCAGCAAAAAATAGAAAATGCCATTTTAATCAGTGTTTTTGGTGGGCCGTTCGCTAGTTTATTGCTGGCATCAGTGTACTTCACGAACGTATATTTTTTAGAGATTTTAGGCGTAACAAGCTTTTTGTTATTTATTGCCACGATGCTGCCATATAATTTAACAGGCTTTTTCTCGGACGGTTATACGATTCTTCAAATTCTAAAAAATAATAAACTGTTCATCAATTATTATAAAATGACGAATTATTTACTTGCGAAGGATTCACCGGAAAAATGGGATAAAGGGCTTCAGGAAGAAGTAGGGGCCATTGATGCAAAGCAGTTAAGTCCAACAGAGCTGTCGATCTATTTGATGTTTTTGTTCTATAGTGCAGTTGAAACACGCCAAACATATCGCTTGAAGCAATTTTATCAAACAATTGATTTGGAACAAGTTGCGTCGCAGGCTTCCCACAAAGGCCAGCTCGCAGCAATCTATCACTATTATGTGGCTATACAATATCTATTAGGTGAACCGGTGACCATTTCGGATTCACAATTACAGGAGGTGCCAGCTTTTGATGCCTTATCTGTAGCACGTACAAAGGCATTATTGGTACAAGATCCTCAAGCTCGTGCACGATATTCAGAACAGCTGGCCAACGTTAATCAAACATCATATAGCTTTTTACAGGTTGAGAAAAAGTTCTATGAGCGTTATTTGACAAACGAGTACATACCAAAAGAAGGATAAGAAAGTTATTTGCACATAACTATTGGCACTCCCTTTAAACTTGACAGAGAGTTAATAACATCATAAAATCTATATATTATAAATAGACCTTTATCCTTTCCAGTTCCCTTTAGTCTGATAGTCAATATTTTAGACATTGATTATTGATCCAAAGCGGAAAAGGAAAATAAAATAGTAATTGTAAGCAATGGGTTGACTGTTTAAAGGACCTTGAGTAGGTCAGTTAAAAGTAAACCGACAATTTTTAAAGTGTAATGGTTTGATTATTTGAGGCCATTATCTTTTTAATTGTCGGTTTTTTTATTTTTTCTGGCTACAAGTAAGGCAGGACGAAAAAGGGGAGATCTATATATTCCGCCTACGACTATAATTGGCTTCATTTAAGGTAAAGGGGCCTGTGGGGGAAGAGGTGCTAAATTACTTATTTGTTCACAAACCGAGACTTGCGTCATATAGGAAGAAGTAGCGTTTTAGCATATAGTTAAGCTAGAAAATACAGTCTATAGCGAAAATTTGAAAAATATAGCGATTAATTTTGTAAGGGAAGAAAGGGAATCTGCATGGATAAAACAAAAGGTGTTCTTGAAGCCGAAATCAGCAAAGTGCTGACGCATTGGGAAAAAAATTATCTTGGGCGCGGTTCCGTGTCGGTTAAATCAGATATTTTGCGAGATATGGTAGTCGTTGTGTTGAAAGGTGTCTTAACACCTGCCGAATATTCAGTATGCCAAGAAAAAGAGGGGCTACTATCAGTAAAAAAAATGCGGAACACCTTGGTGGAATCAGGATTGGAAGAGATAAAAGAAGCGCTATCAGCCATAACAGGTTTGGAAGTCGTGAGTTTTTACACCGATTTGAGTACCATTACAGGGGAACGTGTCATGGTTTTTAAGCTTTCAGAGGATCTGCAAAGTAAACTATGCTGCAGCAATTGACAATCTTCCCCCTCCATGAGTAGGGAGACAAAGGCGATTTACAACGCTCTATTTAGGGCAATTCCTCCACCAGAAGCGTCTGGCCAGAATGAAAACCAATCCAGGCTATGGTGAAGGACGATGAAAGTTTATATTGATGGATGTTTTATTTTATGAATAATGTAAAACTCGTATTCAATCGATTACACAAAAAGGTCATATAGGAGGCTTGAATTGATATGGATAAGAATAAGACATCAGTACCGTACTCAGATACAACTCTGAAAAATAATCCTAAAACTAACGATAATGAAATGCCTATCGATATAAAGGAAACAATAGCTAAAAATAAAGAAATAATCGAGAAAAATCGAGAAGTGCTGAAGAATTTAACATAATTCAACTTCTTAATTTGTTGGTGTTTTGAATTAAGCCGCAAAAGCATGTTGCGGCGAACAATCGCAGGAGCAGCTGTGCTTCTGATTGAATCGATTATTTGTTAAACATAAAAAGGCTGCGCAAAGTACAGTAAAACACTTCGCGTAGCCTTTTGTCTATCTACATCGTTTGTCATCTGTTCTAAAGTGATTGGGCAGGCCCGACAATTGACCGAATCACAAGGGAAGTTTCCACTTTAACAGGTGCTGAGGTTGGTTCATTTATTGATAGGTGGAGGATAGTGATTAGGCCTTTCTTGATTTGAACTCAACGGGATATCGGGAAATATCCCTAAACCCTTCGAAAATTTCAATCACATCTTTTACTATGATTTGGTCATCTATTTTAATGATATTCCGACACTCGTTTTTAAGTCGCTTTACGATTTGATCGTATTCTTCAGCGTGGGATTTCATTATTTGATCAATATCTTCTATGATGAGCTTCACCGTTATAGTATCAATTTTGTTTCGCCGGATACGTAGAAACAGCTCGTAAATACCATTGTTCAGTTTCCTTTGCTTCTCCAAATAGGGCATTGAATATTGCAACTCCAGCGTTTCATTGTGCAAGAGAATACGGTCTTCAATAAAAGATGTAAATGCAAATAGATTATTGATGCTATGTGAATGGGCATTATTCTCGAAATATTTATATACTTCTTCCATTAGCATTTTGGATGTGTCTTTATAAATTTGCACAAGGGTGGCTGTTCCCTTTTGAATACTATGCGGAAAGATGAAGCGGTTGGCGATTATACCTAAAATGACACCTGCTGCTACATAGATAATCCGTTCCATCGTTATCACATTTACATCACTAATCAAAGCTGCCGATCCTAGGGCACTGACTGTCACTGTAATAATGACATTACGATATTGAACAGCGTAACTATTTAAATAACCAAAAAGTAAAATGAGCATCGAACGGCTTGTTGCATCAGTGAAAATACTGAATAAAACCACAAAAATAACCACACCAAATAATGTCCCTGCTATTCTTGCGGAAAATCTGGACTTCGCGTGTTCTGAGTATGGTTGTGTTACCGAAAATATAGTATACACAAGCCATCTCCCTTGCTCTAACTCAAAATAGTCCGAAATAAAGGCCGCGACTGTAACCATTATTCCCAATCGCATCGCATAGGTGAAAGCTACAGAATTCCGGTTGAAGTTTATCGAGTAATTATATGTTTTTTTGAAGTGTAATGGGATGTCTCCGATTTCTTCTGTTTTCTTCAATTCCTTCTTCTCAGTAGCATGTATTTCTTCTAATAAATCAAACAGCAGATCAAATGAGCCAGCCAATTCATTAATATACATGCCACTATTCTTCTTCGCCTTTATATTGTGAAGAACTTGAAGTGTCTCTGGGTCGAGCTGCTCTTTATTGATAAACTGTTTCACATTTTCAAGCCCGCGTTTACATGCTGCGATGACTTCCTCCCGGCCTTCCACTTCTTCCAATCGATTGAACAGCAAATCCATTTTTTCTAAGCAGGCGGAAATCTTCAGCATTAGGCTGCCTTCATGTGATAGGTAATAACCCTTGTATCGTCTGAAAAAGATAATTTTTCTCAATTCCTTAATGGGTGTTTGAATAGATTGATTCCATTCTGCCTGATCATGCCCATTCGAGATATTATCAAGTTTTTCAATCAACTTATCACAAATGGTGTGTAAGTGCTTCCTGCCGGTTCTCGAAAGTTTATCCTTATTTGCAAGTAGCTGAACAATCATTACGATAACAGCACCTGCTGCCAATGCTAGAAGACGTAACGGTAGATCGCTCGTTGGGACAGGAGTAGTCAATATAAACACGTATTGGAATCCGAAAATGACATAGAGAGATTTCTTTACATGAAAAGTGAAAAAATAGCCAACGCAAAACATCATGATGAAGTTGAGGGGTATTCCAAGCCAAAGGTTCATTGCTGATAAATGACCAAAGATACCTTGAAGTAAATTAATGCCTAATAGCATGAAAAAGTTTTTCCATGGATGTACTGTTAAATCCCTTTCAAGATACATGAGCATTGCAATTATAATTGCAACCCCTATTAAGGAGTTTTCTTCACCAAACATACTTGTAAATCCCGAAATAAATAGGACTATAAATAAAAATAATAGTGTTTTGGAAACAATGAGCTTTTTCATATGTAACCTGCCTTCCATGCAATCATCAAAAACACTATATCCAGATACTGTTGAGGAACATAAGATCTACCCGCATTTAAGAAAAGGGGATTTTCTTTACCTTGTATATGTTAGTGGCTTGCATAGCACATTCTAGTGTTAGAATGGATTTTTAAAAATTTTTCATACAATAAATTCAAATGAAAAAACATATGCTTATGAACCAAACAGCAGGGGACTGATGGGGGCGGTTATGTGAAGGGTGTTTTTGGAAACTACCCTGACCGCATGAAAATGGCTGTCTTATATGAGTGTGAGGGGGATGGCCTGATTTTTGAGATATTACTTGGCAGTTTATATATCGCGGCTCGGGAGTTATGCGGATTACCAATTGGATTCTGTCGTTGCTTTAGGGTTGTTACCGGATACCCCCGGATGTGTATCTAAAGGAAAATGGGAAGATCGATAATTCGTAAGATGGGAAAACAGCCCCCATCCGAACGTGCTGCATAAAATTTTGGGTGTTTAAAAAATAATTAAAGAGTGTTTATAATCAGAAGTTATCAAAGATTGTCTTATCTAAAATCAACCTAACTACGTAAAAAAAACCCCGAAACATAAGGGGTTTCCCTTGTTTCGAGGTTGAAGTCTGCTACTTCAAAACGATTAACGAGAGTAGAATACAACTCACCTAGAAAACGCAGTGTTATCAATGTTTCAAGAGGTTATTTATTTTTTAGCCCCAAAATCAGCCCCAACAGTATCACTGAAAATTTGAACCGTTTCTTCTTCGAGTTCTTTCAATACATGTCCATACACCTCATAAATCATCGCTGGAGTATTGCCTAAACGTTCAGCGATGACTTTCACATTCACACCTTTATTCAATAATATTGTGCAATGCGTATGGCGTAATCCAT
>JAZUQF010000352.1:0-3355 GCA_045605545.1 Lysinibacillus sp.
CATACGAATAAGCTCTATGTTAAAATATGAGAAGATAGATTGGAAAGGGAGAAGTCCATTGCGTAAAATATATAATATCGAAAAATACGATGATATACATAATGTTACATTCATTGTAAATGAAAACGACCGGGACATCCAAATCATCCCCACCGGTAGAATTTTTGTGGACTCCGATCATTTCGCCTTTCTTTATATCGTAGAGGAGAACGGGGAGTTTAGCTATTTGCGTTTTGGTGAGGGTGTATGGCCTGCCTTGGTGGAGGTTGTGCGGCAAGGCAAGGAACCGCTCCTGTCGCTGGGCGAACGCACGCTGGAGCTGAACGGATTCCATGAAGAATTGGAGTCTTTGCTTTATAATATCGAAGGCAATATCAATTACGGGGAAGAATTTGTTGCGCGTGTCGAAGCGGCTTTTCAAGCGATTTTAGCAAATGATGAAGTATAATATAGTGAAGTAGGAGACGTATTGATGAAGTGGTTTGTTGGCGCTTCATTGTTGGGAGGTAACTATTTTGGGACAGTGGGATGTTTTTTTAAGCCCTTATAAGCAGGCAGTGGACGAATTGAAGGTGAAGCTGAAAGGAATGCGTTCACAATTCGGCATCGTAAATGCAAACTCGCCGATCGAGTTTGTGACGGGAAGAGTGAAGCCTCTAGCAAGCATTTATGATAAATCGCTGCTGAAGGGTATGCCTTTCGAGCCTTCCGACAAGTTGGGGACGGCACTGCAGGATATTGCAGGCGTGCGCATCATGTGCCAGTTTGTGGATGATATCTCGACGGTGACGGAGCTGATTCGCCGGCGGGAAGATATGAAGGTAATTGAGGAGAAAGACTATATTACCAATAGCAAGCCGAGCGGATATCGCTCGCACCACATGATCATCGAGTATCCGGTTGAAACGGTGCAGGGCCGTAAAATCATAGTGGCCGAAATCCAGATCCGCACATTGGCGATGAATTTCTGGGCGTCAATCGAGCATTCGTTGAATTATAAATATAAAGGGGAATTTCCGGAAGAAATCAAGGAGCGACTGCAAAATGCCGCGGAGGCCGCGTTCCGCCTGGATGAAGAGATGAGTCAGATCCGAAGTGAGATTCAAGAGGCGCAGGCATACTTCAATGAGTACAAGGAAGACCTCGCCATGTTAAATAACTCAGAAAAGGAGCGTGACAAACCGTGAAATTTGCCATCCAATCACGCCGTGACACCCAGTCGAATGAATTGATGGAGCTTGCTAAAACATATCTGCAGGATTTTGGGTTGGAAGTGGATGAGGAAGAGCCGGAAATCGTTCTGTCGATCGGCGGTGACGGGACGCTTTTGCATGCGTTCCACCGCTATTCCCACCGGCTGGACAAGGTTGCATTTGTCGGCATCCATACAGGGCACCTGGGATTTTATGCAGATTGGAAGCCTTCCGAATTAGAGAAGCTGGTCTTGTCCATCGCGAAGAAGGAGTTCAATGCAGTGGAGTACCCGCTGCTTGAGGTGCAGGTGCATCGCAACAACTCCGATGCAAGCACGTATCTGGCGCTGAATGAGGCGACGATCAAGTCGCCGGACGTTACGCTCGTCATGGACGTCGAGCTGAACGGCAAGCATTTTGAAACCTTCCGTGGGGACGGGCTGTGCGTCTCCACGCCTTCTGGAAGTACGGCCTACAATAAGGCGCTGGGCGGAGCCATCATCCACCCGACGCTCCATGCGTTCCAGCTCACGGAAATGGCGTCGATCAATAACCGTGTATTCCGTACGGTCGGTTCCTCGCTCGTATTGCCCGCCCATCACAATTGCGTGCTGAAGCCGGTGAACGACCAGAAGTTCAACATGACGATCGACCATATCCATATTACACAGACAGACGTCAAGTCGATTACGTTCAATGTAGCGAATGAGCGTGTACGCTTTGCCCGTTTCCGTCCATTCCCGTTCTGGGAGCGCGTACATGATTCGTTTGTTTCGAATGAGTGATGTGGGGGAATTATGGATAATAGATTTACAGTGACGTTCATTGCAAACACACAAGGGCAATTGCTGCGCGAGGCAATCGGCGACTTCGGGATTTCCAAACGTGCCCTGACTGCCATCAAATTCGATGGCGGTGAAATTCTCGTCAATGGCCAGGAGCAGAATGTCCGGTATATGCTTCAGGTAGGGGATGAGATTACGGTCAAATTCCCGAGAGAGCAAGTCAGCAGCGGCCTGGTCGCGCAGGAGGGGCCGCTTGACATCGTGCATGAGGATGAGGCGCTGCTCGTGCTGGACAAGCCTGCCTACAAGAGCACGATTCCATCACGTGAACATCCGGATGGAAGCATTGCGAATTTCGTTGCAGGCTATTTTTCCCGGCAGGACATCGCTTCCACTGTCCATGTCGTAACGAGGCTGGATAGGGATACATCAGGTCTCCTGTGCATCGCAAAGCATCGCCATATCCATCACCTTACCGGGCTCATGCAGCGTGCTGGCAGCCTCCATCGCGAATACGAGGCGATTGTGCATGGCCATGTGGAATCGCAGTCCATCATCGCCCCCATCGGCAGGAAGGACTCCAGCATCATTGAGCGGGAGGTGAGGGAGGATGGGCAGTACGCCCATACGGACGTCTCCCTGCTCCGGCACTGGACGATGGACGGAAAGCCGTATTCCCATATCCGGCTGAAGCTGCATACGGGACGTACGCACCAGATTCGTGTCCATATGGCACATATCGGCCATCCATTGGTCGGAGACGAGCTGTACGGAGGAAGTCGGTCGCTCATCGCAAGGCAGGCGCTCCACTGCGTGAAATTGCAGCTTACGCATCCTATTACGGGGGAAATGCTTGCATTCGAGAGTATACTACCACCTGATATGAGGGGAATAATGAAATAGACGAAAGATGTTCGGAATAAAACGAGCATCTTTTCTTTATTTTGCCAGAAGGAAAAGGCAGCAGGCTTATGGCGGCCATTCCTCAATCTCGCATGCATTCAACTGAACGTGCAATTTGCATGCGTACCCATGTAATTGTTAACAATTTGTGTAGGTAATAAATAAACGTTTACGAGAGATACATGCACAACTATTATGAAAGGTGAGAGGAGGGATTTACATGGTCGAGCATGGAAAAGACAAGGATGGCGTCCCATATAATGAAGAGCTCCTTTACGGACTGCTTGTAAAAGAGGATATCCAATCATTCCGTGAATATTTTTTGGCACTCCACCCGTACGATCAAGCGCAATTTTACGAGAAGGTGGGCCCGGATATACGGGAGACCATGTATCATTTTCTATCCCCCCAAGACATGGCCATCATCTTCCGTGAACTGGAGCTTGAAGACGACCGGTATCAGGACTATCTGAA
>JAZUQF010000353.1:0-7056 GCA_045605545.1 Lysinibacillus sp.
GCCATTTCGCCTTCACCAGTCAAGATAATTACACCGACGTTTTTATCGTCACGTGCACGTGAAAATGCGTCGATCATTTCCATTACCGTTTTCGGACGGAATGCATTACGCACTTCTGGACGGTTGATTGTAATTTTTGCAATCCCGTTGTAGAACTCATACTTGATATCTTCGTAAGTATGTAATGAAGTCCATTGACGTGTTGTCATTGTATAGTCCTCCTAAAAATATGATGAAATCGTTTCCTTTAATATTGTAGCAAACTCTGCCGGATTTTCCACATGAATTGCGTGACCTGCGTCATTTACCGTCAGATGCCGCACTTTTTTGAGATATGCCGTCATTTCCCGGGCAATGTTTACAAATTTCTCATCCAATTGTCCCGTTATGAGCACTATAGGCATCGGCAGCTTCTCTAGATTCCCCCACAAGGGCGGCATCATACCCGTACCCATGCCTCGAAGACTATTGGCAAGGCCCAGCTCATTTTGCTGCAGGCGCTCATTGCGTATCTCCGCCCGGACATCCTCAGGCAGCCTTTTTTGGGAGGCGAAAAGCGGGATGTTCTCCCAGGAGTCGACAAAGCTCTCGATACCCTCTTCTTCAATCCGATCGCCCAGGAGATTGTCCGCCCGTCTGCGTGCCAGCCGCTCTTCCAGGGAAGCAAGACCAGGCGAAGCGCTCTCCAGGATGAGCTTTTCCACCCTGCCTGGATACTTCACTGCATAGCTGAGTGCAATCCTTCCGCCCATCGAGTAGCCGACAAGGCTGAAGCTTTCAAGCCGCAGCCTTCTGCATGCCTCCTCCAGCACTTCTACCTGATTGTCCATTTCGTATAGCGATACGTCCACCGGGCTTTCCGTCCTTCCGTGGCCGATGCAGTCGATGGCCACGATCCGGAATCCAGGCAGCATGCCGGCGACGGTCCTCCAGGTATTCGTCGAACCAGTAAAGCCGTGCAGCATGACAATCGTCTGCTCTCCCGTCTCATTCCATACTTGTATATGAATCTTAATACCCTTTACATGTAAGAAAGCCATGCATCCAGCTCCCCGTTGATGTCCTGCCATAACTTACGGTGCGTGACTAGATTCTCTTCTCTATCCGTCATCACTTCAATCAGCCGGATGGCTTTTTCGTTCGGTTCGGCAAGCGCCCGCTCGAATGCCGCCATCCCTTCCACCCTCGTATAATGCAAATCATACATGGCAGCCAGATGCTCGAATGTCAGGCCTGTCGGTGTACCGAACAGTTCTTCATAATGCCGTTCCACAGAAGATTGCGGCAAATAAGAGAAGATGCCCCCACCGTCGTTATTCATCACCACTACCGTCAGATTCAGCTGCTGGTAACGGGCGGCCACAAAGGCGTTGCTGTCATGTAGGAATGCCAGGTCCCCTATCAATAGATAGGTTTTTCTTGCAGGGGCAGCCGCACTATAGCCAAATGCCGTCGAAATGACACCGTCAATGCCATTTGCCCCCCTGTTCGCCGCAATCCGGATATCCTTCGCACCTGGTATATGGAATGTATCGATATCACGGATCGGCATGCTGCTTGAAGCAAAGACATCGCTTTTTTCAGGAAGCAGCTGTAGCATCCTTCCGACAAGAGCGCCTTCATCGCCTTCCCGTTCAATATAACGCTCGATATGGAACAGCGCCTTCTCCTCCGCCTGCTGCCATGCTTCTATATAGGCAGGGCTTGCATCGGACGCAAGGGCGAGCATATCGAATGAGGCATTGACACATGCATGAATCGCATGGGTAGCCATATGTGCGGAATCGCGGAACAATGGGTCTTCATCGATGACCAAATAGGTCTGTGGCATCGATTCAATTAAAAATTGCGACAGGAATTTCGATACGGGCTGTGCCCCCAGACGAATCACCGTATCGGGTGCCGCCAGCCTCTTGAATTTATCGTTCTTCAAAATAGCATCGTAGGTCGAAATGATATACGGCCTGCAATCTTCAGGGACGCCCCCCCGCAGCCCCGACAGGCTTTCTACCAGGACTGGCCACTTCAATTTTCTGATAAAACGCCACACGACTGCTCTATCGGTACCGAGCGGCAGCTCCCCAACGACCAAAAGCCCTTTTTGTGCCTGCCCGACGACTTCCTCCACCATGGACCTCGCTTCACCGCTTAGTCCATAGTCATTCATGGCAACCGTTGCAAACCCTGTTTTTGGAAGATCCTTGAAATCAATTAATAACGGCTCCCTGAACGGCACATTCAGATGGACCGGTCCATAAGGGGCGCTCATTGCGCATGCGACGGCACGCACAGTATGACGCTCGATGAAAGGCAATGTCTGCTTTGCATCATCCGGAATGGGGTATTCGGCAAACCACTTTACCTGCTGTCCGTATAGATGAAGCTGGTTGATCGCTTGAGGCGCCCCCACTTCCCGCAATTCATGCGGACGATCTGCTGTAATGACGACCAGCGGCACGCGTGCATTCTTCGCTTCCACAACGGCTGGATAGTAGTTGGCTGCAGCCGTTCCAGATGTACATAAAAGAACGACCGGCTTGCCTGATTCCTTAGCAAGTCCGAGGGCGAAGAAGCCTGCTGCACGCTCGTCCACCTGCCGGAACATCTCTATTTCCTTTATATGGGCAAATGCATATGCAAGCGGTGTAGAGCGGGAACCCGGGCTGACCACAACCTGTTCCACCCCGCTTTTCACCAGGCTTGCAACAATCGTATATACATAGTTTGACAATATTACACGTTCACTCACCTAGATTTCCTCCTAAGGCGCGAAGCATTGGACGGAACTTCACAAGAGTCTCCTCATATTCAGACTGTGGTGTGGAATCTCCGACGATACCGCCTCCCGCATATAAAAAGGCACGATTGCCAAATAGGGCGGCCGAACGAATAGCCACGGCAAATTCACCATTACCCTCTGCATCGACCCAGCCGATTGGTGCTGCATAGAGGCCCCGGTTCATGGATTCATACGTGCGGATCATCTCCATCGCCTCTCTGCGCGGCACGCCGCCAAGCGCAGGGGTCGGATGCAGATGCTTTACAAGCTGCAGAATTGTCGCTTCTTCATTCAACAATCCCTCCACTGGTGTATAGAGGTGCTGGATATCACGGATTTTCAGAAGCTTCGGCTGTTTCGGAACTTTTACATTCCGGCAGTTCTTCTCGAATGTTTCCGTAATCATCTCTACCACATAATGATGCTCGCCGCGGTTCTTCTCATCGTTCAATAGCGCCTGTCCCAGCTGTTTGTCTTCATCCGCCGTCTGCCCCCGTCGAATGGAACCCGCTACACATGAAGAAAAAGCACGTCCTTCCTCCACTTTCACAAGTCGCTCGGGCGAGGCGCCGAAGAATAGCATATTGGCATGCTCTAATCCAAAAAGATAGCTTTCCGGCTGTTCATGGATAACATGCGACAGGATTCGAGGAGAGGATACCTCTTCCTTGAACTCCAGGGCCAATGGACGGGCGATGACCACCTTTTCCGCGTCTCCTGCTTTAATGCGGTCCGTCACCTGCTGAATCGACTGCAGATAAGCCTCTTTATAAGGCTCCTCATAGCCTGTCATGACCGGCTTGTCGTACGTCCTGACTTCCTTTACCTGTGCCGCATGGATCAAGTCATCACGCTGTTGACGCAACCGCTCGAATGCCTCGGCGCTGTTTTCCTGCTCAGTAATGTAATGAATGCTTACGAAGGCATGATCGTCACGGATTACGAGCTGGAATGTCGAAACGGCAAAAAAACTCTGCGGGAAATCAGCCCACTCTCCCTTTGTTTCATTATGCGGGTCAAACGTGAAGCCACCGAATAGGATAGGCTGCAGCTCATCTTCCTTCACAATGTTTTTCGTCAATTGCTTCCATTCCTGCTCCACCCGGTCAAAGCGTAGAGGTCCTGCATCATTTTCAATTGTATAGGCATGTCCTAGGCCTACCAACGTAAAAGTCTTCTCGCGATTTTGCCAAAAGTACCGCTGTCCTTTGTATTTCTCACCAGCAGCAAAAAACGCCAGAGCAGATAATCGATTGACCTCAATTGTTTCCATATAAAAATGGCGCTTTCCGTTCAAAGAGCCCACTTCTACTTCAGTGGCATTGTACCACTTTTGTTGCATGAAAATTACCTCCGTCTTTGCAATGCAAGCTCACCAAACAAGCATGGATTGCCATCGTACATTTTTTAACCATATCTATATTATCATATCACTTTTTTCCTGAAACCTGTACGGGAAAGGCACTCCTCTACCTTTTTTCTTGATGTTCGTATAAAATAGGATAGTGCAGTTCAGTTCAGGTGAAGGAGAGACATATACATATGACTAAAGTCATCGAAGCGGAGAGGGGCTTCAAGGTATGGTGGCATCTTACACGCCCGCATACCTTGACGGCTTCATTCGTACCTGTTTTTTTGGGGACAACCATTGCCCTGACGATAGCGGAGGTAACCATCAACTTCCTGTTATTTTTTGCGATGCTGGTGGCGAGCATGCTCATCCAGGCCGCTACCAATATGTTCAATGAGTATTATGACTATAAATTGGGCCTTGATAATGAAAATTCAGTAGGAATCGGTGGCACAATCGTGCGCCATGGCGTGGCCCCCCGTACGATTATGGCCATTGCATTAAGCTTCTACGGCATCGCCCTGCTGCTGGGCATATATATATGCGCCATGAGTTCATGGTGGCTGGCAGCAGTCGGCCTGGTGTGTATGCTGATTGGCTATCTATACACGGGCGGCCCTTATCCTATTGCCTATTCACCATTTGGAGAGCTCGTTTCCGGTATTGTGATGGGAATGGGGATTGTCCTGATCGCCTTCTTCATCCAAACCAATACAGTAACGCTTGATGCTGTTCTATTATCGGTGCCCAGCATGATTCTCGTAGGCGCCATCATGCTCTCTAACAATATCCGGGATATCGTAGGAGATACGGAAGGCGGACGCAAGACGATGGCCATTTTAGTGGGGCGCAGCAATGCTGTATATATCCTCTCGCTATTTTTCATCGTCTCCTACCTTTGGGTGGCTGGCCTTGTCATTATTGAGGATATCACTTACTGGGCGCTGATCGTGTTGCTGAGCATCCTGAAACCAATCAAGGCCATCGAGATTTTCCGGGCTAAGAAGGAGCCGCTCGAGGTCATGCCGGCAATGAAGTTCACCGCTCAGACAAACACCATCTTCGGCTTCTTATTAGCTGTCGGTCTGTTGATTGATTATGTATTGTTCTAATCTATTTTTTACCTAGAGCGTTTAAAGAATGAAAAAAGGTAGCGCATAAGTTTTGAGCTTATGGGCTACCTTTTTCTCTTATTGCATTGTTTCCTCGTCTGCATGTTCAATGCATGTCAATGCAGTCGGCAATGCCTCTAATCTTTCATACGGAATCTCTTCCCCGCAAACCTGGCATCGCCCATACGTCCCGTCCTCAATTGCCTGCAGGGCCGCCTTGATTTCCTCTACTTCATCCTCACGGAAATCTTCAATGGCCATCTCCGTAATCTGCGTCGTATAGTCCGTCGCCGTATCAGCAGGATGATTCCTATCAAAATCCGTTAACTCCGTCTTCTCTATCTCTTTATCCATTTCGAGAAAACTCTGCGTCTCTTCTAATTGACGCTGCAAACGTTTCTTCAGATGGTTGATTTGTGATGTATCCAATATAAACACCCTCCACATCTTGATATAATGTCATTTCCCTATATACCATTCATTTCAAACATGAGAAGGGTTAGGCGTTCATTGCATCCACGTATCAAACACAAAAGACATTACACTGTACGGTGACAAAGTGAAAGGCACCGAACGGCATACTGCAAAAGTCAAGAAGCATACATACCCACAATCGGTCTACAAGCTTACTTTATTCCTGTATAATGCACAATACAATCCGTCAAAAACTGTGTAGCGCCTGGTCCTACACGTGCATCATAATAATCGATAAAACGCTGGTCGGCCATGTACATGTGCGCCAATCCCACATGTGCTTCCTTCGTATATTTCGGCCAATAAAAACTCAGCCATCGTTTGTGGAGCTCCACTACTTCCGCTGCCAGCTCCGACGTTGTGAGGCCATCTTCCAACCCCTCTTTTAAACGTAGCAACATCATATTTTCAAGCTGTCGTGAGGCTTCATATTGCTCCTTTGTCATATTCCGCAACATGCCATAAGTGGCAAATACGGATTCTTCTCCGTGTATTGCGCGTATTTCCTGCCCGTAGCGTTCTTCATTCTCATCAATTAAGTGCTTTTTGAAAGCTTCAAACTTCTGCTCATTGGTCATTTTTAATCCCTCTTCAATCGTTTGAATTGTCATATTCACTGTCTTTAACATGTCGTTAATATATTGCTGTTTTTGCAACAGAGCCTTTTGATGCTCGCGCAGACTTTTCAACTGTTCAAAACCGGCTTCATTCAATACACTCTTAATCCGGCCAAGCGGCATACCTAACTCTCGGTAAAATAATATTTGCTGCAAGCGGTCAATATGCCGCTGATTATAGATTCTGTATGCCGTTTCTTCATGCTTTTCCGGGACCAGTAGTCCAATTTCATCATAATAGCGTAAAGTACGCGTACTCACGCCTGATAAATTCGCTAATTCATGAATATACACATTGCTCACCTCTTCTTTACAATAAAGGGTTACGTAGCGTAAAAGTCAAGTACAGTCTCATTTCATTTATCCCATGCTAATTTCCATGTTGCTACAAAGGGTGGGGCTCTTCAGGCTATTCAGTAACAGTAACCCACGCCGAAAAACATTCCCGCTTATCATTGTGGGGATAAAATAATATATACTACTTCACAGTTTACATAGATGATTCACTTTCCTTAAATACGAAATCCATTTAATGAAACCAAGAAAAAAGCCCGAAACGACTTATAATCGTTTCGGACTTTCTAGATGACCCGTACGGGATTCGAACCCGTGTTACCGCCGTGAAAGGGCGGTGTCTTAACCACTTGACCAACGGGCCAATGGCGGAGAAGGAGGGATTTGAACCCTCGCGCCGCTTACGCGACCTACACCCTTAGCAGGGGC
>JAZUQF010000354.1:0-12761 GCA_045605545.1 Lysinibacillus sp.
CCAAATCAATGCAACCTCGTCCTCTGCCAATCCATATGCCATTACGTTGTTTATGAATGATGGCTATGAGGTGAGGGCGGAAATTACATCGCTTGCCGAAAAACTGAATTATTACCCTTCCATCATCGCCCAAATTGAAAGCCAAGAGCAGTATGAAAAGGGAATCATCGACATTGAGGTAGGCTCCTATTACCGGCCCTATTCAGAGGAATACGAAGCCATCGGGATAGAAGAGGCCATGGAAGAACAGGAAGTGAGCGAGGATGAAGAATAATCCTCAAAAGAAGGCATGGTGGAGCCGGAAGTATTTTGTCATCCTGATCGTCTGTATTACAACGGGCTTCATAATAGGTTTTTCCTACAACCTATCAAAGGGCGACAGGCAAATCAATCCCGCCTCCACCTTATATGCAGAGCAAAGAGATGCTTACCGGGAAGAGTTGATTGAACAGCAGGAAAGGAATAAGGAGCTGGCCGAGGAGCTGGACGGGCTGTTGGAAACAATCCGGCAGTATGAAAGGGAATTCGCGACTCCTGAAGAGCATTATGATGAGCTGGTGGAGGAAGCGGAGCATCTGCGCATCCTGATGGGGGAGCTGCCCGCGTCCGGCAAGGGGGTTTCCGTCACCTTGCGTGACGACGAGTACAGCGGTGAGACCAATCCGAATGATTACATTGTCCATGAAAGCCATATCTTCTCTGTCATCAACGAGCTGAAGATTGCAGGAGCGGAAGCGATTGCCATCAACGGCCAGCGTTTGAAGACAAACTCCTATATAAGCTGTAACGGACCTGTCATCACAATTGATGGAAACCAGTATCCAGCACCTTTTGTCATTGAAGCCGTGGGAAATCCAGACGGGTTGATTGCCGCCTTGGAAATCGGCGGAGGGGTGTTCGATCAATTACTGAACGACAATGTAGTAGTCACGCTAGAGAAGAAAGATCTGATTTTGTTGCCATCCATTACGAAAGGAAACTTGTAGGTGGTGGGGATATGACAAAAAAGACAACCATTCATATTACGCTCATTTCACTGATTATCGGCTTTATGCTGGCTGTACAATATAATACGGTGCAAAGCCCGGAAAAACGGGAAACGACGGACATATGGGAAATACGCCAGAATCTCTCCGATGAAAAAACCCGCCATTCGGAATTGCTCACTAAAATCCGGCAGGCGCAGGAGACGGTGCAGCAATATGAAGATGAGGAGCTGGACAACCCGGAGGCAATCCTGGCTCAGACAGTGAACCAATTACAGGCTTCTGTAGGTGTCAAGCAAGTAAGCGGTCCGGGGCTCGTCCTGAATATCGGCCCGTCTCAAGAGTTGGTTGATTATGGATATGAGATAGAAGAAGTTTCTCCCCAATTGTTGATTCGCCTTGTAAACGAAATCTATCGTTATAAAGGGCGGTATATTGAAATCGGGGGACAACGACTCGTCCATTCAACGGCTATTAGGGACATTAATGGCAAGACGACGGTCAACGGTGTGGCAATCGGAAAGACCGATATTGAAATAAAGGTCGTGACGGAGACGGAGGAGGAGGCTTCCAAGCTGTACAACTATTTATTGGCTTCTTCCTTTATGGACGAGTTCTTCATCGACAATATGCTATTGACGGTTGGAGAGCCGCAGTCTTCTATTACAGTAGATGCAACAGATGTAGAAATTAGAAGTACTTATTTGACAGAATATAAAGGAGATTAGCTTATGTGGCTACCACTGCTCGGATTAATCTTGGGCATTGCGCTCGGCATTCTGACCGACATCCAGATTCCCACCGTCTACGAAAACTACCTTTCCATCGCGGTGCTGGCTGCGCTCGATACGATGTTCGGCGGCATCCGGGCCCACCTTCAGCAAGTATACGATGACAAAGTGTTCATCACCGGTTTCTTCTTCAACATCGCCCTTGCAGCAGGGCTTGCTTTTTTAGGGGTTCACATCGGGGTGGATCTGTATTTGGCGGCAATCTTTGCCTTTGGAGTGAGGCTTTTTCAGAATATTGCGGTCATTCGCAGAATGCTAATTACCAAATGGGAAGAGTCGAGGATAAAAAAGCGTGAAAATTCGTCAAAATCACGTTAAAATTTGATTACAATAGGTAATTTACTTAGACATTAATTAGATTTTACAATAGAATGAAAAAAAGGAGCATTTAAAGGAGGTGCAACGAGTTGAATCATCAAGATATTTATATTTCTTTAGATATTGGTTCATCTTCTATTAAAGTACTAATAGGCGAAATGAGCGACCGCCAATTACATGTAATCGGCGTCGGACAAGTAAAATCGAACGGCATACGCAGAGGTGCGATTGTAGATATAGACGCAACAGTTCAGTCAATCAAAAAAGCAGTTGACCAGGCTGAAAGAATGACAGGTTTAAAGATTGAGGAAGTAGTCCTTGGAGTACCGGCAAACCAGACTGTCCTGCAACCTGTAAAAGGTGTTGTTGCCGTCAATGGCGACGGAAGGGAAATCTCGGATGATGACTTGGCGCGTGTATTGGATTCAGCTGAAAGCATCGCCACACCGCCGGAAAAAGAAATCGTCAATCTATTGCCTAGAAGGTACACTGTGGACTTGCTATCAGAAATCAAAGACCCACGGGGCATGATCGGCACAAGGTTGGAGGTAGATGCAACCCTGATCATGACATCGAGAACATTGTTGCACAATGTACTGAGATGTGTGGAGCGTGCTGGCCTGCATGTGCGTGAAATCTACCTACAGCCTTTAGCTGCGGGGTATTATGCTTTAACAGAAGATGAAAGAAATCAAGGCACTGCCTATATTGATTTGGGCGGTGGTTCAACAACAGTTGCTGTTTTTGAAGATGGATTGCTGACACATACAGGTGTCGTAGGGATGGGTGGCGACCAGATTACAAAAGACTTATCGATTGTATTGGAAACATCCACAGAGCAGGCGGAAAAAATTAAAAAGCAGTATGGCCATGCATTCTTGGAGGATGCCTCGGACGACCAGCTATTTGAAGTGCAGATAGAGGGGACAAACATGACCCAGCAGTTCAGTCAGCGCTACATTGCGGAGATTATCGGGGCGCGCGTCGAAGAAATTTTTGAATATGTGCTAGACGAGCTGTCCCGGCTTGGTGTCCGTGATTTGCCAGGGGGCATTGTACTGACAGGTGGCGTTGCAGGGCTTGAAGGAATTGGACAAGTTGCCCGTCAAGTCATGCAGCTGCGAGTGCGTATACATACACCGGACTATATAGGTGTTCGAGATCCTGGATTCACAACAGCAGTCGGACTGATTCGTTACGCGCATTCAGATGATGAATTTTATGGTAGGAGCTCAGAAATGCAGCCTGTTTCTGGATCCACACAGCCAACTCCTCCTAAAAACAAGTCTAATGCACCCGAGAAGAAAGTCGAACAAGGAAATAAGACGACGATCATGGACAAAGCAAAAAAATTCTTTAATAACTTTTTCGAGTAAAGATAAAGATATGAGGTAGGAGGAGACAAAATGTTAGAGTTCGATACGAGTATAGATCAAGGCGCAGTCATTAAAGTAATCGGTGTAGGCGGTGGGGGAAACAATGCCGTCAACCGTATGATAGAGCATGGTGTGCAAGGTGTCGATTTCATCTCAGTCAATACAGATGCCCAGGCATTGGAACAGTCGAAAGCTTCGTATAAACTACAAATCGGCGGCAAGCTGACACGTGGCCTTGGAGCAGGGGCAAACCCTGAAGTCGGCAAAAAGGCCGCAGAAGAGAGCCGTGAGCAGCTGGAAGAGGTACTGCGAGGGGCCGATATGGTCTTCGTAACAGCCGGTATGGGCGGAGGTACTGGTACAGGTGCAGCGCCTGTCATTGCACAAATTTCACGTGATTTAGGCGCCTTGACAGTCGGCGTAGTAACACGTCCCTTCACATTTGAAGGACGTAAGCGCCAAACGCAGGCAGTTGGCGGGATTTCCAATCTAAAAGAAGCAGTGGATACGCTGATTGTCATTCCAAATGATAAATTGCTTCAAATCGTCGATAAGTCGACGCCGATGCTCGAAGCATTCCGCGAAGCGGATAATGTCCTAAGGCAAGGTGTACAGGGTATCTCCGACTTGATTGCAACACCTGGATTGATCAACCTTGACTTTGCGGATGTCAAAACAATCATGTCCGATAAAGGTTCTGCATTGATGGGGATTGGTATCGCGACAGGTGAAAACCGTGCGACTGAAGCGGCAAAAAAGGCCATTTCAAGTCCATTGCTTGAAACATCCATCGATGGTGCAAAAGGTGTCATCATGAATATTACAGGGGGCATGAACCTCTCCCTTTACGAGGTGCAGGAGGCTGCCGATATTGTGGCATCTGCATCTGATGAAGAAGTGAATATGATCTTTGGTTCTGTCATTAATGAAAATCTGAACGATGAAATCATCGTTACGGTCATTGCGACAGGGTTCTCGGATGATATGGCATCGGGAACGTCCCCGGGCACGGCATTGGGTGGCCGTCCTTTAGGTGGTCAGGTACAACAGCCGCCGATTCAGCGCACACGCCCGGAGCCTGTACAAGCCGAGCAGGTTCGCCAGGCGCCGCCGCAGGAGGAACAGTTGGATATCCCGACATTCCTGCGCAACAGACGCAACCGGCACTAATAAGTAAATAAACGGAGCTGTCCGGAAAGTGGAAACTTTCCAGGCAGCTCTATTTTTCTTGCATATTATTTAGTTAGCTATATAGATAGATAAAAGGAACCGCCCGATAAGCATGGCTTATTGGACGGTTCTTTTTTATATAGAAGCAAAATGTCGGATGTGCACGTATTATGTAAAGCGATTTATAGAAAAGCGTCCACTCTTTTGACAAATTCTACAATTGGTACGTGCTACTGTATGGATAGGAGGTTTTTTGCATGGCTGGGGAATGGCTGCTTGTAGTGAACACGCTCTATAACTATATGTTGCTTACATTTACCGCAACAATCACGGATGTCCGTCTCAAAAAAATCCGGTTATGGACAATGGCAGTGCTCAGCAGCTTGATCGGGTTGCTGCTTTATCCGTCCGTACTCGGCGTATTCTTAAGTTTCCTTGTGCTATTGCCAACGTTTCCGATACAAGCAACCCTCTATAGACAGGCAATTGTGCTTTTTATTGCAACGTTTATAGTAGGTGGTCTTTTAACGGCTATACAATCATATGCTAGCAAT
Source organism: Lysinibacillus sp. (assembly GCA_045605545.1). Taxonomy (GTDB): domain Bacteria; phylum Bacillota; class Bacilli; order Bacillales_A; family Planococcaceae; genus Lysinibacillus_B. Next base: position 5,196 of record JAZUQF010000354.1, read on the forward strand.
AAATATGACATGCAAGTCCTATGGTTACTGCTGGCGGCATTGGTCCTTATTTTTCTTGTTAGGCGTTATCGACTACGTTGGCAAGTTCGACAAAATCACTTTTATACGACATGTACGATTGAATTGCTGGACCGGCAATTTTCCCTTGCTGCATTTATTGATACAGGCAACACATGCATAGAGCCAATCAGCGCCCTGCCAGTTCATTTTGTTTCATTACAGGCGATAAAGGGGCAGCTGCCCTCTGATTTTGTACAGGCTCTCATGAGTTGGCGGCAGGAGGCACCGTATGAATTACAAATGTTTTCAAAGGAAATACAAAAATACCTTCGTGTCGTCCCTATTCAAACGGTGCAGGGAGATACGCTTGCACTCGCCTTCCGCACCCAGGGGTTATCGATGGAGGAACAAATGGTCCAAGGCCATTATGTGGTATTTACAGCCAAGGACGCTAAATTTCCTAAGCAGGTAGAAATCATTCTCCATGTATCTATGCTTCCTACTCTATAAACAAAGGGGGACAATCATTGTTTCAAAAGCTACGCTTATTTTTTTTAAACATTTGGCGAAAAATATCCCGCCAAGGAACATACTATATAGGAGGACATGATGCCTTGCCAGTGCCACTAACTAGAGAAGAAGAATTAACCGTTGTCAAAGCATTTATGGATGGTGACTTACGCGCACGGGATACATTGATCGAGCGCAATCTGCGTCTTGTCGTTTATATTGCGAGGCGTTTCGATAATACAGCCACACCGATTGAGGATTTAATCAGCATTGGCTCCATAGGGCTGATTAAGGCGATTGAAACCTTCAATACGGAAAAAAATATTAAACTTGCAACATACGCTTCCAGGTGCATTGAAAACGAGATTTTAATGCATCTGCGGAAAACGAGCCGCATGAAGAGTGAAGTATCACTCGACGAACCTCTCAATTCAGATGCGGATGGTAATGAACTGCTGTTATCCGATATTTTAGGGACGGAGGAACATATCATTTCGGACGATGTGGAAAGAAAACTGCAGCGCCAGCATATGTTCCATGCGATTAATTGTTTGAACCCACGTGAAAAGTATATTATGGAGTGTCGTTTCGGCCTCAACGGAAAAACAGAAATGACACAAAAAGAAGTAGCGGACCACCTCGGCATATCGCAGTCATATATCTCCCGTCTGGAAAAGAAAATCATTTTGGATTTGCGGGAGTATTTAAATGAACCGATTGCCTAATTGGTTGAAATTGGCGTAGTTCAAAAACGCATACTCTAATGTCATACGGACAAACTGAACGATAAAAAAGTTCGGAGGAAAAGAGATGGTTCGTATGAAAGTGGAGTTATGCGGTGTTGATACCTCGACATTACCAATTTTAAAACATGAAGAAATGAAGGCTTTATTCGAACGGATGCAGGCAGGCGAGGAAGAGGTGCGTGAACAGCTTGTCATGTGCAATCTGCGCCTCGTACTGAGCATTGTCGGACGTTTTTCATATCGTGGAGAGCAGGCGGATGACCTATTCCAAGTCGGCTGTATCGGGTTATTGAAAGCAATCGACCATTTTGATTTGAAGCATAATGTACGATTTTCCACGTACGCTGTGCCGATGATCGTCGGTGAAATACGACGCCACCTGCGCGATCATCATGCGCTCCGCGTATCGCGTTCACTACGGGATATCGCCTATAAGGCCATGCAGGCAAAGGAGCAGTTTGTACTTGAACACTCATATGAACCGACACTGGGGCAGATTGCCGAGATGCTTGAGATGAAGCAGGAGGATGTGCTTTATGCATTGGATGCCATCCAGGATCCCATGTCGCTGCAGGAGCCGATCTATGCGGACGGGACTGACCCCGTGTATATGCTCGACCAATTGAAGGGGGATGTCTCGGAAGATCAGTGGGTTGCCTATGTATCAGTGAAGGAAAGTATGCAGAAGCTTGATGAGCGTCAGCAGTTGATTGTGGCAAAGCGTTTTTACTATGGGGAGACGCAGACGGAAATCGCCAAGACATTAGGCATTTCCCAGGCGCAGATATCACGCTTGGAAAAGAGTGCAATCGCTTTGATGCAGAAGGACTATAAATTTGACTAGAGCGCACATTTCGTGCGCTTTTCTTAAAGGCAGGGGAGAAAATTTTTCAATTTATAGATATATATAGTTGTCTGCGCCTGTCGTAAGGATATACCGTTTATAGCTTCTTCACTCTCATTCATCTTTTTCAAAGCAGGTGTAGGTGCGCTTTTCTTAATAAAAGAGGAGGATTCGATGCGCTTTTCAACAGTACAGCAGAAGGAAATGATCGAGGCGGGAAGCGGGCGATTCATCGGCTATATCATTGATGCGGAAATCAACGAACAAAGTGGGTATATAGACTACTTTTTTGTTTCACAACCGAGGAAGTTTTACCAGTTCATACAGGGAGAAGAAAGTATTAAAAAAGTGGCAATTAGTGATATTCTCATAATAGGTAAGGATGTCATTATAGTAAAAAATGTCTCCGCATAGGTCACGCTATTCATTGATAAATGATGTTTAGCTTGATACAATAAGGGAAACTAATGATGTAAAGTTGGGAATAAAGTGGCGAAAATAATCAGTAATCTAGAAGCAATACTGGAAAATATAGATGAAGCGAAAAAGCGTGCAAACGCAACGCAGTCGGTGAAAATCGTTGCAGTTACCAAGGCAGTGGATGTAGCACGTACAAAGGAGGCCCTGGAGGCTGGTCTTGTACATATAGGGGAAAATCGTCCAGAAGGATTACATACAAAGCAAGAACTGATCAAATCTGGCGCCCAATGGCACTATATTGGTACCTTGCAGACAAGGAAAGTCAAACATGTCATCAACGACATTGATTATTTGCATTCCCTGGACCGGCTGAGTTTGGCCGAAGAAATTGAGAAACGTGCAGAAAAGCCGGTGAAATGCTTCGTCCAGGCAAATGTATCAGGAGAAGAGTCGAAGCATGGCTTAGCGCGTGATGAAGTTGTACCATTCATCAAGCAGTTGGCATCCTATAAGAAAATCGAGGTCGTCGGGCTCATGACGATGGCTCCTGATGTAGAGGACGAGGACGTAATTCGTGGAGTATTTCGTGAACTTAAAAAACTTCAGCAGGAAGTTGTCGCCTTACAACTAGCATACGCACCATGTTTGGAGCTTTCGATGGGTATGTCGAATGATTATGAAATCGCCATCGAAGAGGGAGCGACATTTGTAAGAATTGGAACGGCTCTTGTTGGATGATGAAAGAAGGGATGATGGATGAGCATGAAGAACATCATTAAAAACTTCTTCTATTTGGAGGAAGAAGATGACCACGTAACACGTGAGGAAGTAGATGAGAATCCTGTGAGAAAAAACCAACAGTCAGAAGTGCCTGCCCCGGCAATCAATAATCGTTTCAAAAAAGAGCGGAAATTCGTCCCGCAGCAGACACAGCATGTGCCTGCATCTACCCAGAACAATGTAGTAAGCCTGCATACGGCAGCTTCCGCAAAAGGAGCAAAGGTCGTGTTGGTGGAGCCGCGTGTCTATGCCGAGGCGCAGGACATTGCAGAAAATCTGCGTAACAAGCGAGCGACGATCGTCAATCTGCAGCGCATCGACCGTGATCAGGGAGTGCGAATCATCGACTTTTTGAGCGGAACGGTATATGCTTTGAATGGGGATATCCAACGCATCGGTTCAGACATTTTCCTATGCACACCAGACAACGTGGAAGTATCCGGAGAAATCTCTGACTATATTATCGATGAAATTTAGATGCTAGAGAGGTAAATGAATGATTTATTATGTTATTAACAACGTATTTACTATTTATACGTTTATGCTAATCGCTTACATCCTGCTATCATGGGTGCCGGCAGCTCAAAATTCGGCTGTAGGACGATTTTTGGCGGCTGTCTGCGAACCGTATCTGGGCTTCTTCCGCAAGTTCATCCCGCCAATCGGCATGATTGATATCTCGCCGATCATTGCGTTATTTGCCTTACGGTTCATTCAACAGGGCTTGATGATTGTTGTTAGCTACATTGTTTAATCATTTCCCCGTACAGTAGCGCTGTAGGGGGATTTTGTTTAGTATGAGGAGTTGCCGTATAAGATGGAGCATTTAATTCAGCATTTTAGAAAAGATGAACAGCCTTTCATCGAACAGGTCATCGGATGGCAGCGGGAAGTGGAGGACCGTTATGCCCCGAAGCTGACGGACTTCCTGGACCCTAGACAGCGCTTCATCGTCGCGTCCGTCATCGGCCAATCGGATGATCTGATGGTTTCAGTGGAAGGTGCATTTGAAGAGCCGGAGCGCAAGCGCATGATAATCGCTCCCTCCTATTACACGCCTGAAGAAGAGGATTATCAAATCACTGTATTTTCTGTAGGTTATCCATCCAAATTTGTCCAGTTGAAGCATCCGGATGTACTGGGGGCTCTGCTTTCCCTTGGCATCGAACGTAGTAAGTTCGGGGATATCCGTATAGCTGAAAATACAGTCCAATTTGCCGTTGCGACAGAGGTATCGGATTATGTCCGTACCAATCTGACAGGCATTGGGAAGGTAAAGGTCCACCTTGAAGAAGTCGGGGACCAGCCGTTGCTGCAGTTGAACGAAGAATGGGTCGAGAGCTCGACGACCGTTTCTTCCATGCGGCTGGACGTAGTCGTGGCGACGGTGCTGAACATTTCCCGTCAGAAATCCCAGAGCCTCATTACTGCAGGCCGCGTCAAGGTGAATTGGACGGTCCGCGAGCAGGTGGCGTTCGAGCTCCAGGAAGGAGACATCCTTTCAGTGAGGGGGTTCGGCCGTCTGAAGGTCATTATGACGGAGGGAAGGACTAAAAAAGACAAAATCCGCCTGCAAATAGGCCGATTAGAACAAAAACAGTGAAACGACGCAAAAAATAAGGAAAAACTGATGCCAATCAAGCGGCAACAAAGTATAATGATTACTAAACAGTAACGGGTAAAGGGGAGTAACGACATGCCATTATCACCACTTGATATACATAATAAGGAGTTTACAAGAGGATTCCGTGGCTATTCGGAAGACGAAGTAAATGAATTTTTAGATCAAATCATCAAAGATTATGAGATTATCTTGCGTGAAAAAAGAGAGCTTGAGGACAAAATCAAGACGATGTCCGAGCAGATGACCCACTACAACAACCTGGAAGAGACCCTTCAAAAGTCAATAATCGTTGCACAGGAGGCGGCTGAGGAAGTACGCCGCAACTCGCAAAAGGAAGCAAAGCTGATTGTGAAGGAAGCGGAGAAGAATGCAGACCGCATCATTAATGAAGCGATGGCGAAAGCGCGCAAAGTAACGATAGAAATTGATGAATTGAAGAAGCAGTCCAAAGTATTCCGCAATCGATTCAAGATGCTGGTAGAGGCACAGCTGGACCTCTTAAATACAGATGATTGGGAAAAATTGCTGGAATATGATATCCCGATGACCGACATTTCCGAGCATACACGCGAAAAATTACAGACGAGCGACGAGGGCTGAACAGTATTTTAGCGAGAAATGCTTGACGGATGTGACGGATATTTCTTATACTGTTACACAAAAGACGTTTATATGCATAATCGGCTTAGATGGAGAGAGTACGTGATAATCGCGGTTTAGCGATCCGGGGATGGTGGAAGCCCGGACAATGCGGATTTTACGGAAAATCACTCCGGAGCTGGTTCGCCGAATCGAGTAGGCGGACCCGTGTCACGCGACGTTACAGCGGCTAAGAGGCAGATATGGACTTTAGGTGCATGCTGCAAATTAGGGTGGTACCACGGAAATGACAGCTTTTCGTCCCTTACTGGGATGAAAGGCTTTTTATTTTGCATTAACGTAAAAACGAGGAGGATTAGAAAATGGTGGAGTATAAAGATACGCTATTGATGCCGAAGACGGACTTCCCGATGCGTGGCGGTCTGCCGACGAAAGAACCGCAGATTCAGGCGAAATGGGATGAAATGGACATTAACAAGTTGGTGAATGAACGTACGAAGGAGCGCCCGCATTTCGTACTGCATGACGGCCCTCCGTATGCAAACGGTGATATCCATATCGGCCATGCATTGAATAAAGTGCTGAAAGATATGATTGTTCGTCAAAAATCAATGACGGGCTATCACGTACCGTATGTGCCGGGCTGGGATACGCACGGTCTACCAATCGAGCAGGCCCTGACGAACAAAGGGGTCAACCGTAAAGAGATGACGGTAGCGGAATTCCGCGAGCTTTGTGAGAAATACGCCTATGAGCAAGTCGACAGCCAGCGTTCGCAGTTCAAGCGCCTTGGTGTGCGTGGCGATTGGGAGAACCCATACATTACATTAAAGCCTGAATTTGAAGCACGCCAAATCCAGGTATTCGGTAAAATGGCGGAAAAAGGCTATATCTATAAAGGTCTTAAACCGGTTTACTGGTCACCATCCTCTGAATCAGCTTTAGCGGAAGCGGAAATCGAATATAAGGATATCAAATCACCATCGATTTATGTAAGCTTCCCTATTAAGGACGCAAAAGGAAAGGTACCGGCAGATGCGAAGTTCATCATCTGGACGACGACTCCTTGGACACTGCCGGCTAACTTAGGAATTTCCCTAAACCCGGAATTTACGTATGTAGTAGTGGCTGTCGAGGATAAAAAGTTCATCGTGGCAAAGGACCTGCTTGAAAATGTGGCGAATGCAATCGGTTGGGAAAGCTACGAAATCAACCAGGAAATCAAGGGCAGTGAGCTCGACCGCGTCGTGGCGCAGCACCCATTCTATGACCGGGAATCCTTGGTGATGGTTGGGGACCACGTAACGGCCGAGGCCGGTACTGGATGCGTCCACACGGCACCTGGGCACGGGGAAGATGACTTCAATATCGGAAAGCAATACGGATTGGATGTACTTTCACCTGTAGATAATCGCGGCTGCTATACAGCAGAAGCGCCGGGCTTTGAAGGCGTCTTCTATGACAATGCCAATAAACTCATTACTGAAAAATTACAGGAAGTCGGCGCATTGGAGAAGCTAAACTTCTTCACGCACTCCTATCCGCATGACTGGCGTACGAAGAAGCCTGTCATCTACCGTGCAACACCGCAGTGGTTCGCATCGGTGGAAGCATTCCGCGATGAGCTGCTTGCAGCAGTGGATGCGACGACATTTACACCTGCATGGGGAGAGACACGCCTTTACAACATGATCCGCGACCGTGGTGACTGGTGTATTTCCCGCCAGCGTGCCTGGGGCGTACCGATTCCGGTATTCTATGCAGAAAACGGCGAAGAAATCATCACGCCGGGAACAATTGCGCACGTAGTGAAGCTGTTCCGTGAGCACGGGTCAAACATCTGGTTCCAAAAGACGGCAAAAGAATTGCTGCCGGAAGGCTTCACGCGTCCGGGCAGTCCAAATGGTGAATTCTCAAAAGAAAATGACATCATGGATGTATGGTTCGACTCAGGTTCTTCCCATCAGGGTGTCCTTGTCGAGCGCGGCATGAAGTATCCGGCAGACCTTTATCTAGAAGGCTCCGACCAATATCGCGGCTGG
>JAZUQF010000355.1:0-2456 GCA_045605545.1 Lysinibacillus sp.
GAACCTGTTCGGCCATGGAATCGCCTTGTCGAGCGATTTCGTCATCCAGGGGGCTCCCAAGCTGACGGCGGATGCAGCAGGGATTCCAGTAGGCGATGTAGTGTCTGCCAGCATCCCGCTCGTCATCACGATGGGGCTTGTGACGACGGTCGTTGCCTTCCTGATGCTGCGGCGCGACATGAAGCGCGGGAAGTTGGAGCTTGTCGGAACGCATAAAGGAGGGATGGAGCAGGAAAAAGCGGAGGCACTGCTTTCGCCGGCACAGAAGCGATTTTTTGCCCTGCTTATCCCCGTTGCCTTCCTGCTTGATGTGGCCGCGATGGCGGTATTCAATCTGCAGGGCGGAGATGCAACCGCTCTAGTAGGAGGCACTGCCGTCTTCATCCTGCTGCTGCTATGTATGACGGCCCATAGAAAGAAAGGGCTGGAGAAATCGACGAACTACTTGATTCAGGGCTTCCAATTCGGCTTCAAGGTATTCGGGCCCGTCATCCCGATTGCCGCATTCTTCTATCTTGGCGACTCAGGCTTTTCGACCATCCTGGGGGACCATCTGCCGGCAGCATCCCACGGGATTGTGAATGATCTCGGCGTCGCATTGGCATCGGTCGTACCATTGACAAAAGAAATCGCCGTCGTGACGCTGGCAGGTGTCGGGGCCATCACAGGATTGGATGGTTCAGGATTTTCAGGGATTTCCCTCGTCGGTTCCATCGGCAATCTATTCGGCTCGGCACTCGGCGAAGGCACTGCTACCCTGACGGCACTCGGTCAGATTGCTGCCATCTGGATCGGCGGCGGTACGCTCATTCCCTGGGCACTCATCCCGGCGGCGGCCATCTGCAATGTCGACCCGTTCGAGCTGGCACGCAGAAACCTTGTACCGGTCCTCATCGGCCTGCTCGTCACGACGATTGTCGCCGTCTTTTTAATCTAGGTGCACTTTGGCTGCTTGTGCACAAAAAGAAAACAGACGGCTTCCGCCGTCTGTCCAGCCATGCCAAGCAAGGAGGTTTGCCCCTTCCGTCAATCCCCCTTGCTTTTTGATATCCGTTCCCACTGTTGGAGTGATGGGTATGGATCGAATGCCCATTCCGTACGTCCGTCGAACTTATAGATGCCATAATGGAGATGCGGGGGGAATTTACCGGATGTCCCTTCCTTCCCGTAGCCGGAGCTGCCCACGGAACCGAGGACAGTGCCCGGTTCGACGACATCCCCGACCTTCAGCTCTTTATTATAATAGCCAAGGTGTGCATAGTAATGGTACGAGTTGTGGTTATCACGGATGCCGATGCGCCAGCCTCCGAAGTCGTTCCAGCCCATCACTTCGACGACACCGTAGGAAGTCGAGACCACCGGGGTGCCATATCCTGCAAAGAGGTCCGTCCCTTCATGGCTCCTCCTGCCTCCCCAGCCCCGATTCGCCCCCCATGTTCCCCTATAGCTGTAGTGGTGCTGTACAGGTATCGGAAAGACATGGGTGTCGAGTTCGATGGAATCGAAATGCTTGTAAAGGGCGGCAATGGTCATAATCTGATTGACGGCTTTTTCATTTTTATAATATTCCCACAGCGCCAGCTTGAAGCCCTCTTCATCCAAATCATACTGGCTCAGGTAGCTTGCCATTGCAGATAGGATATCTTCGTCGTCATCTAGACTGGCGGTGCCGTCGCCATTTCCATCCATACCCATGCCCCCAAAATAACGGATGTGGAAAGGCGATGTATCATCCTTCGAGGGGTTCAGCAGGCCGGCCCAATCTTCTTCAGAGAACCGGATGGCAATTACCCCTTCTCTCTTGGGGATATCGGAGCGGACGGATTGGATATTCCGCTCGTACTGGTCGATAGCGGCCAGATAATGCCAGGGAACAAGGACATCACCAAAATGCATATAATAGGCCATGCGCTGCTGCGGGATATCCTCCTTCGCGGACTCTTCATCCGCTAAAGCTCCGCTTGAACCAAGCATGTGCCAGATAATAACTGCCATAAAAAAAGGGATAATCTTTCGGCCCAAAAAACAAACCTCCTTTCTGCTTCCTTTAGAATAACCGGATTCCGCATTTTCATGAGCCTTTCGAACAGCCATCGGACTATGGATGGTACCTTTTCCTGCTGTGTAGGCATATGATGTAGTAGTACTGTTGAAGCCCTATCGTTTCCATTTTACTTTTATGGCCCTGACCTGTTTGTAAGATGGAATCCAGATAGTATAAATCACTGCGGAGGTGTGATGATCTTGATCAAGATTACGGCGGATAGCACTTGCGACCTTCCTTCAACAATTCGCGAAGCATTGGACATTGCAGTAATCCCCCTACATATCGTGGTGGAGGAAGACAGTTTCCGTGATGGCCTCACCATCACACAGCAGGATATTTTTAAATATGTCGGCGAACAAAGCAAAAAATGTACAACAGCGGCCATCAATGTCTATGAATACGAAAAATT
>JAZUQF010000356.1:0-1634 GCA_045605545.1 Lysinibacillus sp.
AGCTTTAAGACGATGCAGATGGAGATTGAAAATGCCAAACGCCAGCTGGCAGAGGAGCAACGGCAAAAGGAATTCATGATTGCCAGCCTGTCGCATGATTTAAAAACACCGCTCACTTCCATTCAGGCATATACAGAGAGCCTGGGGAGCAGTGAAATGGGCGGGACGGAGCAGAAGGAATACCTGCAGGTCATCTCCTCGAAAGCCGACTATATGAAGCACATGCTGGAAGATCTAATGATGTACACATTATTGCAGTCCCCTACCTATGAACTGAAGCGGGTGACAGTGGATGGCGGCGAGTTTTTTGAGATGCTGCTGGCCGATTACGAGCAGGTATGCAGGGAGAAGGGGTTTACAGCCGAGACGTTCCTGCAGGTAGAAGGGACATATGACGTGCATCCGAAGCAGTTGATGCGGGTCATAGACAATCTCATGTCGAACGCCTGGACTTATGCAGAACCAGGCGGATTTATCGGCATGGCGGCCTTTGAACTTCCTCATATCCCCACCTGGTGCAAGGATTTTGCCAAGACGGCCTTTACAGAGGCGGAAGGTGTATATCTTGTAGTGCAAAATAGCGGAAAGGGTATTTCCTTTGAAGAATGTAATAAGCTTTTTGAGCCCCTCTACCAGGCGGACCAGTCGAGAAGTAAGGCAGGGCAGCGCGGGGCAGGGCTGGGATTGAGCATAGCGAAGCAAATCATTGAAAAGCATCAGGGGCATATAACGGTATGCTCGGATATAAAAAAGGGTACGGCAATCATTTGCTGGCTGCCCAAAAAGGAGAGAAGCTAAAATGAAAAGATTGGTTTATTCCACCGCACTCGTTCTGACGATGGCATTGGCCGGGTGCAGTGCAGGAGAGACGTACAGCCCGCAGGAGATTGTTGCCCAGACATTGGCGGAAACAACGGAAGTGAAGAGCTACTACGGAGAATATAAGATGGATATGGGCGATGAGGATGTATCCTATATAAAAGAATGGGTGAAAGACGGAAAGCGGCGGATCGAGTTGTCGGGTCCCGACGGAGAGCAATACATTACCATAAATGACGGAAAGCAATTGACGAGCTTTGACGTCTCGGCAAACACGGTCCAAATCTTTGAATACCCGGATGATACGACAGCCGCGCTGACACAGCAGTCCCCGAAAGAGCAGGCAGACATGCTGCTGGAGATGGTGGAGGATACACATGAAATTACGTTGGGGAAAGAAGAGAAGATTGCAGGGCGTGACACCTATCAGCTCATTGCAAAGGCCAATGACGACAACAGTTTGATGGGGGATATGGAAGTGTGGGTCGATAAGGAAAACTGGATGGTGCTGAAGACGGTCACTACGAGCGGCGGCCTGGCCATGACGACCGAATATACAAAAGTGGAGCTGCAGCCCGAGCTGGAGGATTCTTTATTCGTACTAGAAACGCCGGAAGGGGCGGTAGTTGAAAGAATCGATGCAGGAAGCTATGGACCGGCGGAATCGTCCCTGGAAGAAGCGAAGGCGACGTTGGGCTCCTTCCTGGTCTTTAAAGAAGAAGCGGGGGTTGCCTTAAGGTCGGTGGAGGACATGCAGGTGGATGAACGCCCGGAGTTCGCCTTCAACTATGATGTAAATGGTGAACCGGCCTTTA
>JAZUQF010000357.1:0-3772 GCA_045605545.1 Lysinibacillus sp.
TTGAAGTCTTCTATATTGAAGAAGAGGGAAGAGAGATTCCCGATATAAGAGCTGGTCACCATGCTTAGAAAGTATCATATAGTAGCCATCCCCATCCGGATTGTGGTCAACCGTTTCGGCGACCATAACCCGAATGGAAGAATGTACGTGCTATAGGAAAATGAAGAAATCATAAAAAAGAAAGTAGAACTCAACCCCTTCATGCCGGTGGACCTTGTGGAGCCGCTTGTCATCCGGGCGAATGAAGGGGACGATATCGAGGTATTGTTTGAAAACCAGCTATGCTTTAATGCGGGCATGCACATCCAGAATGCGGAATACGATGTGATGACGTCTGACGGGGCATTTGTCGGGCTGAATCGTGATACAACGGCCGCACCAGGAGAGAAAATCATCTACAAGTGGAAGGTCGACAATGAAGGGATACATTTCTTTTCTGATCTGGGCAATCCGTTGTCCAGCGAGCTGGGGAGCAATGTCCACGGATTATTCGGTGCTCTGTTCGTAGAGCCAAGAGGTTCATGGTGGACGCATCCTGAAACGGGAAAGCGCATCAACAGCGGCGTATTTGCCGATATCCACAATCCGCTACTGCCCTCATTCCGTGAATTCGGGTGGTTCTTCCATGATGAAATGGAAGTCGATGATCTGACAGGACAAGCGCCCATCAGCCCACATACCCTTCAGCCGGAAGCGACGCATGCCGTCAATTACCGTGCCGAGCCGATGCGCAACAGAATGCGGCTCATTCAAGAAGGGGTCGTCTGTCCGGATTGTGAAGGGGAGGAAGTGCATCACGACTCGTGGGTGTTCGGTGATCCGGATACACCAATCATGAGGGCCTATTTAGGGGACCCAATCAAAATTCGCCTCGTTCATGGCGGGGTGAAGGAAACCCATACTTTCCACTACCACGTGCATCAATGGCTGTTCGAACCGGATGATGTCGATTCGGAATTGCTGGATGTCCAGGCGATTTCCCCGCAGGTGCAGTATACCGTTTCACCTTTGTATGGAGCGGGCAGCCTGCAGGGGGCGATGGGGGATGCCATCGTCCATTGCCACTTGTATCCCCACTTCGGTGAGGGCATGTGGGGCATCCAACGGAACTTCGACACATTGCAGGATGGCAGCATGTGCTATCCGAACGGTGTCCAAATCAAGGCGCTCAAGCCGCTTCCGGACAGACCGCTGCCACCTAGGCCGACACCTGAAAGACCAGGCTTCCCTAACTTTATTCCAGGAATTCCAGGCTTCAAGGCCCCACGTCCACCGCTAGGTATCATTGGGGGAAGAGAGGCTACGCAGATTGAAAAGAACCATTTCGCACCGAATGCTGTACCGGGTGCTGTGTTCGCAAATCCGGCCACTCCTGGGAAAACACCTGTAAGGGAATTCCATGTAGCGCTTATCCAAAGGCCGATTGTCTACAACCGGCAGGGCTGGAACGACCCGGAAGGCCGCCTGTATGTACTGTGGGAAGATGTAGAAGACGTAATGTCAGGCAAAAAGGAGCCGGAACCGCTTGTCATCCGGGCGAATGCAGGGGAGGCCATCCGCTTCAAATTCACGAATCTGTTGCCGGAGACGCTTGGTGGAAATGCCTTCCAATTGGTGAACCGCACCTACGAGGCGGGGATGCATGTCCATTTCGTCAAGTTCGATGTGCTAGTGGCAGACGGGGCGAATGTAGGCTGGAACTATGATTCGGGGATTCTATCGGGAGAAACAATCCAGTATCAATGGTATGCGGATGTCGAACTGAAGGCCACCTTCTTCCATGATCATCTTTTTGCCAACGAGCATCAAATGCATGGTGTATTTGCAAGCATCAATATTCAGGCTAGAGGGTCGAAGTTCTTGGATTCCTGTACGGGCAAGGAAATCGAATCGGGTACAAAGGCGACCATTGTCAATCCGCTTATTCCGGATTTCCGTGAAATCACCTTATTCGTCCATGATTTCGCCCTCCTGTTCGACAAGGATGGCTGCCCATTGAACCCTCCGCCGTTCCCTGGCTCGCCGGATGATCCAGGAGTCATGGCGGTGAACTACCGGAACGAACCGATGCAGTTCCGATTGAAGGAGCCGGACTGCGACCCTGCCTATGTGTTCAGCTCCTGGGTCCATGGCGATCCCGTGACACCGATGCTGGAAGCCTATAATGGCGATCCCGTACGTGTCCGGCTGCTCCAAGGTTCTCACGAGGAATCGCATAGCTTTAATCTCCATCGCCAACGCTGGAACAGGGAACGTCCGGATTTGGACTCCAATCTTGATCAACAGCAGCATATCGGCATAGCGGAATCCTTCACGCTGGAGTTCAGCATGGAGGGGAAAGGCGATTTCGACATGCTCTACCATTACGGTGGCATTGACGACATTTGGCTAGGGAACTGGGGGATTTTCCGCTCATTCGAGAAAATGGTGCCCCATCTCATGCCGCTGCCGGATCGGCGGAGGCCGATGGAGAGAACGGATCCTTTGCCTCGGTGCACAGGCGAAAAACCACCAGCTGTGGACGCTTCCCATGTCAAGCTTCCTCACGGTGCCAAGGTGCGTAAATACGATGTCGTGGCACTCAATACACGGATTGATTACAACAAACATGGCGACCATGATCCGTTTGGCATCGTCTTTGCCCTTAAAAAGGACGCAGAAGCGATTCTATGCGGAAAATTGAATCCCGAGCCGCTTATTTTACGCGCGAATGTCGGTGAATTTGTGGAAGTTACCTTGACGAATCTGCTGAATGGCAAAGACCATCATAATGGCAGGCACGGCTATCCGGAAGTTCCAGTAGAAGCGTTCTTCCCTCCATCCGACCGGATTTCCCTCCATGCGCAGCTGGTGAGGTATGATGTACGCCACTCGGACGGGGCGACGGTCGGATTCAACTGCGACCAGACGATCGGCCCGGGCGAATCGATTACGTATCTGTGGTATATCGACCAGGACTTCGGCTCTGCCAACCTGTGGGATATGGCGGACATCCGTAACCATCGTCACCACGGGGCATTCGGTATGCTGATAGCGGAGCCGAGGGGAGCGAAGTATCTGGATAATAAAACGAGAAAAGAGACGGACACAGGCAGCCAGGTCATTATTTCAACACCGTTGTTGCCTGAGTTCAGGGAGTTTGCACTGTTGATGCATGACGGTGTGCGACTGCTCGATAAGGATAATAAGCTGATCATCGATCCAAAGCCGCTGTTTGAGAATTTGCTCGAGGATCCGGATGAGGAAAGACCGGACTTCGAAGATCAAGGGTCCAGAGGCTTCAACTACCGCAATGAACGCTTCAGTAACAGGGTGAAGAAACTAGAAGACATCCATAAGGTCTTCAGTTCGAAGGTGTTCGGGGACCCGAGCACACCAATCTTTTTGGCTTATCCTGGGGACCCGGTCACGATGCGGTTTGTATTCCCGGCAGATAAGGCGAGAGCGCACACATTTACGGTTCATGGCCATAAATTCTTTAGAAGTAAAAACGATGAAGACTCGGCCATCATCTCGGCAAAAGGGCAAAATACAGTCGGCTCCAATGAGGACTTCCTTTTACTCTCCGGCGCGGGAGGCCTGCTGAAACGTCCGGGAGACTATATGTACCGCTCCGGAAACATCCGCTGGGACATCGAGCTCGGTCTATGGGGCATCATGCGTGTGCTGAGCAGAAGAAAAATCAATCTTGCACCACTGAAGCAACCCGGTTCTGACAAGAAGAGGCCTCAAAAGCGCAAGAAGTATAAGCTGCGGCACGAAAGACAGAAGA
>JAZUQF010000358.1:0-10574 GCA_045605545.1 Lysinibacillus sp.
ACACTGGCCCTGCCGTTCTTCGTCATCCTGACGGAAAATTGGGATGCCTGGACGTATACGCCTTTACTCGGCGCCATTTTTGGAGGGATTTTTGTCGGTTCAGGGATAGGTCTTGTATTTAAAGGGAAGGCATCGACTGGCGGGACGGACCTGCTGGCGCAGATCATCACGAAATACACCGGGCTGACGTTGGGGACGAGCGTTCTCATCATCGATGGCCTGATTGCCGTCAGCGCGGCCATCGTCTTTGACATCGAAAAGGGGCTGTACGCTTTGATAGGCCTGTATGTAACGACCAAGACAATCGACATCATCCAGCTAGGTTTCAGCCAATCGAAAATGGTGTACATTATAACAAATAAGCAAGATGAAATACGTGATGAAATCTTCAAGGAGATTGACCGGGGCGTTACGAAGATCCCGGCTTTCGGCGGCTATACAGGTAGTGAAAGGCCTGTACTGATGGTGGTCGTCTACCAGACGGAATTCACAAAGCTGAAACAAATCGTCCAAACGATTGACCCGTCTGCATTCGTCGTCGTTTCGGATGCCTATGAGGTGCTGGGCGAAGGTTTTAAGCGTGCATAATAATGCTATAATAGGCATCTGTAAGGGAATTCATTTTGGAGGGGTTTTGCAAATGAAGAAGAAATGGTTGGCGACTATCATGCTAGGTTCATCGCTTGTGCTGGGGGCATGCGGCGGTGGAGCAGAAGAGGAGGAAGGCGCATCTATCGACCCGAACGAACGGGTTGCGCAACAACGTTGTGCGACTTGCCATGGCGGCAATCTGCAAGGGATGGGCACTACGCCTGCTCTGAATGATGTAGGATCGCGCCTATCCGAAGAGGAGATTTTAGAAATCATCCTGGAAGGGACATCGAACGGCATGCCTCCCGGTCTAGTGAAAGGCGAGGAAGCCGAAGCATTGGCGGCCTGGCTGGCTGAAAAGAAATAAACGGAAACGACTGGAAGGTGAAAAGTCGTTTCTGGGAACCTGCTGGGGATGAGTTCTCCTTTGCTGGCGACCATGATGAAAATAGAGGGCTGTCCGATAGGCGGACAGCCCTTTTTTAGGTGCGCGCAGCATGCCGGGGCCTTCGTCCGTCCCCCCGTTGCGTCCATACAATATGAGACGATTCCCGGGGGCAGGAGTGCAGCCGTACAGTGAAAATAAGGCTTTGGGCGTAATCGGTTCGAAAATGAACAATGACATGATAAAATAAGACAATATGCAAATTGGAGGATAGGAGAGGTTGCGATGATTCAAGTAACGACAAGAGATGTAATGGAGAAGTTTGATTTGGAGCTTGTCAGCGGGCAGGAGGGGATCGGCCGCTATATTACGACAAGCGATATTTCCAGACCGGGTCTTGAGATGGCTGGCTATTTTACGCATTACCCATCGAACCGGGTCCAGCTTCTCGGTAAAACGGAGCTTTCCTTTTTCGAGATGCTGCCTGCCGCTGACCGGCGTGACCGCATGATGAGGCTGTGTGCCCAAAATACACCGGCCATCATTATTTCACGGGAGCTTGATATCCCGCAGGAGCTGATTGAGGCATCGGAGGAGAATCATGTACCGGTAATGAAGACGCGGCTGACGACTACCCGCTTTTCGAGCCGGCTGACGAACTTTCTGGAAAGCAAGCTCGCTCCGACGACGGCCATCCACGGCGTTCTCGTCGACATATATGGAATCGGCGTCCTGCTGATTGGCAAGAGCGGCGTCGGTAAGAGTGAAACGGCTTTGGAGCTTGTGAAGAAGGGGCATCGGCTAGTAGCGGACGACTGTGTGGAAATCCGCCAGGAATCGGAAAGCACGCTCATCGGCAGCCCGCCCCCGCTGCTTGAACATCTGCTGGAAATCCGGGGCATCGGTATCATCGACATCATGACGCTGTTCGGGGCAAGTGCGGTCCGTCCGTACAAGCGCATTTCCCTTGTCGTCGAGCTGGAAATCTGGGATTCCGAAAAGACATATGATCGGTTGGGGCTGGATGAGGAAAAGATGCGGATCATCGATATGGACTTGACGAAATTGACGATTCCGGTCCAGCCGGGGCGCAACGTCTCTGTCATCATCGAGGTGGCGGCTATGAATTACCGCCTGAAAAGGATGGGCATCAATGCCGCACAGGAGTTTTCCCGGCGGCTGGATGATATGTTTGCTTCGAATGATGAAATGGATGATTACTAAAGAAGGGAGATTGTTATGAGTTATACACTACTTGCCATCGATCCGGTCGCCTTTCATTTAGGGCCGATTCCTGTCAGATGGTACGGAATTTTAATTGCCACGGGCATCGTGCTTGCCTATTTCCTGGCGCAGCGGGAGGCGGTCCGGTTGGGGCTGCATGAAGATTTCCTCAGTGACCTGCTCATCTGGGCTGTGCCTATTGCCATCATCTCCGCCCGTATTTACTACGTCTCGATGAAATGGGACTACTATGGGCAAAATCCGGGGCAGATCATCCAGATTTGGACGGGTGGCATCGCCATCCATGGTGCCTTGATCGGCGCCTTCATCACGGCCTATATTTTTACGAAGAAACGTGGGGTCAGCTTCCTGCGGGTGGCGGACATTGCCGCACCAAGCATTTTAATAGGCCAGATCATCGGCCGCTGGGGGAACTTCATCAACCAGGAGGCATACGGCGGACCGGTGTCGCGGACATTTTTGGAAAACCTCTTCCTGCCGAACTGGATTATAGAACAAATGTATATTAAAGAAGACGGTACATATGTACATCCGACATTTTTATACGAATCGGTGTGGAATATCATCGGTTTGGTCATTTTACTCGTAGCGCGTAAATTCAACTGGCGCCGGGGAGAGATGTTTTTCTTCTATCTAATCTGGTATTCGGTCGGGCGCTTCTTCATCGAAGGGCTGCGTACGGATAGCCTGTACCTGATCGGCGACTTGCGCTCGGCACAGGTCGTGTCCATTCTTGGGATTGCAATCGGCATCATAGCGATTGTCTACCGACGTATGAACGTCAAGCCGGTTGTACGCTATCTAGATAAAAAATAAAGGGGAAAACAGGATGGATACACTAAAAAAAGGGGTGGCCGCCGGATTTCAAACGGCTTGGAAGCTAAGTAAATTTATTTTTCCGATTACATTCATCGTCACACTTCTGCAATTCACACCCGTCCTGCCATGGCTGATTGATGCCATTGCACCGATGATGGGCATCTTCGGGCTGCCGGGGGAAGCGGCCATCCCGCTTGTGCTGGGAACGACGTTGAACCTGTATTCGGGGATTGCCGGCATCCTTTCGCTCGAGCTCACTGTAAAGGAAGTATTCACCCTTGCAGTGATGCTGTCATTTGCACATAGCATGTTCATCGAGACGGCTGTGGCGCTGCGGGTGGGCGTCAGGCTGTGGGTTGTATTGGTCGTGCGCTTCGGGCTGGCCTTCCTGTCTGCCATCGTCATCAATCTTGTATGGGACGGCGGGGGCGAGATTGCCAAATACGGCATGATGCCTGAAACGACAGCCAATCCGGAAGGCTGGGGAGGAATCGTTCTATTAGGTTTGGAAAGAGCAAGCCTTGGCATTTTCCAACTCATCCTCATCGTTCTGCCGCTCATGATCATCGTGCAGTTTTTGCGGGACTACGGCTATTTGATGAAGCTGTCAAAAATGCTGGCGCCTTGGACGAAGGTAATCGGTGTAAAGCCGAACGCTTCCGTGACACTGGTGACCGGTCTGGTAATCGGGCTTGCATACGGGGCGGGTGTCATGATCCAGGCAGTGGAGGAGGACGGCGTATCCAAGAAGGATGCCACCCTGTCCTTCATCTTCTTGGTGGCCTGTCATGCGGTCGTGGAGGATACGTTGATTTTTGCGCCGCTCGGCATACCGATTCTGCCACTGCTGGCCATCCGGGTCGTCACGGCGTTCGCTTTGACCATCATCGTGGCCTGGCTATGGAAGCGCGCGGAAGAAAGAGAAGCTAAAGGAGCGTTACAACAATGACGAAAGCATTATTATTTGATTTTGACGGGACACTGCTGGATACGAACGGTTTGATCATCGAGACATTCATGCACGTCCTAGGAGAGCGTTTCCCGGGGAAGTACCAGCCACAGGATTGTGTACGGTTCCTGGGTCCCTCGCTTGCGGAAACATTTAAAGAAATTGCCCCTGATGAAGCGGAAGAGCTAATCAGCAAATACAGGGCGTGGAATCTAGAGCATCACGACGAGCTCGTAAAAGAATATGAAGGTGTTGTAGAAACACTTGAACAGCTGAAGGAAATGGGCATCCGATTGGCAATCGTCTCGACAAAGCGCCGGGACACGATTGCCCGCGGTCTGGAAATCATGGGAGCGGCTCATTTGTTTGAGGTGGTTGTCGGAGCGGATGATGTCACACATGTGAAGCCGGATCCCGAACCCATCCTTCTGGCACTGGAAAAGCTGGGGCTGAATCAAAGCGACGCCATCATGATCGGGGACAACTCGCATGACATTGAAGGCGGAAAAAATGCAGGCGTCCGCACCGCCGGGGTTGCCTGGTCATTCAAAGGGAGAGACTTCTTACAGCAGTTTAATCCGGATTATATGCTGGAGCATATATCCGATTTAATTTCAATTGTAAAGGAAGCGTAATGGATGAGGAGAACGGAGCGTTATCGAGTTAAAGGGGCAAATTCATTATGGAATATGTATCAGACGGTATCGTTCTGGAAGGTGATGAAATGCTTCACCATCATCACGATTGGTCGGTTTGTTCCCTCGCTGCGGGTGAAAAACTGGCTGTATCGCACATTTTTGAAGATGAAGATTGGCCGGCAGACGTCGCTGGCATTGATGGTCATGCCCGATACGATGTTTCCGGAGCGCATATCAGTAGGCGATAATACGGTCATCGGATTCAATACGACGATATTGGCGCATGAATATCTGATTGAGGAGTACCGGCTGGGGGATGTGGTGATCGGCAGCAATGTCATGATTGGTGCCAACTCCACCATACTGCCGGGGGTGGAGATCGGGGACGGTGCCATCGTGTCGGCGGCGACGCTGGTTCATCGGGATATCCCCGCCGGCTGCATGGCGGGCGGCAATCCGATGCGCATCATCTATACAGCCGAGCAGATGGCTGAACGTAAAAGGGTAGATAATCCAGAGTGGCATAATGGATAGGGAAAAACGGGGGAGTCCAAAAATTTGGATCCTCCGTTTTTTTGATGGAAAGGCTGGCCCTTCTATGTCGATTGCACTGCTTGTCGGCCGGTAATCGTGTATAATTGAAATATAATAGTTTAGAAAATTCAAGAAAGTGAATCTTTTGTGAATTAATTGACTAAGTAGCCCGGGAGCAGTAGAATTACTTTTATACATTAGTAATCTACTACTCTAGCACGTTAAAGTAAAACGGTAAGGATGTGTCAAAATGTCATCGATTAAAATGTTCGAAAAACCGCTTGGGATGCGCGATACATTCCCGCAGATATATGAAAAGCTTGAAGGTGTGCGAGAAATAGGCCGGACGCTTCTCCGCGCACGGGGCTATGAATTTATCAAGACGCCGACCGTGGAGTACTACGATACAGTCGGCAAGGCTTCAGCCATCCATGACGCTACGCTTTTCAAGCTAGTGGACAGCCAGGGCAATACCCTTGTACTCCGCCCCGACATGACGACGCCGATTGCCAGGGTCGTCACATCGAAGCTGCTGAAGGAAAAGATTCCGCAACGCCTCGCCTATTTTGAAAATGTGTTCCGCGCCCAGCAGCAGGAAGGCGGTCGTCCAGCCGAATTTGAACAGATGGGCATCGAGCTGATTGGCGATTACTCGGTATATGCAGATGCAGAAGTAATCATGACGGCCATCGAGCTCATCCAGGCATACGATATCCGCTCCTTTAAGGTGACGATTGGCCATGCCGGCGTGCTGAGCTGCATCCTGAAGGATTATACAGAGAGCGGGGAACAGGCTGCCGAGCTGAACGAGTTGCTCGTAAAGCGCAATTATGTAGGGTTCGAGGAAGCGGTCCTTGCATTCGACCTGCCGAAGACGAAATCTGATGCACTGCTTGCCTTCATCGACGAGGCGGTCAACCTTTCTTCCATCGAGGCGATTGAAAGATACGTACGGAAGAACGATGCATTGGACTACATGCAGAAGCTGTGGAAGCTGCTTGAGGAGGCAGGGCTTGAGAAGTACATAGCATTCGATTTTACCTTATCGAGCCATATGAACTACTACACGGGCATGCTGTTTGAAGTGTTTGCGGAAGGCAGCGGATTCCCGTTAGGTAATGGCGGCCGCTACGATGGACTGCTGGAGCATTTCGGGACGAAGGTAGGCGCTACAGGCTTCGGACTTCGGGTCGACCGTCTGCTTGAGGCCATGCCATTACAGGATGTAGAAAATTCGACGGCTCTAGTATTATTCGAGCCGGGTCATTTCGGACAGGCCCTGCAGCAGGCAGCCGTGCTGCGCGGGCAGAACAAGCATGTGACGATGCAGTCGACGGTTGGATTGATTGATGCACAAGCGTTTAAAGGGCAGTTTCAAGAAGTTGTTTACTGCTGTGGGCAGGAGGAAGGACAATGAGTGAATTAACAATTGCAATGCCGAAAGGGCGAATCTTCGAGGAAGCATACGTGATGCTGCAAGAAGCCGGATTTAACCTACCGGAGGAAGTGGAGATGTCCCGCAAGCTGATGATTGAAATCCCGGAAGAAAAAATACGCTTCATCCTGGCAAAGCCGATGGACGTCCCCGTCTATGTGGAGCATGGGGTGGCGGATATCGGGATTGCGGGCAAGGACGTCCTGCTGGAGCAGCGCCGCAGTGTCCATGAGCTGTTGGATCTGAAAATCAGCCAATGCTACATCGCATCTGCCGGCCTGCCGAATACGGCGATGAACGAAATCGCCCCACGCATCGCAACAAAATATCCGAACATCGCGATGAAATACTACAAGGGAATCGGAGAACAGGTCGAAATCATCGAGCTGAACGGATCCATTGAATTGGCGCCGATGATTGGACTGGCGGACCGCATCGTCGATATCGTCTCTACCGGACGGACGTTGAAGGAGAACGGCCTTGTCGAGTATGAACGTATTGCAGATGTCTCATCCCGACTGATTGCCAACCCGGTAAGCTACCGCATGAAGAGCGACCGCATTCAGGATTTGGTATCGCGTCTGAAAAAATGTGTGAACTAGGAGAAGGATGACCATGAACATTACCACATTAACTAGTGATATTTCGTTAAAGCGCCAGCTTGAAGGCGGCAATGAGGAGCAGCTGAAGACCGTACGCCAGGTAATTGCAGATGTGAGGGAGCGCGGAGATGCGGCCATCCGGATGTACAGCGAAAAATGGGACGGCTTTGCACCGGCAAACCTACGTGTGACGGAGGAAGAGGTGAAGGAGGCTGTCAAAGGCTTCGATGAGCAGCTGTATAAGGACCTTTCGGAGGCTGCGGCCAACATCCGTCATTATCACAGCGCCCAAAAGCGCCATGGCTATGACCTGCCCCTGCAGGACGGCTCCTGGCTTGGACAGCGGATTACGCCCCTTGATGCGGTGGGCCTCTATGTACCGGGGGGGTCGGCGGCATATCCATCCTCCGTCTTGATGAACGTCATTCCTGCCCAGGTGGCGGGTGTAAAACGCATTGTCATCGCGTCGCCTGCCGGACAGGATGGGAAGCTTCCGCCTGCAGTGCTGGTGGCTGCGCATATTTTAGGAGTAAAAGAGATTTATAAGGTCGGCGGCGCACAGGCGATTGCAGCACTTGTCTACGGGACGGAGACGATTGCCCCGGTCGATAAAATCACCGGTCCCGGCAATATCTTTGTCGCACTTGCGAAGCGCGAGGTGTTTGGTGAAGTCGCAATTGATATGATTGCAGGGCCTTCTGAAATTTGCGTACTGGCCGATGATACGGCCTATGCCGATGAAATCGCAGCCGATCTGCTGTCGCAGGCGGAGCATGATGCATTAGCCTGCGCCGTTTTGATTACAACAAGCGATACACTGGCTGAAACGGTGGCCGATGAGGTGGAAAAGCAGCTGCAAAAGCTTCCACGGCAGGCGATTGCACGCCAGGCCATTGAAAACTTCGGCCATATTTACGTGGCGGAATCGCTTGAGGAGGCAATCCGCGCCGTCAATTCATTGGCGCCCGAGCATCTGGAGGTCATCACGGATAACGCCGTAGAAGTGGCGGGGCGCATCACACATGCGGGCGCCATCTTCATCGGGCGCTACAGCTCGGAGCCCGTGGGCGATTACTTTGCGGGAACGAATCACGTGCTTCCGACAAACAGCACGGCCCGTTTTGCGAGCGGTCTGAATGTGGATGACTTCATCAAACGGACGAGCATCGTCTATTACAGTGAAAAAACATGGGCGCAGAATGCACCGAAAATTGCGCGCCTTGCCCGGTTGGAAGGACTGGAAGGGCACGCACGTGCAGTCGAATCGCGCGGTTGGGATAAAGGAGAAGAATAAGATGGCACAACGTTTTGCACGAATGGAACGCAATACAAATGAGACGAAAATCCAAGTGGAGCTGAACCTGGATGGCAGCGGCCAGGCGGAAATCAAGACAGGCGTCGGTTTTATGGACCATATGCTCGACCTGTTCATCAAGCACGGTCTGTTTGACGGCAAAATTGTAGCCGATGGTGACACATGGATTGATGACCACCATACGACGGAAGATATCGGCATCGTGCTGGGGCAGGTATTCCGCGAAGCGCTCGGCGACAAGAAGGGCATCAAGCGGTATGGGAACGCCTTTGTACCGATGGATGATGCACTTGCGCAGGTCGTGGTCGATTGTTCGAACCGTCCGCACCTTGAATACCGTGTAGAGCCTGAACTGAATGCAAAGGTGGGAGCATTCGATACGGAGCTTGTGCATGAATTTTTATGGAAATTTGCTCTGGAGGCCCGCATCAATCTGCATGTCATCGTTCCCTACGGACGGAACACACACCACATCATCGAAGCCATCTTCAAGGCATTGGCCCGTGCGCTCGATGATGCTGTGCAGATCGACCCGCGTGTAAAGGGTGTACCATCGACGAAAGGACTGTTGACGTGAAAATCGGTGTAATTGACTATGGTATGGGAAACCTGTTCAGCGTGGAACAGGCATTGAAACGGCTGGATGCATCTGTGGTGGTGACGAGCGATAAGGAAGAGCTCGCTGTAGCCGATGCCCTCGTCCTTCCGGGAGTGGGCGCATTTCCGGATGCGATGAAGCGCCTGGAGGAGACGGGGCTGATCGACTTCATTAAAGAGAATGAAAAGCCGCTGCTCGGCATCTGTCTTGGCATGCAGCTGATGTTTGAGGAAAGTGAAGAGGTGGCGCCGACAAAGGGGCTCGGCATCTTCAAAGGCAGCATCAAGCGCTTCACAGGTGTATCGCGCGTCCCTCATATGGGCTGGAATGGCCTGGAGCTTGTGCAACTGCCGGACTGGCTGGAAGAGAAGGAGCTGCCGGATGACCGTCATGTCTACTTCGTGCATTCCTTCTACGCTTCGGGTATGGCCGAAGAACAGCTTGTCGCTTTTGCGGATTACGAAGGTGTCCGCGTCCCGGGCATCGTCGCTTCCGGTAATTTTACGGGCATGCAGTTCCATCCTGAGAAATCGGGCCAGTTCGGGGTATTTTTGCTACGTGAGTGGCTGCAGGGAGTGGGGGTGGAAGTATGCTGACAAAACGAATCATCCCGTGCCTCGATGTGAAGGAGGGGCGCGTTGTAAAAGGTGTGCAGTTCGTCGAGCTCCGCGATGCGGGCGACCCGGTCGAGCTGGCGAAGTTCTACGATGAACAGGGGGCCGATGAACTGGTGTTCCTCGACATTTCAGCATCCCATGAAGGGCGTGACACGATGGTCGATGTCGTCCGGCAGACGGCAAGCGCACTTGCGATTCCGTTTACGGTCGGGGGAGGCATCCGCACCCTTGACGATATGAAGCGCATCCTGCGGGCAGGGGCCGATAAGGTATCGGTGAATACCTCCGCGCTCGAAAGGCCGGAGCTCATCAAGGAAGGGGCGGACCACTTCGGTGCACAATGCATCGTCTGCGCCATCGATGCCCGCTATTCAGAAGAGGACGGTACATGGATGGTCTATACACATGGCGGCCGCAATAAGACGTCGTGGAAGGCGATCGACTGGGCAAGGGAGGCCGTACGTCTCGGTGCCGGCGAAATCCTGCTGACAAGCATGAACCAGGACGGCGAAAAATCCGGATTCGATGTCGGCTTGACAAAGGCGGTACGCGAGGCGGTGACCGTTCCTGTCATTGCGAGCGGCGGTGCCGGCAATGCAGAGCACTTCCGTGAAGTCCTGCAGGAGGTCGACGCAGATGCCGCACTGGCAGCGTCCATTTTCCACTACAAGGAAACAAGCGTAGCAGAAGTGAAGAATTATCTTCGAGAAAAAGGAGTACACGTACGATGAATGTAAAATTTAATGAGCAGGGGCTAGTCCCTGCCGTAGTGCAGGATGCACAATCCAAAGAAGTGCTGACAGTAGCCTATATGAACGAAGAGTCGCTGCAAAAAACGATCGAGAC
>JAZUQF010000359.1:0-1763 GCA_045605545.1 Lysinibacillus sp.
CTGGAGTTCCTCGAATTGGAGGCCTCACAAATCCCGACACAGCTTGGCGAAGTAGAATTTGCTGCAATCAATACAAACTTTGCCATGGAGGCAGGCCTGAATCCCAAACACGATTCCATCCTGCTTGAATCTGCAGACTCCCCTTATGTGAACGTCATCGCTGTACGCCCTGGTGATGAGGACAGCGAAGACTTGAAGAAATTCGTTGAAGCCTACCAATCGGATGAAGTGCGTCAATACATCGAAGAAACATACGATGGAGCCGTCATTCCAGGCTTCTAAACCAATACACGACCAAAAGTTACCGGTATTGACGCCGGTAGCTTTTTATCTAGAAAGGCGGGGAAATAATGATTCAACTCCAATCAGTTGTGAAACAATTCGAAGCAAAAAACGGCACCGTTACAGCCGTCGACCAGGTGGATATACACGTAAAGAAAGGCGAGATTCATGGCGTAATCGGCTATTCGGGTGCTGGGAAAAGCACACTCATCCGCTGCGTCAATCTGCTTGAGCGCCCGACAAGCGGCAAGGTGGTCATCAATGGGGTCGACCTCACGGAGGCCTCCCCTGAACAGCTTCGCCAATCGCGTCAGAAAATCGGCATGATCTTTCAGCATTTTAATTTACTGAAAACAGCAACGGTCTACGATAATATCGCCACACCTTTAAAATTATTGGGCTATAGCAAACAGGAGGTCGAGGCAAAAGTCGAGAAATACGCAGAAATCGTCGGGCTGACGGATAAGCTGGCAAGCTACCCGAACCAGCTGTCAGGCGGCCAGAAGCAGCGTGTCGCCATCGCACGCGCACTTTCGCAGGAACCGGAAATCCTGCTCAGCGATGAGGCGACAAGTGCCCTCGATCCAGAAACGACAGATTCCATTTTAGACCTCCTCCTTGAAATCAATGAAAAATTCGGCATCACCATTCTATTGATCACACACGAGATGAACGTCATCCAGAAAATCTGCGACTATGTGTATGTCATGGAAAAAGGGAAGCTTGTGGAGCACAACACGGCCATCCAACTGTTCACAAAGCCGCAACACCCTACGACACGCAAGTTTTTGAATACCATCTCGCAGCGCAGCCTGTCGGATTCGCTCATTGAGCAGTTGAATTTGACGGGTGCCGTCATTCGCCTGACATTTATCGGTGAAAGTACAGGGAAGCCGTTGATTGCAGATGTGGCAAACCGGTTCCATGTACACCCTAATATCCTGGCAGCCAATATCATCGAGCTCAAAAACGGCATCGTCGGTAATATCGTCGTCCATATCAATGCGATAGATGAAGAAATTGCCGATATCACAACGTACCTGACGGATAACGATGTACAAATTGAAGTGTTGGGAGGTGCGTCCAATGAATAACGAACAAGGCTTTTTCGAGCAATGGGGGCCCATCATCTGGGAGGCGTTGCTCGAGACATTCCAGATGACCTCCATTTCCCTCGTCATCTCAATCGCTCTTGGGGTACCGCTCGGACTGATCCTCGTGCTGACACGCCCTGGACAATCATTCGAGAATAAATGGGTCTATCAAATTTCCAATCTAGTCATCAATATTATCCGTTCAATTCCATTCATCATTTTATTATTCTTCATCCTGCCGCTGACGAAGTTCCTTGTCGGTACGACGATTGGCGTAAAGGGCGTCATCGTACCGCTTGTCGTCTACACGGCACCTTACATCGCCCGTCTGATGGAAACGGCACTGCTCGAAGTGTCGCCGGGCGTCATGGAAGCTTATACGGCGAT
>JAZUQF010000360.1:0-7011 GCA_045605545.1 Lysinibacillus sp.
CTGGAAGCGGGCAGCCAATCTAGTGATGGTTCTGCCGACTTCATCCGGCGAGGTGATTTCATCGGCGAATTGCGAAACCGGATGTTTTCCGACACAAACACTGTAGACGGCATATGTAAATAGTTCATGATCGTTTTGGTCATTTCCGAAGGCTATATAATCCTTGATGCCAAGTCTTTCAAGTCCCGCCGCCTTATTGATTGCTGCCGGGGTGATGTCGATCAACCGCTCGGCATGATGGCGAAAAATTGTCACCGGCAATGCGGATACCGCCTGTCGGATGACCTCATCATCCGTAAACAACACGGCCTTCGATACCTTTGTCAATTCGTGAAGCGGTCTGTTCTTTGCCAGTTTGAGCGGGTCAAGCCCCTCATAGAGCGGCTGCTCCTCTCCCCCTGTATAACTGTACTCCCAGTCGCTGTCGAACAAATACTTGACTTCATGCTGGGCCGTCAGCGCTTTCAGCTGCTCTATCGTATCGGCATCAAAGGATACATGTGACGACTGGTCTCCATGACGTGTAAACGCCCCGTTGCCCCCTACCATTCGATAGCCATGGTACCTTTCAGGTAATACAGGCAGCAAATCCCGGATTGGGCGGGCTGATGCAAATACGACCTCATGCCCCGTCTCCACACACTCATCCAGCGCCGCACAAATATCAGTCGTCAGCGGCTGTCCTTTAAAACAAATCGTTCCATCTAAATCAAATACGAAAATCATAAGTGCTCCTTTCAAATGGCCCGCCCTGTTGTCGATTAATTGCTGCAGGCTCATCCATTTCCATTATTATCAATACATCATCATATTGTCTAGTATTCACTCAGAGAAGGGCGCTATTTGTGTCAAAAAAATTGACGGCTGCAGATAGGCCTCATTATTCCTTCAGCCGATTATGAGATTGAATCATATCGATTTGATTTATTGAATGTATTCAACTCATCGGCAGGTCATTTATAAATACACTTTCGTCCTGCCCGGAAAGTTTTTTTACAGAAATCATGCCTTCTTTTATGGAATGAGCATCCGGGTTGCATAAATAATAGCCCTCCCAATCAAGCAGGAGAGCCATCCTTTTATCTCATTTTTTCTATCAAAACATCTCATCGGTGGAATCATGGTTGAAGTGCCATCACTTCATCGCAGCTCCTTATAGTAAAGCTGCGCCTGCAGGAGATGGTAATAGTCCCTGCCTTTGAATCCCTCCTGATTGCTATGACAGAAACTATACCGCTTTTGGCCGATTAGTGGTTCAAGCAGCTCATCGACCTGCTTCTCATCAAGTAGCTGCGGGATGAAGATGCCAAAGCTATTCGTCAAGCTCGTCCATACGAAATCAAATCGATTTTCCAGTACGGACAGCAAATTGGAGAAATCCGTATGCTTGAAAAGGATGAATGTACCGGGGGTCGATTCGACAGTGCGATAGAAATCCTTTCCCTTCTGATAGTACAGTTCATGTTCATGGCAGACTGAAGAAGCGTCCAGGTTCATCTGTTTCTTCAATTCACCCAGCCGGCGATAGTGCCCATGCTGCTGCTCATACAGCTTATACACAGGTTGACCCATCGCCTTGGTAGCCAGCATCATGATTTTATAGATGCTTTCATAGCCGGCTATATATTCCCGTAGTGTATCATCCGCCTCCAATAGTGCGAGCGCCTTCCCGCCGGTTTCCAGGCTTTTCATGTACTCTCCGGCTGCATATTGGCAATATTGCAGGGCGTGCATCACTCGGACCCTCGTCATATTGTTCAGGTCCTTCTCCAAAAACTGTGCGATTTTGCGTTTGACACTATCAAACTTCCTCAAAATCGTCATGATGCGAAAATACATGAGATGCCCCTCCACATAGCCGATGCTGTTCTCATCGCCCATTTTTTCAGCGGCGATAATATTGAATTTCAGGAACTGGTAGATTGGTTGAATCGGCATGTTTCGCTTTTCTAGTGCAACGGTCAGATTGTTGATGGCCACGACCATCTGCAACGGATAATTGTGCTGGAAAGCCAGGCTGATCACCTGCTGGTAGTAGCGGATGCAGTCCTCATAATTATGGTAAATATGCATGTAATAATGTCCGAGCATCATATTCACCTTCGTGCGGACAAGTGAATCTTCATGACCTTCCAGCGATTTATGGCACCGGGCGAACAGGCACTGGAAGCTCTCCCCGTCATGCTGGAGAATATAGACCTTTAAAAGCTGGAGGCATAGGACGACGCAGGTGTCATTCATATCCTGGCGATTCTCCAGCAAATATTCCCCAAGCTCCCGCGCCTCCTGATAACGATTCTTTTTAATTAAATATTTAATATGCGTAATCGCATCTTCATCACTACGTTGTTTCATAGCCATCCTTCATCACCTGTGTCATCTTATTTTATTTTTAGAACACCATTTCCCTTATCTTGAAAAAGACAAACTTATTTCCGGGCCGGTGACATTCCTAAAAATCGCTTCCGCAGGGGCAAGCATGACTTTACAAGTGGCGATTTTGAATAATAGGATAATAAAAAGCGATCCGTGGGACACTTCCCGGATCGCTTTACCACTGTTTCTTTACTGTTTCACTTCCCTGAACTGGACCTGGTTACGTCCATTCTGCTTTGCATAATAGAGGGCATGGTCGGCGGTCTCGAACAGCTGCAGCAAGGTTGCAGGCCTCTCATCTGTATAGCCTATCCCAATGCTGACTTCGAAATTGATTACATCCATCGTGCCACGGATAATGAAGTCGCTTTGAGCAATCAAGCAACGCAGGCCATTGATCTCCTCTTCGATTTCTTCCTTTGGATACGGCATGAAAATGATGAACTCGTCTCCACCATAGCGAATCAGCTTCATATCGTTCTTCGGCATCCACTTCATGGCAATGGATGCAATGAATTTGATTGCCTGGTCTCCCACGAGATGCCCGTACGTATCATTGACGATTTTGAATTTATCGACATCGAACACAGCTACGGAATAATGGATGACTTCCCGATTCTTTTCAAGCTGCTCCTCGAAGTAGGCGCGGCTCTTTGCCCCGGACAGGCGGTCATGGTGCAACCGCTCCATTACACCGCTTGTAGAAAACTTCGAAATGATTTCCGAGCGCTTTACCTTCTTCTCTATGGCGATATGCTCCTGCAAAGCATCCACCAACAAACTCTGATAGTAAAAGGCCTGCTCGATTTCCCCGACTTCCTTCATGGCATGGACCCAACGCTCGATATCCTGTACGAAGTAGAATTTGTCTTTAATCATGCCATAGGCTTTTTCAAAGTAATATTTGGCCTTTTCAATTTCCCCCTGGTGAAGGATATAAAGGCCTTTAATGCTCCAATAAGGAAATTCCAGCGAAGGTATCACCTTATAGATGCCGTCCTTTTCAAGCTCCCGCAGGTCTTTTTCAATATTGTCGAAATCCTTTCGCGCATAATAGATGTCCAAGGAATTGATATAGAAAACCATTGGGCCGGCCAGGTCATCTTCAGTCCTCTGCTCTAGGTAAGGCGAAATCCGCTCAATCAGCGTATACCCTTCGTCGATTTTTTTCTCTGCTGCATATGAGTGGAGCAGATTGTTCGTTGCCCTGAAAATATTACGGATATCATTGATTGCAATTGCTTCCTCCAGCAACTCCTTTAGCTCAGTAATCGGCGACTGGATGCCCATATGATTTTGGAAGATGGCGCGCGTTAACCGGAATGTAAGTTGCTCATGCTTTGCTGCATATCCTTGAATGTATGGCTCAGCTGCGATGATATAATCGAACATTTCTTCATGCCGCTGGGAGTTGACAAGGATTCTAAGCAATTCAATATTCACCTTTATAAAATTTCCGTAGTCGCACTCCTGCAGATAACTCTCCTGCAACAGCTGCAGAAGCTTCTCTGCTTCATCATATTCTCCATTATTAATCTTCTTTAACGCAAGCTCATGATATTGCTTTTGCTCCAGCTGCGTAAACACATTATCCACCTTATCACCTACTCCCCATTTTCCATTCGAACTTATTACCTAAATATTAACATATTTTACATAAGAGAAAAGAACTTTTTCAACATAATAAAGATTTTTATTTAAAAAATATTCAGAATATTGTAACATAGGTATAGGAGGTGAGCTAAATGCCATACACCGTTTATTTGAATCAAGTAATAAGCAACTACCCTTACACCTATGAGACATGTCCGGAAAATGACGATGCCTATTTGCGGGAAGAGCAGTGCAACTGTACACTGGACCATTTCGACGATAATGATATGTAAGAGGTAAGTACATGGAAAGGAACAAATCCAGCGGAATGTGGGAGTAAAGGAAGAAGCCTTTCACCACATTCTAGTTATCATTTCCCCTGCAAAGTGCTTTAAATCGGACGGTCCTCGTCAGTAATTGCGTACATTTCGATGTTATGGTGTTTGCCCTTCGCGAACATGGCCTTTCTCAATGTTCCCTCATGGGTCATGCCTGTTTTCTCCATCACACGGAAAGAACCGATATTTTCAGTAAAGCAGCGTGCCTGGATGCGAACGAGCCCCAGTTCTTCGAAGCCGAAGTCGATTACTTTCCTGGCCGCCTCAGTAACAATTCCCTTGTTCCAATACGCCTCTGCCAATACATAGCCGATTTCCCCCACCTTATTGTGCTCCTGTAGCATTACATAATCGATTGTCCCGATGAACTTGCCTTCATATTCTATTCCCCAATGATAAAACGGATGCATTTTATAAGTTTCCAGTGCCATTTCGATGAACGCTTTCGAATCTTCCAGTGATTCATGCGTATTCCAAAGAACATATTTGGTGACATTCTCGTTGGAGCCGTATGCAAACATATCTTCCGCATCCGCTAAAGTGACCGGCCGCAATGTCAAACGTTCCGTAAAAAGTATCGGTAATTCCCATTCCATTGCCCATTCCCCCTGTTATTTCAAACTGATGATATTATATATTACACAATCGACCATGAAATTCCTTGCCTTCCGAAGAACCCTCTTTTTTCCGCTAATTGGATTATATAACTATTCATCCCCCTGTGCGCTTGTTATACTGATTAAAAGTGCATAAAGGAGAAATAGAGATGATTAAAATAGAGAAAAGCAGCGAAATAAAAAAAGAAAATGGCATTCTGATGGCTAAATGCACCGCCCACGTACCTGGCATCCCCATGAGCGTCTACAGCTTCAACGTGGATGGAATCCTGATTGATGCCGGCGCCTCTTCCTTGGCAGAACCTTTTAGCCCCTACTTCGACGAGGCAGATTTCGACGCCATCTACATCACCCACTTCCATGAGGACCATATGGGAAACGTCGCGTCCTTGCAGGAGCAGCGGAAAGTACCAGCCTATATCCACCCATCATCGGCCCCCTACACGCACAAGCCGTTCCGTATCCCGACATACCGCCAGCTCGTTTGGGGACAACCAGCCCCCTTTGCCTCGACACCTTTAAGTCAGACGTTCACTTCCCGCAATCATACATGGGAGGTCGTCGAGACGCCGGGGCATACGAAGGACCATGTCGCATTCTATAACAAAGATTTAGGGGCGATGTTTACCGGCGATCTGTTCGTGGCACCAAAAGTAAAGCTCGTATTGATAGACGAAAACATACTGAACACGCTCGATTCCCTGAAAAAGATGGAAGCATACGACTTCGACGATATGTATTGCTGCCATGCCGGTCATGTGAAGGACGGCAAGAAGTTAATCCGCCTTAAAATCGACTATATAGAGGACTTGGAAGGAAAGGTGCTCGCCCTTGCCACACAGGGAAAGGATATTCATGAAATAACGGCCGAACTGTTCCCCACACCCTACCCAATCATCACGGCTTCAAATACAGAATGGTCCCCCATCCATATGATACGTACGTTCCTGAACCGCGGGTAGCTTTGCCGGCAAAGAGCGTGCAGTTTCATCAAGGGGCTTTTTACGATAGAATGGGGGCATCTCTATATAGGAAGGAATGACGCTGATGAAATTGATTCCACTTGGTGTAGGAGGCGCCTTCACCTCCCGCTTCTACCATAATAATTACGTGGCTGAAATCGGTTCAAAGAAGCTACTGCTCGATGCGGGGACGACTCTTCGAGAAAGTATGAAAAAGGCGGGCTATTCCTATGTCGACTTTGATGCGGTCTGGATTTCCCACCTCCACTTCGATCATGTCGGAGGATTAGAGGAAATGGTACTACAACGTTTCTGGCAGCTTAAAGAAGGGCAACACCAGCCAGTAAAAACACCGATTTTCGTCCATCAGCGCGTGTACCCACAGCTCCGCAAGCTATTGTCTTCCGCCCTGGACAACCAAGGGCGTACGGTAGATGACTTTTGTGAATTCACTGTCGTGGCAGATCATGACATCATTGATTTCGAAGGGCTGCAGCTGCAAATTTTCGATACGACGGATGCGCACGCAAAGGGTCTCGTCAGCTCCGGACTTTTCATCAAAGGACCGCTTGGCAACGTGCTGTTTCCAAGCGACATCAAGGATTTAGCCAAGGCGGACGTGTTACGGTTCGTGGACGACAAGACGCTCGCCATCTTCCAGGATACGAGCTTTACATTCAATGGTGTGCATGCCCATTTCACGGAAGTGCTCGCCTACTATCCGCAGGCACTCCACCACAAGCTTTTCGCCATGCACTACAACGATAATATAGAAGACTATTTGCAGGATATCGAACGTGCCGGTATCCGCTATGTAAAGGAACGGGAAGGCATCGACTTCTCTCTGCAATAATCCAGTCCCGGATAGGCACCACAGCCTTCCGGGACTTTTTTATGTTCTATAGACAGATGATAGAACGCTCTTTATAATGAAGAGCTAAAAGGAATATATTTACTATTCCCTAAAAAAGGAGACATTTCTATGAAAACGCCTCAACATCTTCAGCCCGGTGATGAGATCCGAATCATCGCACCAAGCCGTAGCGCATCTGTCCTCCCTCTGGATGGTATTGATCAGGCAAAAGCCCGGATAGAGAGTCTCGGCTTTCAGGTGTCCTTCGGCAA
>JAZUQF010000361.1:0-2540 GCA_045605545.1 Lysinibacillus sp.
GGACGTGGCCGAAAACAAAGAAGCAATCGTCGTAACATTTGGCAACTTCAAAGGGGGGACGGGCAAGACAACGAACAGCACCATGATCGCCCATGCATTATCAATGAAGGGATATAAGGTGCTGCTGTGCGACCAGGATCCGCAGGCCAATGCCACATCCCTGTATCTGAAGACAAAGGCGCTGGAAGCGGATGAAATCGTCTCGTTCAATAAAACGCTGATGGCCGCCATCCAGGAGGAGGACCTTGCGCAGATCGTCACGGAAATCAAGGAGAACTTGTACTTGCTGCCAAGCTTCAGTGACTTCGCCCTATACCCGCGATTCTTGGAAAAGAAGTTCCCGGACGACACAACGGCACGTGTCCAATACTTTTCTACACTCATTGAACCATTGAAAAAGGATTATGACTTCATCTTTATCGATGTGCCGCCTACGATTTCCATCATTACGGATGCTGCGCTGTATGCTTCCGATTTTGTGGTGGTCGTCCTGCAGACACAGGAACGCAGCCTGCAGGGAGCAGAAGTATTTACGGGTTACCTGCA
Source organism: Lysinibacillus sp. (assembly GCA_045605545.1). Classification (GTDB taxonomy): domain Bacteria; phylum Bacillota; class Bacilli; order Bacillales_A; family Planococcaceae; genus Lysinibacillus_B. The sequence goes on from JAZUQF010000361.1 coordinate 547, forward strand.
GTCGCTGATTGACGACTATGGTGCGAATCTGGATATCATCGGCATACTACCGGTACTGTTGAAAAACGGGGCTGCGGTCGATTTGGCCACACTCGAAAACGCCCGCGAAATCTTTGGGGAAGAAAACCTGTTTGCAAATATCGTGAACAACATGGAGCGCCTGAAACGCTTCGATATTACAGGCATCACAAACGACGACATGCACGACCGCAAAGTGCATAGAAGCTATGGAAAGATTGCAGAAGAATTCATCGCTCGTGTCCAGGCCGAGCTTATGGAGGTGTAATGGATGAGTAATTTATTAAACAACGGCAAGCCGAGAAAGAAGCTGTTGGAGCGAGGGCCTAAGATTGTACCGGCCCAGGAGTTCAAGTTGGATGCGGTCGAGGAGACGGATACGGAATCCAAGCCTCAGCAAGAGCAACAGAAGCCCGAAGCGAAGCCGGCTAAGGAAACGAAAAAAACGAAGAAGCGTGAATCGGCACAGATAACAAGCGTGCGCGTAACGAAGCCGACACGCCATAAACTGAATGCCCTCATCCAGCTGGGCAAGGCGGACAGCGTGGATATGATGATTGATCTCCTCCTGGAAGATTACATCGAAAACAACCTCGTCAAGGATGAAAAGAAAACATTCAATCTGGTTCTGGATATCCTCCAAAAACGCGATCGGTAATTGAAAAGAAGCACTGGATGAACCCCAAAAGTGGGGTTCATCCAGTGCTTTTTGTGTGACGCAAAAAAAATTTTTCACGCCTGAAAAATGTACGTATATATGTATGCTTCAATATATGCATATATCAATATATGTATATACCTATATATGCATATATTTCAATTTCACAAATAGCGATATACCGGGCTTTACAGCGGGTATATGCGTATATAAATATATGCATATACTAATATATGAACATTTTAATATATGCATATACTAATATATGCATATATGCATATATTCAAAAATGGAAGTCCTGAAAAAAGCTGTTGCATCGATGTTTACAAGGCTCTATAATTTTATATAAATAAGTGTCAGGGCAAAATAAAAGAAGCCATTCCCCTCGTCTTTGGCCGGACATGGAATGACTTCACACTATTTTCCCCTGAGCGTTAAAAAATGAACGCCAGCGAGATACCATAACTTATGTGTTAGCGCACAAAGTTATGTATTTCTTATACATAAGATGTAATGATTATATCAAGCAAAAATAACATTTTCAACGGAAACATGTTGAAAATTCATTTTTGGTATGTTTTTCTGCATTCGTTTGTAGCTGTTGGCGTTCACTCGTAGGAAATGAGGAGGACTGTCGATGGTTATTTTTGCGTTTTCGGAACAAAAAAAGAACAAGCTTGAACAAATCTTTGATGTCATGCTACATGAAGGACTACTTACATACAACCCCAAATCATCCAGATCCCCGATTTCAGCACAATTACTCGCAGGAGCGAAGGACAAGCAGCACAAAAAAGGCGCCATCTTTGTCGTGCGCAGGAAATGCGACTTTACCACGTCCGGCGTGAAGGGCTATGTCATCACGTCCAAGGAGACGGTGATCGAGCAGGCCGGCCAGCTGACGCATTTCACCCCGAACGTCTACCGCCGCTACGGGTATGCCGACCGGGAACGCCGTTATGTGAAGGGCTTTGTGGAGGAGAACCTGCAGCAGGTCAATACATTCGTCGTCGACATCGACACGAAGGCGCATACGGTGCAGGAGATCCTGCTGGCGTGCGTGGACGAGAGCATCGGGCAGCCGACGCTCATCGTGTCCTCGGACCGCGGCTATCAGGTCTTCTTTGTGCTGGAGACCCCTATCTATATTTCCAACAAGAACGAATTCCGCAGCCTGAAGGTAGCCAAACGGATTGCGGAGAACCTGAAGCGCAGCCTGAAGTCGGTGGACGCCGATCCATACTGCAATGACTTCGGCTTCTTCCGCATGCCCAACCAGCAGAATGTGGAGTGGTTTGATGCAACGGCCCTTTACACG
>JAZUQF010000362.1:0-5794 GCA_045605545.1 Lysinibacillus sp.
TAAGCTGACCCGGGTGTCTACCGTTAAAAAGATCGCGTATGATTGTACGTTGCTGAGTGCTATTGAGCGTTTTTTCAATAGAATTAGGGTGGTATTCGCGGTTAACCCCGTCCCTTTTTGGGGATGGGGTTTTTTGTATGCCTTTTTTGATGAATATACAGGAGGATGCTGGAAGAAAACAAACAACTATTTAATATGATGCGATGGAAGAAGTCCTGCATCTCTGTGGGCGACCGCCTGCAGCAACACAAACAGCTTAGGAGACATAGCACAATGGAGAAGAAGGTATCATTTTCAACTTATGCAATTATCGGAACAATGCTATTTGGCATGTTCTTTGGCGCAGGGAATCTAATATTCCCGATTCAGATGGGACAGCTTGCCGGGACGAATTATTCGTGGGCGCTGCTCGGCTTTTTAGTGACGGCAATCGGTCTGCCGTTTTTAGGTATACTGGCAATCGGCCTATCTGGCAGTAATGGCCTGCGGGATTTAGCAAGCCGTGTGCATCCGGTGTTCGGTGTCGTCTTTGCGATGGCGTTGTATTTGACAATCGGTCCGTTCTTTGCGATTCCACGTACGGCGACCGTCCCGTTTGTCGTAGGGTTTGAGCCGTTCATCGACCCAGCAAACGTTCAACTGTGGCTGTTATTATTCAGCTTCATCTTTTTTGCGGTCGTATTCTATTTCTCGTTGAACCCGGCAAAAATCATGGACTACATAGGGAAGTATTTAACACCTGCATTTTTACTGTTTTTATTCGCCCTGATCGGCATTAGCTTATTTTCCCCAATGGGCAGCTTTGTGGAACCGAGCCTATCCTATGTGAATGAAGCATTCATGACAGGGTTCAAGGAAGGCTACAATACGATGGATGCCCTGGCGTCACTGGCGTTTGGAATCATCGTCATCAATGCAATCAAGCGTCTGGGGATTACAGATAAAAAAGAGATTGCGAAGGCTACATGGAAATCAGGGATTTTTGCGATGGCGCTGATGGTGCTGATCTACGGCTTGATCATGTATATGGGGGCATCGAGCGTCACGACAATCGGAACGTTCGATAATGGCGGGCAGATTTTCGCCGCAGTGGCCGATCACTACTTCGGCTCGTACGGGGCGATTCTGCTGGCAATCATCATCGTCCTTGCCTGCCTGAAGACGAGCATCGGCTTGATCACGGCGTGTGCGGAGTTTTTCCACGAGGTATTCCAGAAAGTCAGCTACAAGGCATTTGTTGTCATGTTATGTGGTGTATCGTTTGCTATTGCCAATGTCGGGCTGTCAAACATCATTACATTCGCCGTTCCGGTGCTGATGTTCCTGTATCCGCTGGCAATCATCCTGATTTTACTGGGCCTTGCCGCGCCGTTGTTCAAAAACAAGCAAAGCGTGTTTGCAATGGCGATGTTCCTTACGTTCTTCGTCAGCATCATCGACGGCTACAACGCATTGGCCGCAAGTGTACCGGCATTTGAGGTTGGATTCCTGGATGCAGTTGCCGCGTTTTATCAAGACGTTTTACCGCTGTATGACATCGGACTTGGCTGGGCCGTCCCTGCAGCAGTCGGTGTTGTCATCGGGCTGATGATTCCGTCTCGTAAGATGAAGCTAGGTAAAGATAGTCTATAATCTATAATAGCGAAAGCCCTCTTCGGCAGTGAAGGGGGCTTTTTTCATTCAATAAATATTCTCATCGCTCACGAAAGGAAGCACGCTATCCTTGACGAGCTTTTCACTTACATGTACCCATTTGTTTTTATTGATAATCGGGGCATCGGTATCGATTGGGGTCTGGAACTGGCTGAAGCCGGTTGCATCAATGAATGAACTACCGTCGTGATCAAGCCCGACATGAACGAGATGCTTGATGACATACGGGTCAAAGAAGCGGATGATTGTATTGTAGTCATCCATCATGCCACGCGTCACTTCAAAGGGCATGCGCAGATAAATCGTCTCTCCCTCTTCTTCGTCATAATAAATTTTCGTATCAAAGCTCCCACGGTCAAAATCCCAGTTGCCGCCAATGCAGAAGCCATGCTTGCAGATCTTATCCCGCAGCTGGCCGTACTGTGCGTACCTGCCATTCAGTTCAGACTCTATACGTAGCATATTCATTGCCTCCTTGATGGTATTGATGGGAAAAGTCTTTCCTGAAACAGGGGATTGCATACGCAAGGGGGATGCAAAATGATGGCGGGTGTCCATTATCGTGAATGGATTGTCTATCTAAAGAGTGGGGGGGACTTAAGTCCATTTAGTCTATTATTGGCCTGCGATTGCCTATTAACCGATACGCGTCCCCCGGCAAGGTTAAAAGAGCTGCCAGGACCGGCTGGCAGCTCTTTCTTATCTATTGAAATCGACCAAAGGCCACCAAGGAGCCTTTGTCACATGATTCGAAGCCGTTCTTCTCATAAAAGTGACGGACATCCGGTGCTTCTTCCGTCAGCAGCACCTTCTGCCGCACAGCCTCGTATTTCTGCAGAATCATCTGCAACAATTGTGTCGCAATCCCTTTGTTTTGATAGGCATTCAGTACAAGGATGTCCTGGATGTAGAGTATCGTCAGGCCGTCGCCGAATGTCCGGATGAGTCCGACAAGTCGGTCGCCATCCCAGGCGGATAGTACGTCGAGTGATTGTTGTAATGCCTGCTGTAGCAGGTCCAAATTTTTTGTGTAGGCTGTCCAGCCCACGTCGCTATACAGCTGTTCCAGTTGTTCTTGATTCATCGCTTTCATGTGTTTATAGGTAATGTTCATGTTTTCCTCCTCAAAATGTTAGTTTGAAGAGTGAGTGCGCAATTTCTCCACTGTCTTATACCTCCTTTCATGCAGTAGCCCGAAACGGAAGCCTTCATTTCGTAAAATGCCTTCTTTGATAAACCAGCAGTTTTCATAGGAACGACTAGTTGAAGCTGAATGTCCCCCCAAGTAGAAGGAAAGTAGATATTAATTTTTAAAGAACTGCCAGACCAACCGAGGGATGAAGAGCAGAATATCACTAAGAGTAAGCGTGGCTTCTACCTTATCGACGATATCCATCTTTTGATTTGAGCTGGCTTTGAGTGGCGGTGCATAGTTGGTGACGATATCTCCCTGCACCGGCTCCGTGCCGTCCTCGAAGCGGATGCGGATGGACTTGCATTTGACAAAATCGGGGGAATCCATCACCTGAAAGTGCAGGTGCGGTTCCGAGGAGTTGCCGGAATTGCCGCATCGGCCCATCAACTGACCTGCTGTTACGCTGTCGCCTTCATGTATTTCTATGGAATGTTTTTTCAAATGGGCAAGCATGCTGTATTCATTATGGGCGTGTTGAATAATGACATAGTTTCCGGCGGGGTTGTCAGCATCCATTTCGCCTGGGATATTATCCTTCATGCCGTCGACTACCTTTACGACCCTGCCGCTAGCGGGGGCGAGGATTTCCTGATTGAAGGCATGGAAATTTTCATTGCGCAGATTGGTCCCTTCAAATGTCGAGCCGTATTTCATCTGAACGAAGTCATAGGCATAGCGCTGGCTAGCATAGGCATAATGGTAATTGACAAATTCGTTCGCTCCTCCCCAAAATACAAACCATTGACCTCTGAATGGCAGGGAATAGCGATTTTTTGTATAGTGCTGGTCGCTTTCTGGATAACTCACATAAGGTTTCAGATAGAGGCTGTCGATTTCGCCGGTGTCGTTGAAGGAGATATGTATCGCTTTTTCCTGTTGTTCGTCCATCCATAGATATTTCGTCGAGTGCTGGATGAAGGCCGAAAACTCCATTTGATAAAGAGTCACATCTTCATTGAAGGTGGCAGCAATCTCCCTGAATTGTGCATACGAAATCATATGCTGAAATTCCTTGGTCGTCTGTTGGTAAATCCTCTCAAAGTCGCCTTTTAGAAAACGGATTCCAAAATCCTGGGGATGAATAAGATCACTTGGCATTTTTTTGTTTCTCCCTTTCCAGAATACCTTTCTTGTTGGAATATTTGTATAATTGTACGAATTGAAATCCAGAAAGTTTCATTTTTTTGAAAGGGGAGCCGGCAAATGAAAACCCCCCTTTTCTAAAATAAGCTTTTAGAGAAGGGGGGCGTTCTATGGCTGATTCCAAAATATGCCCATGAAAGCGTAAAAGCCGATAACAGCAATCGTCATGAGGGCAAGAAGAATGAGGGCGGCTGTCTTCCAGGGCCCCTTTTTAGCCATCAATGCGAGCGTAATGGCGAGGAAGTAGGAGATGACGGAGATGATGAACATATACTCGGAGAAGGAATCGGAAAACATCGCAAGTAGCAACGGGCTCAAACTAATAATCACAAAAACCATTGATAAAAAAGCGGCATTTTTCTTCAAACTGTGCTCCTCCCATCTTATGAAAACATCAAGAGATTCGGATGAAATAATTCTTCCGACATCCATTTTTCCTTCCCCAGTTCTTTGCCGGCACAGCACGCCAAATAGGGTGAGGCTCCCGCCGTATATACAGCTTCTTACCGCTTTACGGCTGCCCAGATTGTCCAGCGGTCCATTTCGACGATTGGAGATTGGGCTGGAATGGAATCGTCTATATAGCTGACCAGCACATGCAGTTCCTGGTCGTCCAGCTCGTGCAGGATGCTCCTGCCCGTTCTTTGGCGCAGGTCCTGCAGCAGGTCTTCTTTATCCTCGTAGGTCTCACGCGTTTCCCATAGCTTGATTTCCTGGATGTCCTGAAATCCGACGGCCAGCAAAGCTTTGATGACGGAGGCGCTTTCGTGCCTGCGGGTTGCCTCTGTTTGTATCAAGCGGGGAAAGCATTCAAAAAAATAGCCTCTTATATGATGGTCGTCTCCTTTTAGCAGACAGTCTTCGGGAGTACGGTCCTGAATGAGGCAGGTTCCCCCGTATTCTAGCACCCTGTACGCTTCACGGAAGCATGCCTGTAGGTCGCTGATATGATGGATTAATGCACGTTCCAGCAAGACATCAAAGCTGCCATCCGCAAGCCCTGTATGCAGGGCGTTGCCATATTGGAATGAAATGTTGGGGAAGTCCTTGCAGTTTTCCCTCGCTGCACTAAGCATTGTTTCAGAAAAGTCAAGACCGACGACAGTGGGGATGTCCATTGTAGATAGCGCCTTTGTGTAGATGCCGCCGCCGCATCCTACATCTACAGCTTTTGAAATCCCTTCTAGGGGAACAAGCCTTGCGACCGCCTCCGTCCATGTGCGGTCGACATGTCGTGTCGCATAGGTGCTACGGTTTTTTTTAGCATGAAAATCAATACCCATGTCTCCAGCTCCCATCTTGATAGAAATTGTTTTACAACGGCTGAATCATCTCGACACGATTGCCAAACGGATCCCTGAATTCAAAGCGATCAAATCCTGGAATCGGCACCGCTTCAAGGATAACGATATTTTCTGCAGCCAGTTTTGTTCTCCAGTAGGATAGATCCTCCACCTCATATGCGATATGTGCTTTCGTCTTAAGTCTTTCAACGCCGTTTTCCGTTCCGATATGGACATCGCGGTCGCCGACTTTCACCCAAAATCCGCCGCGCCCTTGAAGAGAATCAGGCTTTTCGATTTCCTCGAAGCCGAGCATCCCGCAGTAGAATCGCTTTCCTTCTTGTTCCTCCCCTTTTGGAATGGTGATTTGTACGTGATGAATGCCTTTAATCATAGTCCATCTCCTCCTTCGTGTTTTTCAAAATATTTCCTACCTTTACTATACTATATTTACTTTATAAGTTAATTCTATAAAAAGTTTTGAAAATCTATAAGTTTAACTTATGGATGTAGCCCTAAG
>JAZUQF010000363.1:0-1725 GCA_045605545.1 Lysinibacillus sp.
ACTAATGATGGCGGATAGCCAGAAGCCCTGTGTCTGGATAAATGACCCGAACACGACACGACGGAAGACGAATTCCTCCAAAATCGGTCCGATGATGGCGATGACGAATATCATGGCAGGCGCCATCTTTGCAATCTCCACCAGATTGGCCGTGTTTTCCGAGCCGGCTTCGATGCCGATTGCCAATTCGATGGCCACCCCGATCATCTGCCCGACAAACACCATGAAGAAACCGATGATTCCCCAGCCGATTGCCTCGGTTGTAGAGGCCTTTTTCCCTTCAAAGATATTGAAGAAGTTCTTATCGCGCATGGCGAGCAGGAAGATGATGACCAAAGAAAGGATTCCGAAGATGAACGACCACCATCCCGCCAAGATGGAACCCTTTTCCTCCAGTGGTGCGTCTATTAACCCAAGTGCGAATTCCCGCGCCCCTGGCAGATAAAGCAGCAGGGCGGATAATTGAAACACGAAAATGTACGTCAGCAATATGAAAAATGCCGTCTTGTAAGACCTTTTCTTTTCAGTAATTGTAGAATCCAAAGCGAATAACTCCTTCTGTCGTTGACTATGATATATAAGCGCTATCTTCATTCTAGAGGAATTTGGGAAGAAAACAAAATTTTTTGGTATTCTCGCTTGCAAAAAAAACAGGAATTCATTAATATAAGAATTGTGTTAGCACTCTGTATAGATGAGTGCTAATAAAGCAAACATATCACATTAATTTGTAGGAGGTTGTTTCACTTGTTAAGACCATTAGGTGATCGTATCATTATCGAAACAGTTGAGGTAGAGGTTACAACAACTTCAGGATTTGTATTGCCTGACTCAGCGAAGGAAAAGCCGCAAACTGGTAAAGTCGTAGCTGTCGGTACAGGACGCGTCTTAGACAACGGCGTTCGTGTAGAGCTTGACGTACAAGTCGGCGATGAAGTCATCTTCTCTAAATTCGCAGGTACAGAAGTGAAATACGACGGCAAAGAATACTTAGTTTTACGCGAAAGCGACATTTTAGCAGTACTAGCTTAATTCAGACATTTTTATTCGTATAGCATAAAGCGCCTAGAAAACTGATGGCGCCCCAAAGTGCAACAAATTTCCATATAAAGAAGAGCGACATTTTAGGAGGGTATTTCAAATGGCAAAAGACATTAAGTTCTCAGAAGAAGCGCGTTCATTAATGGCGGCTGGTGTTGATAAGCTAGCCAACGCCGTAAAGGTGACACTCGGGCCGAAAGGGCGCAACGTAGTATTAGAGAAAAAATTCGGTTCTCCATTGATTACAAACGACGGTGTTTCCATCGCAAAAGAAATCGAGCTTGAAAACCCGTATGAAAACATGGGTGCAAAACTGGTGGCGGAAGTTGCTTCTAAAACGAACGAAATCGCCGGTGACGGTACAACGACTGCAACAGTATTGGCACAAGCGATGATTCGTGAAGGACTGAAAAACGTAACAGCAGGCGCTAATCCAGTAGGCATCCGCCGAGGCATCGACAAAGCGGTTGCTGCTGCATTGACTGAGCTGCAAGCAATTTCACGTCCGGTAGAAAACAAAGAAGCAATTGCACAGGTAGCAGCCATCTCTTCATCTGATGAGGAAATTGGTCAATACATCGCGGACGCTATGGAAAAAGTGGGCAACGACGGTGTCATCACAATTGAAGAATCACGCGGCTTCACAACGGAATTGGATGTTGTGGAAGGTATGGAATTCGATCG
>JAZUQF010000364.1:0-2473 GCA_045605545.1 Lysinibacillus sp.
GCATTGCTTGCAGCCATCGAGGCGGACAAGTTCGATGCCATCATCCTGAACTTTGCCAACCCGGATATGGTCGGACATAGCGGCATGCTGCAGCCGACAATCAAGGCAATCGAAGCAGTGGACGAATGTCTAGGAAAAGTGGTGGACGCCATCCTTGCAAAAGGCGGCTCGGCCATCATCACAGCCGACCACGGCAACTCGGATGAAGTCGTGACATTAGAAGGGGAGCCAATGACTGCCCACACGACAAACCCGGTACCGGTCATCGTGACAAAACCTGGTGTCACACTCGCAGAAGGCGGTATTCTGGCCGACCTGGCACCGACGATGCTGACGCTTCTAGGTGTGTCACAGCCTGCTGAAATGACAGGCAAATCTTTAGTTGTTAGTTCCGAGGACAATGTAGGACTCGTTTGAACGAATAAAAGCTTCCGGTAGGTTCTGCCGAGGCAAAATTGACAATAGAGGAGAATGAAAATTATGCCATTTATTACACAAGTATACGCTCGCGAAGTATTAGACTCACGCGGTAACCCGACTGTAGAGGTAGAAGTATTTACAGAATCAGGTGCATTCGGCCGTGCAATCGTGCCATCAGGTGCATCAACAGGTGAATACGAAGCCGTAGAACTACGTGACGGCGACAAATCACGCTACCTAGGCAAAGGTGTGTTGAAAGCAGTAGAAAACGTCAACACAATTATCGCTGAAGAGCTAGAGGGCAGCTACTCTGTCCTTGACCAAGTCGTAATCGACAAGGCGTTGATCGAGCTTGACGGCACAGAAAACAAAGGGAAATTAGGCGCAAACGCTATCCTTGGCGTGTCAATGGCCGTAGCTCACGCAGCAGCTGACTACTTGGATGTACCTTTATATCAATACCTTGGCGGCTTCAATTCTAAACAATTGCCAGTGCCGATGATGAACATCCTAAACGGTGGTGCCCATGCGGATAACAACGTGGATATCCAGGAATTCATGGTAATGCCTGTAGGAGCAGAAAGCTTCAAGCACGCACTACGCATGGGTGCTGAAATCTTCCATAACCTAAAAGCAGTATTAAAAGCAAAAGGCTTGAACACAGCTGTAGGTGACGAAGGCGGTTTCGCTCCAAACCTTGGTTCAAACGAAGAAGCAATCACTGTCATCCTTGAAGCAATCGAAAAAGCTGGCTACAAAGCAGGTGAAGAAGTACGCATCGCACTTGACGTAGCTTCATCTGAGCTTTACAACAAGGAAACAGGCAAATACCACCTGGACGGAGAAGGTGTTGTGAAAACATCTGAAGAAATGGTTGACTGGTACGAGGAATTAACTTCTAAATATCCAATCATCTCAATCGAGGACGGCTTGGACGAAAACGACTGGGCAGGCCACAAATTACTGACTGACCGTATCGGCCACCGTGTACAATTAGTAGGTGACGACCTATTCGTAACAAACACTGCGAAATTATCTCGCGGTATCGAAGAAGGCGTTGCAAACTCTATCCTAATCAAAGTAAACCAAATCGGTACGCTTACAGAAACTTTCGAAGCAATCGAAATGGCGAAACGTGCAGGCTACACAGCTGTCATCTCTCACCGTTCTGGTGAATCTGAAGACAACACAATCGCTGACATCGCAGTAGCGACAAACGCTGGTCAAATCAAAACAGGTGCTCCGTCACGTACGGACCGTGTGGCGAAGTACAACCAATTACTTCGCATTGAAGACCAATTAGGTGAAACTTCTCAATACCTTGCATTAAAATCATTCTACAACTTAAAATAATCACACTAAGGCCCCTTCTTTCGAGAAGGGGCCTTCTTTCATGTGAATGGTTCTTATGCCTACAAAAAACGGCCGCAATAAGCGGCCTTTTTCCCTTAATCCGTTGATTTCTCTGTCGTTGCCTCATCCATATACACTTCGCCATCCTTGTAGACCATCTGCTCCGGATAGCGCAGGTTGATGACGGCATCCTGCAACTCCTTCGCCGGGGCAGGGGTTGCCAGGGAGACGATGATGTTTGTGGCGAATGCTGCGATGGCACCGAATATACCGGCCCCTGTATCGATGATGCCGAGAATCGTGAAGCCGCCGTATTTAGCGGCAAAAATATAGGCGAGTGTCACTCCCAGACCGACGATGATACCGGCCATCGTTCCTTGGGCATTAGCACGCTTCCACCATACGCCGAGGACAAGGGCAGGGAAGAATGTACCTGTTGCGAGGGCAAAGGCCCATGCCACAATCTGCGTGATGGCACCAGGAGGATTCAGTGCGATGATTCCCGCCAGTAACGTGGCGACGACGATGGAAACACGACCTACGAACAGGCGCTTTTGTCCACTAGCGTTTGGATTGATGATGCGGTAGTAGATGTCATGGGCGAATGATGACGAGATGGAAATCATTAATCCACCAGCTGTCGACAAGGCAGCAGCCATGGCACCGGCGGCTACGAGGCCGATGACGAACATGCCCAGGT
>JAZUQF010000365.1:0-27889 GCA_045605545.1 Lysinibacillus sp.
GTATCGATTCGTTCGAGAATCTCGTCGACGGACCGGTGCCTGCCATGGACCAGCTCATTGATGCCATTGCGGTTCATATGGGCCTCTGTTCCTTCCAGTCCCAATACGAAGCTGCCTTTCAGCTGCTCCTTCGCATTTTCCAGTTCCTCTTCCGTCACGCCACCCGTCACCAGCTCGAACAATGTCTTATCGACCTGATGCTGCAGGGCATCAAGGTTCTGCTTGGAGGCACTTGCATAGATTGTGAAGGCGCCGACATCGGCATAGCTGGATTGATAGCTGAATACCGAATAGGCCAGCCCGCGCTCCTCCCGTACTTCCTGGAAGAGCCTTGAACTCATATTGCCACCGATGATATTGTTCAGCGCAATGAAGCTATACATATCCGGGTGCTTTACATTGATTGCCGGGAAGGAGATGGCGATATGCGCCTGCTCTGTATCTCGGATCTTCACGACCTCGCCCGCACGAAAGGCCGGATATGTCAATATAGCTTCCTCCGCCTGTGGTGAAGCCTCGAATCCCCCAAACAGCTCTTCAATTTTTGCGAGCAGGCCCTGTTCAATATTGCCTGCTACGGAAATGACGATGTTCTGCGGTGTATAATGCTTTGCCATGTAGCTGCGAATCATTTCTGCATCGAATGTCGCAAGCGTTTCGGCTGTTCCTAAAATTGGTCTGCCGAGTGCATCGTCCGGATACATGACGCGCCATAAAATCTCATGCACATCATCATCAGGTGCATCCTCACTCATATAGATTTCCTCCAGCACGACCTGCCGCTCTCTCTCAATCTCTTCCGGTAGAAAGGCAGAGTTGAAGAACATATCAGCCAGTATTTCAATGGCCAGCTCTCCGTGATGGTCCAGTACTTTTGCGTAATAGCATGTATTCTCTTTAGAAGTAAAGGCGTTTATCTCCCCGCCAATCCGGTCGAACGCCTCTGCGATTTGCCGTGCGGAACGTGTATGTGTCCCTTTGAATAGCATGTGCTCGATAAAATGCGTAATGCCATTTTCTTCAGGACGTTCATATCTTGAACCGGCATTTACCCAAATGCCGACCGACAATGAACGGACATGATCAATCTGCTCCGATACGATTCTTACACCATTTTTACATTTCGTTACCTGTACCATAGTTCCCCCAATCGACTAAATAAGAGGCTGCACCGAAGTACAGCCTCCCTATCTTGTCGCTATCGGCCATTTACCCGTCATTTGCAGACAAATGGCTGATTCGTTTCTTATTCTTGTTCTGCGCGTTCTTTTTCTTCTTTCAGAACCACTTTGCGAGATAGGTTCACGCGACCTTGGTTAACGATTTCGATACATTTCACAAGTAGCTGATCACCAAGCTTCAATACATCCTCTACCGCCTTCGTACGTTCTTCCTGGATTTCCGAAATGTGCAGCAGGCCGTCTTTACCTGGGAAGATCTCACAGAATGCACCGAATTTCTCGATGCGCTTCACAGTCGCCATGTAGTACTCGCCGACTTTTGCCTCGCGGACGATGGATTCGATGATTTCCTTCGCGCGTTGGTTCATTTCTTCGTTCGCCGAAGAAATGTAGATTGTACCATCTTGTTCTGTATCGATTTTTACGCCTGTTTCCTCAATGATTTTGTTGATTTGTTTACCACCAGGTCCGATGACGTCACGAATCTTATCAGGATTGATTTTGATGACGACGATTTTCGGCGCATATTTTGAAAGCTTTTCACGTGGTTGAGAAATAGTTGACATCATATGGTCCAAAATCTGCATACGTCCGATTTTCGCCTGTGTTAATGCCTCTTCTAAAATGTCACGAGATAGGCCATCGATTTTGATATCCATTTGAAGGGCTGTTACCCCTTTTGCAGTACCTGCCACTTTGAAGTCCATATCACCAAGATGGTCTTCCATGCCTTGGATATCCGTCAATACTGTATAGTGCTCGCCTTTTTTCACAAGCCCCATTGCAATACCTGCAACCGGCGCTTTTAACGGAACACCTGCATCCATCATTGCCATTGTAGAAGCACAGATTGATGCTTGGGAAGTCGAACCATTCGACTCAAGTACTTCGGATACGCAACGGATTGCATATGGGAAGTCTTTTTCATCTGGAATGACTGCCAGTAATGCACGTTCACCAAGTGCACCGTGACCGATTTCACGACGGCCTGGACCACGGATTGGACCTGTTTCCCCTACCGAGAATTGCGGGAAGTTGTAGTGGTGCATCCAGCGTTTTGATTCCTCTACGCCCAGTCCGTCGATGATTTGCACATCGCCAAGGGCACCTAACGTACAAATGGAAAGTGCCTGTGTTTGACCACGTGTGAACAAACCTGAACCATGGGTACGTGGCAGGACGCCCACTTCTGAAGATAGAGGACGGATTTCGTCCTGTTTACGACCATCCGGACGTACTTTCTCTTCCGTGATGAGACGACGTACTTCATCCTTCACCATTTTATCTAAAATTGCTTTTACTTGTTTGAGTGTTTCTTCGTCTGCTTCTTCAGCTTCATAGGACTCGATTACACGCGTCTTCACGGCTGTGATGTTTTCCTCACGCTCTTGCTTATCGACTGTCTGAATCGCCGCAATCATGTCCGCTTCGCTAGTCGCCTTGATGGCAGCTGTAAGCTCTTCGTCAAGCTCATAAAGCTCTACAGGACGTTTTTCCTTCCCTACCTCTGCAACAATCTGCTCCTGCAGTGCAATCAATTTCTTGATTTCCTCATGGCCGAACATGATTGCCTCAAGCATGATTTCTTCAGGCACTTCCAAAGCACCTGCTTCTACCATGTTGATGGCATCTTTATTCCCTGCCACTGTCAGATGGATAGTACTTTCCGCTGCTTGTTCCACCGTCGGGTTGACGATGAACTCGTTGTTGATGTAGCCTACATTTACGCCTGCAATCGGACCGTCAAACGGGATATCCGAAATTGCCAAAGCCAGGGATGAGCCGAACATTGCTGCCATATCGGAAGGGCAATCCTGATCATTGGACATGACCATGGAAATGACCTGCACTTCATTACGGAAGCCATCCGGGAACATTGGGCGGATTGGGCGGTCGATTAGACGGCTTGTCAATACAGCCTGCTCTGATGGGCGTCCTTCACGTTTGATGAAGCCCCCCGGAATTTTACCTGCTGCGTAAAGACGCTCTTCATAGTTTACCGTCAACGGGAAGAAATCCAACGGTTTTGGAGATTTTGACATTGTTGCAGTCGCAAGTACCGCCGTTTCCCCATAACGCACCATTGCTGCGCCGTTTGCTTGTTTTGCCAACTGTCCTACTTCTATTACTAAAGGACGGCCAGCCCATTCATATGAATAGACCTTTTTGTCGTTCATTTAATGAACCCCTTTCTACATTAAGACACACTACGTTACTTTTATTATGTACCATAGTTAGTGTATCAAAAAAGCGTTTTCTATGCTAAATATTTTCAATAAATTACGTGAATTTTCGAGATGTCAATTTAGGAGATGATTGCCACGCTAACTACATAAAGAAAAAGCGGGAAAAAATCCCGCTTTTTGTCATGTCTAGCTTTCCGCGTCCGCTCTCCGCCACGCCCAGATCCAAACAGTTCCAAGTGTGCAGGAGGTAGGTGAACGCGTTCAGCCTTTCGAATAGATTAGCGACGTAATCCAAGCTTGTTGATTAGTTCACGGTAACGTTGTACGTCTGTGTTACGTAGGTATTTCAATAAGTGACGACGACGACCTACCATTTTAAGAAGACCACGTTGTGAGTGGTAGTCTTTTTTGTGAGTTGCCAAGTGAGCGTTCAAAGCGTTGATTTCAGCAGTTAGTACAGCGATTTGTACTTCTGGTGAACCAGTGTCGCTTTCGTGTGTACGGTACTCAGCGATGATTTCGTTTTTGCGTTCTTTTGTGATTGCCATGTGAATGGACCTCCTAAATATAAAAGATATCCCCGTTAGCTAAGCCATCGTTGGAGCAACGGAAAGCCGAGCCAAGGTTCGTACATATTTTTGTACTGATAAATCGTAACATATTTTATATAGACAAGCAACTATTATGCACGGACGCTTAAATATTCAATCGCGGCCTGCTTGTCCTTTTCAATCTGCGCCACCAGCTCATCGATGCCATTGAATTTCTTCTCGCTCCGGATGCGGTGGTACCAGCCGACGACGACTTCCTCACCGTAGATGTTTTTCTCAAAGTCGAAGATATGTACCTCGATCGACAGCTGTTTATGTTCGGGATTGTTGAATGTCGGCTTATAGCCTACATTGCACACGCCATCGAACCATTCATTCTGTACAAGGATTTTAACAGCATAGACCCCGGTCGCAGGGATGAAACAGCCTTCCATATGCTGTACATTGGCTGTCGGGAAACCGAGCTTCCGCCCCCGTTTATCACCATGCACAACAATGCCCGGCACTTCAAATGCACGGCCAAGCAGCAGGCGGGCCTCTTCCATATCCCCATCCTGCAACGCCTTGCGGATACGGGTGGAGCTGATTTTTTCATCTGCGTCCGTATACTTGTCGATAACCGTCACGTCGAATAAACCGGCACCCAGTTGTCGCATGGACTCCATATTGCCCTTGCCGAATGCGCCAAAGGAAAAGTCGAAACCGGCCGTCACATGCTTGACGTTCAAATCCAGAATGAAGTGTTTTACAAAGGTTTCAGGTGAAAGCTTTGCAAAATCGGATGTGAAATTCACGACGAACACCGTATCCACATCCAGCGTGGAAAGTGTATCCAGCTTCTGCTGAAGCGGTGTAATGTAAAATACCTTTTCATTGCGCCCGCCAAGCACAATGGATGGATGCGGGTCGAATGTCATGACCGCGCTTTTGTAGCCCTTTTCCTTCGCCGTTGCGATGGCAGAGCAGATGACCTCCTGATGTCCCCGGTGCACGCCGTCAAAAAAACCGAGCGCCAGGGAATACGGTCCTTCCGTCACTTTCAGCTGATGCGGATATTTTAAATGAATAACGTCCATAACTGCGCCTCCTACTCGATTTCAGGGAACATTTTATCAGGTTTCATCTGCCCGTGCTTTGTCGGATGCTTGATGTATACCGCAAAAGCCTTCCCTTCCACCCCGAACACTAATTTATCGCTTTCTTCTAATAATGGATGAACCGGCAGGACTTGTCCATTAAAAATTTGTTTGCGGTTCGAGTCGTCAATTTCTACATACGGATAATCGCTCAGCGCATATTCGACCGGGAGGATGAAGCTTGTGTCTCCGGCGTCCATTTTTTCCGCCACTTCGGCAAGCGTCAGACAGTGATTTTTTTCGAAAGTGCCGGATGACGTCCTTACCAGCTCATGCATGTGCGCCGGATAGCCCAATGCCTCTCCAATCTGGACAGCAAGCGTACGGATGTAAGTCCCCTTGCTGCATTTGATGCGAATCGAAAATGTCACTTCCTCGCCCTCGAACATTTCCCCTTCGCTCAGCAACTGCAGCTCATGGATGGTCACCTTTCGCGTCGGGCGCTCCACCGTCTGTCCTGCACGGGCATACTCATAGAGCTTTTTGCCATTTACTTTCACCGCCGAGAACATGGGTGGCGTCTGTTCGATCTCTCCGGTCAAAGCGGCGAGTGCATCTAGTATTTCCTTACGTGAAAAAGATTTATGCGTTGCATCCTGCTCTACCGTTTCCCCTTCCGCATCCTCAGTCGTCGTCGTCCTTCCGATGGAGACGACCGCCTCGTATGTTTTCCCGGCATCAGTCAAATATTCTGCAATGCGGGTCGCCTGGCCGATGCAGATGGGCAGCACCCCTTCGACACCTGGATCGAGTGTGCCTGTATGGCCGACTTTTTTCGTCTTCAAAATTTTCCGCAGTTTGAATACACAGTCATGGCTGGTCATACCGCGTTCTTTCCATAATGGTAAAATGCCGTTCATTGGATTGCCCCTTTTCAAGTTTACAGGTTTCATCCGGCCAAAACAGCCGGGGATAGTTGCGGGTGCTGTCAGTTTTTCATCCGCCAATAGAAGGGGCTGCCCGATAAGCTAAACTTATCGGACAGCCCTTCTGTTTCTATAGCCGATCTGCTTGTAGCCGGCATCAACATGCCGCCATCCTTATTGCAGAGGTAAGTCTTTTCTTACTTATCCTCATGTAGCGAACGTAGCAGTTGATCGATTTTATTTCCATATTCAACTGAAGCGTCGAATTCGAAGGAAATCTCGGGTGTACGACGTAAGCGAATGCGAGAACCGACTTCCGACCGGATAAAGCCTGATGCTTTTTCCAGTGCCTTCAACGTTTCTGCACGCTCACGTTCATTCCCTAAAGATGTAATGTACACTGTCGCCTGCTGGAGGTCGCCTGTTACATCCACATCTGTTACGGTAACGAAGCCTACGCGAGGATCTTTGATTTTACGACCGATGATGTCGCCGATTTCTTTCTTCATTTGTTCAGCCACTCGGTTGGAACGTAGAGACATACATGTCACCACCTTTTGTTTAAACATTCGATATTGCTTTTGTACTCCCGCAAGTGCAAGAGCTGTTGTTATAAATAATCACGCCATATATCAAGCATTTCCCATTCCGGATTCGACTGCAGATATTGGACTGCCTTATTCATCTCCCGGTCTGCCGCCTCCTTGGAGGAAGCGACAGTCACCACGGCAAGACGGGTGCGTTGCCATACATCCTGGTGATCGATTTCCGCTACGGAAACGTTGAATTTCTGCTTCGTACGTGTTGTCATCCGCTGTAAAACGGCGCGTTTTTCTTTTAACGAATGGGCAGTATGAATCATGAATTCAATTTCCGCATAGACGATCATTAGGCGCGTTTAATTTCTTCCATGATGAAGGCTTCAATGATGTCGCCTTCTTTGACATCATTGTAGTTCTTGATTGTGATACCACATTCGTAGCCCTTCGCCACTTCTTTTGCATCGTCCTTGAAGCGTTTTAGGGAATCAAGCTCTCCTTCAAATACGACGATGCCTTCTCGGATGACGCGGACGCCAGCATCACGCTGCATCTTTCCTTCCGTTACGTAGGAACCGGCAATCGTACCGACTTTTGAGACTTTGATTGTTTGACGTACTTCTGCCTGACCGATGATTTTTTCCTCATACTCTGGATCAAGCATCCCTTTCATCGCCGCTTCAATCTCTTCAATCACTTTGTAGATGATGCGGTGGAGACGGATGTCTACGCCTTCTGCTTCTGCAGCGCGTTTTGCATTTGCATCTGGACGGACGTTGAAGCCGATTACGATGGCATTCGATGCAGCGGCAAGCGAGATATCGGATTCTGTGATGGCACCTGCGCCTGTGTGGATGATTTTCACATTGACGCCTTCTACATCAATTTTCATTAAAGATGCAGCCATTGCTTCAACCGTACCTTGTACGTCCGCTTTTACAATCAGGTTCAATTCTTTTACTTCACCTTGGCTCATTTGCTCGAATAAGTTATCAAGCGTTACACGCTGCTTTTCAGAACGCTGTGCCTGGATAGCTGTCATGGCACGGGATTCACCGACAGAACGTGCAGTCTTTTCGTCTTCGAATACAACGAAGCGGTCGCCTGCCTGCGGTACATCGTTAAGACCTGTAATTTCAACCGGTGTCGACGGGCCTGCCTCTTTTACACGGCGACCAATGTCATTCACCATTGCACGGACACGTCCGTAGGCATGGCCTACTACGATTGGGTCACCAACGCGTAATGTACCATCCTGTACTAATAAGGTTGCCACGGAACCGCGACCTTTATCCAACTGCGCCTCGATTACCGTACCTAATGCAGCACGGCTAGGGTTCGCTTTCAATTCAGCTACTTCGGAAACTAATAAAATCATTTCTAAAAGCTGATCGATTCCTTCGCCCTTCAATGCTGAAATTGGTACGAAGATTGTATCGCCGCCCCAGTCTTCAGGAACAAGTCCATGTTCCGTCAATTCCTGCATCACGCGGTCAGGGTTTGCAGATGGTTTATCCATTTTGTTGACCGCTACAATAATTGGCACTTCTGCAGCTTTCGCATGGTTGATGGCTTCTACTGTCTGCGGCATTACACCGTCATCGGCAGCTACTACGATAATCGCCATGTCCGTTACCCGGGCACCACGCGCACGCATTGTTGTAAAGGCAGCATGCCCCGGTGTATCGAGGAAGGAAATCTTCTTCCCATTTACTTCTACCTGGTAGGCACCGATATGCTGTGTAATACCACCAGCTTCTCCAGCAGTTACTTTTGTGTTACGGATTGAATCAAGTAATGTCGTTTTACCATGGTCGACGTGACCCATGATTGTGACAACTGGTGGGCGCTCTTCCAGCTCACCTTCGTTTACTTCAGCCTGTTCGAAGTGTGTTTCCAAGTCCGTGATATCCACACGAATTTCCTCTTCCACTTCTACCCCGTAATCCGCACAGATTAACTCGATTGCATCTTTATCAAGCTCTTGGTTGATTGTCGCCATCACACCAAGCATGAATAGCTTTTTGATGATTTCAGAAGGCTCTCTGTGCAATTTTTTTGCAAGCTCTGCAACGGATAGACTTTCATAGAATGTAATTTTCTCCGGTAATGGCTTCTGTACCGTTTGCACCGGTTGCTGCGGCTTGTGCGTACGACGCTTTCCGCCGTGGATTCCTGGCTTGCGGCGTTGCTGATTGCCACCCTTGTTATTGTTGTTACGGTTGTTATTGTTGCCACCTGGACGGTTGCTGTTGCTGCTGCTGTTTCCGCCTGGACGGCTACTGTTGCTACTGCTGTTTCCGCCTGGACGGCTACTGTTGCTACTGCTGTTTCCGCCTGGACGGTTGCTGTTGCTGCTGTTGTTTCCGCCTGGACGGTTGCTGCTGCTGCTGTTTCCGCCTGGACGGTTGTTATTGTTGCCACTTGGGCGATTGCTATTATTATTATTTCCGCCTGGGCGGTTATTATTGTTGTTTTGTGTCATATTTCTATTTTGGCTACCTTCATTCTTTTTTTCGTCTGAAGACGATGATTGATTCACTTGTGAAGCATTGTCTGCTTTTCGTTGTTGGTTCGGCGCTTGTGTACGCGTTTCTTGCTTTCTGTCCTGCTGTGCTGCAGGCGCTTTAGACGGAGTCGCTGCTTTCGGTTCTGTTTTCTGCTTAAAGACAGAATCAAGTTTTGAAACAGTGCCGGCCTCTAATACTGCCATATGATTCTTCACTGGCATATTCAGCTTGTCTAACTGTTCAATCACTTCTTTACTCGTTTTATTTACCTTTTTCGCATATTCATGAACTCTAACTTTGCTCATCTGCTCACCCCCGATTATTTTTCGTTGAGTAGACTAGACATTTTCTTCGCAAACCCACTGTCTGTTATAGCTAGCGCGACACGGGCCTCTTTCCCTGTGGCATGTCCGAGATCGTATCGATCACCGAAGATATGCAACTCAACGTTGTAATACTTACATTTATCTGTCACTTTTTTGCTAGCGTTTGCCGCTGCATCGGATGCAAGCAACACAATCTTTGCATTGCCATTACGGATTTCTTTTATGACCAGCTCTTCCCCGGAAACGATTTTACGTGCCCTTGCTGCTAAGCCCAGCAATTGCAGTGCAGCTTGATTGGTCATAGGATCGACTCCCTGCGAATCAAATGAAGCAGTTCTTCATAGACGGCTTCCGGGATATCTGCCTCTAATTGACGTTCTAAAATATGTTTCTTACGCGCTATTTCAACTGCTTCCTCTGATTTGGATACGTAGGCGCCTCGACCGGATTTTTTACCTGTCGGATCGACGGACACTTCCCCTTCCTTAGAACGGACGACGCGAATCATCGCCTTTTTTGGAAGCATTTCACCCGTTGCGACGCATTTGCGTAACGGAATTTTCTTATTCGTCGACATCAGAATTCACCTCTCTACAGTAACAATGTCCAGTATGCCGTCCAGTTTTTGGGCCGGAAGCCTTTCGCCATCCCTAAAGAGAGGGGATTTCAATGGCTGAGGCATCTGGACAGGCACAAAAACTGTTTTTCTGATTATTCTTCGTCGTCGGCATATAAATCGTATGCGATGTCTTCGTCATCCTTTTGTGGAACGAATGTACTCGTTTCACTTGGATAGATACCTAGTTCACGTGCATCCGTCTCGCTCTTGATATCGATTTTCCAGCCAGTCAATTTAGCTGCAAGACGTGCGTTTTGCCCACGCTTACCAATTGCCAGCGACAACTGGTAATCCGGTACGACGACAGTTGTTGACTTCTCTTCTTCATTCACCTGTACATCCAGCACTTTGGAAGGGCTCAAGGCATTCGCTACGAATACCACCGGATCTTCAGACCATTCGACGATGTCGATTTTTTCGCCGTTCAGCTCATTGACGATTGTTTGCACACGGGCACCCTTTGCACCGACACATGAACCGACTGGATCCACCTCTTCATTATGGGCATAGACAGAGATTTTCGAACGGTCGCCTGCTTCACGGGCGATGGACTTGATTTCTACCGTGCCATCAAAAATTTCTGGAACTTCCTTTTCAAACAAACGGCGTAATAAGCCTGGATGTGTACGGGAAACGATAATTTGAGGACCTTTCGTTGTACGCTCTACTTTCGTGATGTATACGCGGATATGTGCCTGTGGCTTATATTGCTCCCCTTGGATCTGCTCGTTCAACGGCAGGGCGGCTTCAACCTTTCCAAGTGACAAGTAGATGTTACGTTGGTCCTGACGCTCGATTGTACCCACAACAATATCATCGACTGAATCTACATATTCT
Organism: Lysinibacillus sp.; assembly: GCA_045605545.1. Taxonomy (GTDB): domain Bacteria; phylum Bacillota; class Bacilli; order Bacillales_A; family Planococcaceae; genus Lysinibacillus_B. Next base: position 10,752 of record JAZUQF010000365.1, read on the forward strand.
TCGTAGATACGGCCGCGCTCCGCTTCACGAACGCGCTGTGTAACAACCTGTTTCGCCGTCTGTGCTGCAATACGGCCGAAGTTGCGTGGCGTCACTTCCTGCTCCACGATGTCACCCACTTCATAGGCGGGGTTGATCATTTTCGCGTCTTCCAATGAAATTTCCAGACGTTCATCTTCCACTTCTTCCACGACATTCTTGCGTGAATATACAACCATGGAGCCTGTATCTAAATTCAAGTCGACGCGCACATTTTGCGCCTGGTTGAAGTTGCGTTTGTAAGCAGTCACCAAAGCGGCCTCGATCGCTTCGATCAATACCTCTCTCGAAATGCCCTTTTGCTGTTCCAGTGCCGTTAAAGCATCTAGTAAATCACTATTCATTTTTGTTTTCACTCCTAAATTTGCTTATCCGAAAAGTCGATTGCATATCTAGCCTGTGCGACTTTTCCTTTTTCGATTTGTACGTTCACTTTGCGAGTTTTAATACGGACTTCCATGGATAGGCCTTCCTCATTATATGCCGTCAAGTAGCCTTGGAATTCTTTCATGTCTTTGACGGGCTCATAGGTTTTTACATAAATATACTTGCCTACCGCCTTTTCGAAATCCGCCTCTTTTTTAAGAGGACGCTCAGCTCCAGGCGAGGACACTTCCAAATAGTAGTTTTGCTCAATCGGATCCTTTTCATCCAATACAAGGCTCAATCGCTCACTTACTTGTGCACATTGGTCGATGTCGATTCCGCCTTCAGGTGTGTCGACATACACACGAAGAAACCAGTTGCGACCTTCCTTTACAAACTCGATATCCACAAGCTCCAAGTTTAACTCGGTTGTAATGGGCGTTACTAAATTTTCAATCATTGACGTAACATTGCTCATTATATCCTCCTTACGCCGCCGTTTTCTCGTAATTAGAAAGACATCCCCCCGCTCTGTTGGCGCGGGATGAAGTCCTTGCTTAACGTAGGGACTAAAACTCCATTTGTCCTCCACTAAAACATAAATTCCACCAGCAAGTGGTGAAATTCATTGTCTCAACAGCTGTTGTTGTCATCGGAAATCTGCATCCAGGCTCAGACAACAGAAAAGAGCGGGAGAAACCCACTCTTTGCTGTGTACCTATCAACAAATTATTACACTCAGAATAGCACATCTGTAGTCATAATGCAAACGAACATGCCCTAAACAGGATATCCTCGCTTAGAATAGCGATAACTGGTTGGCATCCGGCATTCCTTCCAGACAGCCCAGTTGGTCCATGTAATCGATCAGCGTCTTGGACACACGTCCTCGGCGCTGCAGATCTTCCTTCGATAGGAACTCGCCCTCCTCGCGTGCGGCCACAATCTGCTTCGCTACGTTCGTACCAAGTCCCGGGATGGCATCGAACGGCGGAATCAGCGTATTGCCTTCTATGATGAATTCGCTTGCCTCCGAGCGGTACAGATCGACCTTCTGGAAGCTCATGCCGCGCTCGCACATTTCAAGCGCAAGCTCAAGCACCGTCATCAAGTTCTTTTCCTTCGGAGATGCATCTAGCCCCTTGATGGCGATTTCATCAATTTTTTGACGGATCATCGCGGACCCCTGCGTCAAGGCGATCAAATCGAAATCATCCGCCCTGACCGTAAAGTATGCCGCGTAGTAAAGAATTGGATAATGCACCTTGAACCAGGCAATCCGCACCGCCATCAGTACATATGCTGCTGCATGGGCTTTCGGGAACATGTACTTGATTTTCTTACATGAATCGATATACCATTCCGGCACTTTTTTGTCGCGCATCTCAGCTTCCATTTCTTCCGTCAGGCCTTTCCCTTTACGCACCGACTCCATGATTTTGAAGGCGAAGGAAGGCTCGAGGCCTTGATAGATCAGATAGACCATGATGTCGTCACGACAGCCGATTACTTCCGACAACACGCATGTACCGTTCTGAATCAGCTCCTGGGCATTACCCAGCCATACATCGGTACCGTGCGACAGCCCTGAAATCTGCACCAGCTCACTGAACGTCGTCGGCTTTGTACTCTCAAGCATCTGACGGACGAATTTCGTACCGAACTCAGGAATGCCGAGTGTCCCTGTTTTTGTACCAATCTGCTCTTGTGTCACCCCGAGTGATTCCGTTGTCGAGAAGATTTTCATTACTTCCGGATCGTCCGTCGGAATCGTCTTCGGATCGATGCCCGATAGATCCTGAAGCATACGAATCACCGTTGGATCATCGTGTCCAAGAATATCGAGCTTCAGGATATTATCGTGGATGGAATGGAAGTCGAAGTGTGTCGTCTTCCATTCCGACCCTTGTGCATCGGCCGGGTACTGTACCGGCGAGAAGTCGTAGATGTCCATATAGTCCGGTACGACAATGATTCCACCTGGGTGCTGTCCTGTCGTACGCTTGACGCCTGTACAGCCCTGTACGAGGCGGTCGACCTCCGCATTGCGGAACGTCAGATTATTATCATTGGCGTATCCCTTTACATAGCCGTACGCAGTCTTTTCTGCCACTGTGCCGATTGTCCCTGCGCGGTATACATAATCCTCGCCGAACAGCACCTTTGTATAGTTATGGGCTTGCGGCTGGTATTCACCGGAGAAGTTCAAATCGATGTCGGGCACCTTGTCCCCCTTGAATCCAAGGAAGGTTTCGAACGGGATGTCCTGTCCGTCCTTTTTATACGGCGTACCACATTGGACGCAGTCCTTATTCGGCAAGTCATAGCCGGATGCGACCGATCCGTCCGCAATGAATTCGGAGTGCTTGCAGTTTGGACAGATGTAATGCGGAGGCAGCGGATTCACCTCGGTAATTTCCATGAATGTTGCAACAAGCGACGAACCTACCGAACCACGGGAACCTACCAGATAGCCGTCTGCCAGGGATTTTTTCACGAGCTTCGCTGAAATCAGATAGATTACCCCGAATCCATGACCCAGGATGGATTTCAATTCTTTCTCGATACGGGCCTTCACGATTTCCGGCAGCTCCTCGCCATAAATGCGGTGCGCCATCTCGTACGTAAGGTTCGTCACCTCATCATCGGACCCCTCGATTTTCGGTGTATAGAGGTCATCTTTGATCGGTTTCACATCACCAATCATGTCCGCTACTTTCTGTGTATTCGTCACGACAATTTCCTTCGCCAGCTCCGGTCCTAAAAATTCGAACTCCTTCAGCATTTCATCCGTCGTACGGAAGTGGACCTTCGGAAGCGGATTCCGGTTGAGCGGGTTCGCTCCTCCCATCGAGCCGATCAGAATCTGGCGGAATTTATGGTCCGTCTCATCCAGGTAGTGGACGTTTCCTGTGGCGCAGACCGGTATGTCCAGCTTCTTCCCAAGCTTCACGAGACGGCGGATGATATCTTCAAGGTTCCATTCATCATGCACAACACCGCCATCAATCAACGGCGAATACACCGGCTTCGGATGCACTTCGATGTAGTCATAGAAACGAGCCACCTTTTCTGCTTCCTCCGGTGTCTTGTTCATCATGACTTCAAAGAGTTCGCCATTTGAGCAACCTGAGCCGACAATCAATCCTTGGCGCAGCTTTTTCAAATCGGAGCGCCGGATACGCGGTACACGGTAGAACGTCTGTGTATGGGAGATGGAGACAAGCTTGAATAAGTTCTTCAGTCCATCATTGTCCACCGCCAAGATTGTACAGTGGCTTGGACGCGGTTGTTTGTAGCCATCAGCCCCGCCTACATGGGAATTGAACTCATCGTGATAGGCAATCCCGAGGTCGGTCGCCTGCTTCATCAAATGAAGCAGCAGCTCGCCAGTCGCCTCAGTATCGTAAATGGCACGGTGATGCTGGGAAAGCTCGATATTGTACTTTTTCGTCAATGCCTTCAGGTTATGCGCCTTCTGCCCCGGGTTAACAAGGCGAGAAAGCTCGACTGTATCGATGGCCGGATGCTCAACGCCCTCGATTCCCGCCTTCTTATAGGCTACATAGAGGAAGCCAAGGTCGAAGGAGGCGTTGTGGGCAACTACGATGGCATCGCCGATGAATTCATGGAACTCGGTGATGACCTGCTCGATGTCAGGCTGACCGACGAGCATATCATCTGTAATATGTGTAAGTTCTATGATTTTTGCGGTCAGTTTCCGGTGCGGATTGGCAAAGCGCTCGAACCGGTCTATTATCTGGCCGTTCTTGATTTTGACGGCGGCAAGCTCGATGATTGTATCATACACATTCGAGAACCCGGTCGTCTCCACGTCGAATACGACGTAGGTCGCATCCTCCAGCGCAATATGCTGTTCGGCATAGGCGATTGGCGCCCCGTCGTCTACTAGATTGGCCTCCATCCCATAGATGACCTTGATGCCGTTCTTCTTCCCGGCTGCATAGGCATCCGGGAAGGACTGCACGACGGCATGGTCTGTAATGGCAACGGCAGGGTGGCCCCATTTTGCCGCCTGGGCAATCAGCTTATCGACTGGTGTTACAGCATCCATCTGGCTCATCGGGGTATGCATATGGAGCTCCACCCGCTTCTGTCCTTCAGGCGCCAGGTCCTTGCGGGATTCCTTCTTAATTTCATTGATGTCACGGGCCATCATCACAAGGTCGCGGGCAAATGAATCGAACTGGATGGATCCGCGCACCCGCACCCACATGCCTTTCTTCAGCTGTTCCATCATCGCTGCATCATCGTCGTTGCGCGAGAACATTTTGATCAGCATGGAGTCCGTATAGTCCGTCATTTTAAATTCCAACAGCGCACGGCCACTCTTCAAGATTTTGATTTCGCTTGCGAATACAAAGCCTTCTAAGATGATGGACCCTTCCTCTTCTACAATCGAACGGATTTCCGCCACTTCCGGATTTTTGATTACGCCGCCCAACTGGAATGGCCGGTCCTGAAGCACGCCTGCTGGATTTTGCGCCTTCTCTTTTTCGCGACGCTTGAAGTCTTCAAGCGCCTGCTGCGAGAATCGTTCCTCCTCCTGCCTGCGCTGCTCATAGAACTCCTCCTGCATGGCCAGCATCTCCTCACTCGGATCTACCAGTTGGAAATCGATCGGCATTTGCGGAAAGCCGAGCGCCTTATACTCTTCGGTAATGCGCTCCGCATATTTGGACTTCAGCTGCATGTGCTGGATGTCATGTTCAACATTCGCCACAATCTTATTGCCTGTCCATATCGGAACCTGTTTGACCAGCTGATTGCGAAGAGGCGGTGACATATCATCGATTGCCTCAATCACCGCCAGCCAGTAGTCATGGACAAGCTGCTCCGTCACTTGCGGTGCACGCGCCTCGATTGTCAGGGAAACGTGCGCGATGTGGGCGAACTTCTCCACCATCCGCATCCGCATCAATTGGTACATCTGATAAGGGAGGATTTGTTCGACCGTTATGCCGAACTGCCATACCCTTTTTTTCTTATGGACGGTCATACGGGAAAGTTCCCCACGTTCAAAAAAAGACATATAGACATCATCTGTCAGTTCAAGCTGCTGGAGCAGCAGCTGAAAGCGTTCTGTAGCCTCTTGGGTCACAATTTCACCCTCCTTATTGTGAAAAAGAAAGGAAAGCACACATCGCATGCTCCCCTTTTTTCTTTCTATTAGTTTATACGGAAAAATTCATTTAGACGGTCGATGACTTCTTCCTTCGCCCATTCAAACGTTTCGCCTGATTGGCGGAATTTCACTTCAACAAGACCCTCTGCCGCCTTTTTACCGACTGTCACACGTACCGGCAGGCCAATCAGGTCGGCATCGGCAAATTTCACGCCTGCACGTTCCGCCCGATCATCGTAGAGTACATCGAAACGGTATGACTTCAGCAGGCCATATAAGTCGTCTGCCAGCTGCACTTGCGCTTCGTCCTTCGTATTGACAGGTACAAGATGCACATCGAACGGCGCCAATTGGGTTGGCCAAGTGAAGCCTTTTTCATCCTGGAAGTTCTCTGCAACAGCCGCCAGGATACGGGAAACGCCGATACCATAGCAGCCCATGATGAATGGCTGTGCTTTGCCGTTTTCGTCAAGGAATGTCGCATTCATCTTCGCAGAGTACTCCGTTCCCAGCTTGAAGATATGCCCCACTTCAATGCCCTCTGCAAATTTGATGATACCTTGTCCATCCGGCGATGGATCTCCTTCTTGGATGAAACGGATGTCTTCATATGAATTAATCGCAAAGTCACGCTCAGGATTTACATTGATGAAGTGGAAGCCGTCTTCATTTGCCCCTGCTACACCGTTGCGGATGGACTTGATGGCATTATCCGCTACGACCTTCACATTCACCGGCAATTTAACAGGTCCGATTGAGCCGACCGTGCAGCCAAGCAATTCTTTTATTTCTGCTTCTTGCGCCAACTCCACTGAGTCTGCACCTAGAGCATTCTTCAATTTAATATCATTGATTTCGTGATCGCCGCGTGATAGCACGACAACCAATTCCTCGTCGATTTTGAATACAAGCGACTTGATGCAGTTATCTGCGGAAACCTCCAGGAAGTTCGAAACCTCCTCGATTGTTTTCACATCTGGTGTCGCTACCTTTTCCAGCTCTTTCATCGCAGCATCGCTAGCCTTGTAGTCAACTACCACTTCAGCCATTTCGATGTTCGCTGCATAATCGGATGAATCCGAGTAGGCGATTGTATCTTCCCCTATTTCAGACAGCACCATGAATTCATGCGTCCCTTTACCACCGATGGAGCCTGCGTCGGCAATGACGGCGCGGAAGTTCAGGCCAAGGCGTGTAAAGATGTTGGAGTATGCACGATACATATCTTCGTATGTTGCATCCAGGCTTTCACGCGTTGCATGGAAGGAATAGGCATCCTTCATGATGAATTCACGGCCACGCAGCAAGCCAAAACGTGGGCGCTTTTCATCCCGGAATTTCGACTGAATCTGATAAAGCGTCAACGGTAGCTTCTTGTATGATTTGATTTCATCGCGCACAAGCGTCGTGACAACCTCTTCATGTGTCGGTCCCAACGCAAAATCACGGTTATGACGGTCTTTGAAGCGCATTAATTCCGGTCCATATTTTTCCCAACGGCCGGATTCCTGCCAAAGCTCTGCCGACTGCATCGCTGGCATCAGTAATTCCTGTGCGTTCACGGCTGTCAATTCCTCACGGATGATCTGCTCGATCTTTGCCAGGACTTTGCGCGCTAGTGGCATGTATGAATAGATGCCGGATGCATTTTGACGAATGAATCCAGCGCGTAGAAGCAGCTGGTGAGATTTCACTTCTGCATCGGCTGGTACTTCACGCAGTGTTGGTATGAAAGTTAGACTTTGTTTCATAAAGTTGTTCCACCTTTTTGTTTTATGACTTAAGCATAATCAAATTTAGCTTTGAACGCTACTGTTAATAACAGAAAACGCCCAAAAGCAGAAGAAAAGGACTCCGGACAGCTGCCCGAAACCCTCTACATTCTAAAATAAATTGGTTAGAAGAAGAATCGTTGAATGTCATTCCATGTTACCACAACCATTAGAATCATTAAAAGAACGATGCCCACAAAGTGGATGAGTCCCTCTTTTTCACGATTTACCGGTCGGCCGCGCACCGCTTCAAAGCCGAAGAACAGCAAGCGTCCACCATCCAGTGCCGGTAACGGAAGCAGGTTCATGATTCCTAGGTTGATGCTCAGGACGGCCGCCCAGTGCATCAGCATGTAGATGCCGAACTCAGCCACCTTTTCAGTCTCTTTGTAGATGCCTACCGGGCCTGACAGGTCATCGATGGAGAATTGGCCCGTCACCAGCTTCCCAAGCATTTTTACAATCTGCACTGTCCACGTATACGTGTTTTCAGCGGCATGGGAGATGACTTGCAGAGGCGCCTTCTCGTACGGCGTTTCATAAAGGACGCCGATTTGCCCTACCTGTGCCCCTTCCTCTGTTTCAACTGTCTTCGGTGTGATGGCCAGTGGTACTGTTTGTCCATCACGCTCCACTATAAATTCCAGACGGTTGCCCGGATTGGTGCTGATTGCTTCCGACAGCTCCTGCCATGTTGTAATCGCTGTTCCGTTGATTGATTTGACATGGTCCCCATCCTGCATGCCGGCCGCCATTGCAGGGCCGTCATCGGTCACCTGTGTGATAACCGGCTCGTATGTTGGAATCCCCTGTAATAGACCGATAAGAAGAAAAATGAAGAAAGCCAGGATGAAGTTGAATAATGGGCCTGCAAAGATAGCCATCGAACGTTGACCGACCGTTTTTGAATCAAACTGGCGATCATACGGTGCAATGATTGTCTCCTGGCCATTTTCCACTATTACCGCTGTCCGTGACACCTGATAGCGGACGACGCGGGGTTCCTCACTGTCATCATCCTCATCATAGCCTTCAATCCATAATTCCTTGTTTAAATCTGCACGCTCTACCTCTAAAAACACCACATTCGGGTGGTGGTTGTTTTGATTCAAAATAATCTTCTCAACAACATTATCCTCATTCGTGACGAGCGCTACACGATAGCCGGGCTGCAATTCGACAGTATCGAAATCTTCACCCGCCATTCGTACGTATCCGCCGATTGGCAGCAGACGAATCGTATAAAGGGTCTCCCCTTTCGTCATGCTGAAGATTTTTGGACCCATCCCGATTGCAAATTCACGCACCATGATGCCTGCGCGCTTCGCAAAGATAAAGTGACCTAGCTCATGAAAGAATACGAGCGAGCCAAAAATGATTATAAATGCAATGATTGTTTGCATACTTTCCCACCTTCACGAGCAAATTCCTGTACGGTTCTATTTTACCATGTTTTGGACGTTTTTTCTCGTCTCACTGTCTACATGTAAAATCGTCTCTAAATCCGGGAGCAGAATATTTTCATGGGCATCCATTATGCGTTCGATGCACTCCTCGATTTGCAGGAATGTAATCTTTTCCTGCAGGAACAGCGCAACAGCCGCCTCGTTCGCCGCATTCATCGCCGTCAGCATCGTACCGCCCGCACGTCCGGCATCATAGGCAAGCTTCAAGGCGCGGTAGCGGTCGAAGTCAACTTCCTGGAAGTGGAGCTTGCCGACCTCCGCCAAATTCAGCCGTTTGCCGCCGACGAGCGGAATGCGATCCGGAAACGTCAGTGCATATTGAATGGGCACACGCATGTCCGGGGTACCGAGCTGCGCCATGACACTTGTATCATGATATTCAACCATGGAGTGAATAATGCTTTCCCGGTGCAAAAGTACATCGATGCGGTCATAGGGCATGTCAAACAATACATGCGCTTCAATCACTTCAAGTCCCTTGTTCATCATCGTCGCTGAATCGATTGTGATTTTCGCGCCCATGGACCAGTTCGGGTGATTAAGTGCATCTTTCACCGTCACACCCTCCAACTCCGCACGCGTCCGGTCACGGAAGGAACCGCCGGAAGCCGTCAGGATCAGACGTTCAATGGCCTTTGGATTTTCCCCATTCATCGATTGGTAAAGTGCAGAGTGTTCACTATCCACCGGCAAGATTGGTGCATCGTACTTTCTCGCCTCCGTCATGACAAGATGCCCGGCAGTAACAAGCGTCTCCTTGTTTGCAATGGCAATTGTTTTACCCATGCGAATTGCCGCCAGCGTAGACTCCAGACCGACACTGCCAAGTACCGCATTCAACAGCACCGTCGTTTCCGGATGAGTGGCCACTTCCACCAATCCCTTCGTTCCATACGTAAATTGGACATGTGGATACTCTTTAGAAAGGGCAAGCGCATCCGCCTCCTCCTGTACGGAAACAAGTTCAGGGCTCAGCTGTGAAATGATGTCCCGTGTTTTTTCGATATTTCTTCCTGATGAAAATGCTACAAGCTGGAACTCTTCCCGGTTTGCTGCAATGATATCTATCGTCTGCAGACCGATGGAACCTGTTGCACCTAGTAAACTAATCTTTTTCATAACGGACTCCTTTATCAACTAACAAAATGCAGTAAGTTCAATAGCGGTAAAACAAATAACAAGCTGTCAAAGCGGTCTAGAATACCGCCGTGCCCAGGCAGGATTGTGCCTGAATCCTTCACGTCATAATGGCGTTTGATCGCTGATTCCACCAGATCGCCCATCTGTCCGAATACCGAACTGGCAATCGCGACTATAATCAGGCCTGTCCAGGAAATTGAGAAAGGTGCAATGGATTGCATAATGACCGCTGCTACCACAGCACTGGCAATTCCCCCTACAAATCCTTCCACCGTTTTATTCGGCGAAATATCCGGCCATAATTTGCGCTTGCCGAAACTTCTACCCGTAAAGTAGGCACCGGAGTCGGTCGTCCACACAATCAGCAGTGCAAATATGATGTATTCAAGCCCGGCACCACGTGTCTCAATCAAATAATAGAAGCCCACTCCCACATATAGAGTGCTCAAGATGGCGAATGCGGCATCATCGAACGTGAAGTGGTTCTTTACTAGCACTGAATAAACCAACAACAGAATTGCTGCGATAAAGAGCAGTTCCAGTTTCGAGTAGGTTGTCCACTCCTGTACCTGTTCTCCCCAAGCATCAGGCATCAACAGCACAAACATGGCAAGTAGCGCAAGGATGCCCGGCACCGAGTAAATCGGCAGTTTTTTCATACGTAAAATTTCATATAGGCCAACAGCCGCCAGCGCATAGACCAACAGCGTAAACGGCAGTTCTCCATATATGACAAACGGGATGAACAGCGCTGCGGCCACGACTCCCGTTATGATTCTTGTTTTCACTGTGTTTCTTCTCCTTTCAGCCCCCCATAACGTCGATTCCGATTCTGATACACTTCAATCGCCTCGCGCAGACACGCCTCGTCAAAGTCGGGCCACAGTGTATCGGTAAACCAGAATTCCGTATAGGCAAGCTGCCAAAGCATAAAATTGCTCAAGCGGACTTCTCCACTCGTACGAATCAACAAATCCGGCTCAGGAAGGTGTGCCGTCATCAGATAGTCGGTCACCCGCTCCTCCGTGATATCCTCCACCGCAAGGGAACCGTTCTTTACCTCTACCATCATTGTTTTCATTGCTCTTACTATTTCATCACGGCTGCCATAATTCATCGCAAAATTCAAGATGAGGCCTGTATTATCCTTCGTCGCCTCCATCGCTGCATCGAGCGCCTTTTGCGTATGAACGGGCAAAACGGCTTTATCCCCAATCATTTGGACCCGGATGTTCAATTCCATCAATTCGGGCAAGAAAGACTGCAGAAATTGCCCCGGCAAGTTCATTAAAAATTCCACTTCTGTTTTCGGCCTTTTCCAGTTCTCTGTGGAAAATGCATAAAGGGTCAATACGCGAACACCGAGCCCACTGGCATAACGGGTCACTTTTTTAACAGTATTCATCCCTTCATGATGCCCTTTTATACGTGGCATGGCGCGCTTTTTTGCCCAACGACCGTTCCCGTCCATAATAATTGCAATATGTGAAGGGATACATTCATCCTTAACTAAGCCCTTTTGCTGGTTCATCATATTCTGTTTCTTTTTCTTTTTACCAAATAGCTTGTTAAACATCGTAACTCCTCCAACTGCTTCACATTTGGACCGCAAGTCTATCATATCAAAAACGGCTAGGTGTGTCCCTCTTTTCTTCATCGTCAGCAGAAGCAAAGCGGCTCGGTATTTTTATGTATATCTCTTTGTACAACCTTTTCGCCTAACGATAGAAAAGACGTCCTGAGCTTAGGACGTCTTAATCCATGAAAAGTTCTAGACTGTTTGATAAGTACTTACATATCCACTATGAGTATATGCAATTACACCGCTAAAATTTCTTTTTCTTTTTCTTTTGCCGTTTCATCCACTTTTGCGATGAACTCGTCCGTCAATTTTTGAATGTCTTCACTATAGCCGCGCAGGTCGTCTTCTGTGATTTCGCCATTCTTCTCCAATTTTTTCAGATCATCATTTGCATCACGACGCACGTTACGTACAGCAACTTTCGCCTCTTCCGCTTCCTTCTTCACCACTTTGACAAGCTCTTTACGGCGCTCTTCCGTCAAGGCAGGGATGGCAAGGCGGATGACGTTGCCGTCGTTTGTCGGCGTAATACCGATATCCGATTTCATGATTGCCTTTTCGATTTCGCCCAAAATCGATTTGTCATATGGAGTAATGACAAGCAGGCGCGGCTCCGGTACAGATACACCTGCAAGCTGGTTGACTGGCGTCGGTGCGCCATAGTAGTCGACTGAAATGCGGTCCAGAAGGGCTGCACTTGCACGTCCTGCACGGATGGAAGCCAGTTCACGGCTGAATGCTGCCAATGATTTTGTCATTCTTTCTTTTGCTTGGTCTAATACTTGTTTCGTCATTATGAATTCCTCCTAACAACAGTTCCGATTTTTTCGCCCATAACAGCGCGTTTAATATTACCTTTTTCCATAATGGAGAACACCACCAGCGGGATATCGTTATCCATGCACAATGTAGAAGCGGTTGAATCCATTACTTGCAATCCTTGTTGAATAACGTCTAAATACGTGAGTGTGTCATACTTGACTGCGGAAGTATCTACTCTTGGATCTGCCGAGTAGACGCCATCTACATTATTCTTCGCCATCAAAATTGCATCTGCATTGATTTCCGCTGCACGTAATGCAGCCGTCGTATCTGTCGAGAAGAACGGATTACCTGTCCCCGCTGCAAAGATGACCACGCGTTTCTTTTCCAAATGGCGCACCGCTTTACGGCGGATATATGGCTCAGCCACCTGCGTCATGACGATGGATGATTGTACACGCGTCTCGATTTCCAACTTTTCCAATGCATCTTGTAATGCCAAAGAGTTCATGACTGTTGCAAGCATACCCATATAGTCGGCAGAAGCACGCTCCATGCCCATTTCGCTGCCCACTTTTCCGCGCCAGATGTTGCCGCCGCCTACTACGACCGCCACTTCAACGCCAAGGTCTACAACTTCCTTCACTTCTTCAGCAACAGATTTGATAATTTCCGGCGATAAACCAAAACCTGCATCCCCAGCCAATGCTTCGCCGCTTAATTTAATTACTACACGTTTGTAATGTGCCACACTCATAGCAAGCCTCCGTTACTCATTTATTTAAAAGGAAATAGACTGCTGTTTCGCTGTTTTTTGTTCATTTCCTTGAAAAATAGGGAACACAGTATGTGCTCCCTATTTGTAATCACACAGTTGTGTGAATCGTATTTAAATTAGTTGCCTTTAACTTGGTTCATTACTTCTTCAGCGAAGTTATCTTCACGTTTCTCGATACCTTCACCTACAGCATAGCGAGTGAAGCCAGCTACAGAACCGCCAGTTGATTTCACGAAGTCGCGAACTTTTTGGTCAGAGTTCTTTACGAAAGTTTGGTCTAATAGACATACGTCTTCGAAGTATTTGCCAAGACGGCCTTCAACCATTTTCGCAACGATGTTTTCTGGCTTGCCTTCGTTTAGGGCTTGTTCAGTTAATACTTTGCGCTCACGCTCTACTTCTTCAGCAGATACTTCGTCACGCGATACGTAAGTTGGGTTGATTGCAGCGATGTGCATTGCTACATCTTTAGCTGCAGCAGCGTCAGTAGTGCCTTCTAATTGTACTAGAACGCCGATTTTACCGCCCATGTGCAGGTAAGCACCGAATGCGTCTGCATCCGTTTTTGTTTTGATTTCGAAACGACGAAGCGTGATTTTTTCACCGATTGTCGCGATAGCTGTAGAAATTTGGTCAGCGATTTTCACGCCGTCTTTTTCAAGCTCTAGAGCAGCTTCTACTGATGCTGGTTTAGCAGCCAATAGTTGCTCAGCTAAAGAAGCAACCAACACTTGGAACTTCTCGTTTTTTGCAACGAAGTCAGTTTCAGCGTTCACTTCTAAAATGATTGCCTCATTACCTTGTTCTAATACATAAGTAGTACCTTCTGCAGCGATACGGTCTGCTTTTTTGCCAGCAGCAGCTAAACCTTTTTCACGCAGGAAGTCGATAGCCGCTTCTAGGTTGCCATCAGTTTGTACTAATGCTTTTTTGCAGTCCATCATACCTGCGCCAGTTTTTTCGCGTAGTTCTTTTACCAATTGTGCAGTAATTGCCATTTGAGTTTCCTCCTTGGATTTGAAAATCAATATATTTATGAGCAGCAAAGGCTCTAATCCTTAAAAAAAGGTGATAAGAGGGATCATCCACTTATCACCATTTGCACGAGTGAATTACTCAGCAGAAGTTTCTTCTTCAACAGCTGGAGCTTCTGATTCACCTTGTTTTGACTCGATTAACGCATCAGCCATTTTAGCAGTTAATAATTTAACAGCGCGGATAGCATCGTCGTTTGCAGGGATTACATAGTCGATTTCATCTGGATCACAGTTAGTATCAACAATACCAACGATCGGGATGTTCAATTTGCGTGCTTCTGCAACAGCAATGCGCTCTTTGCGTGGGTCTACTACGAACATTACGTCCGGAATAGCGTTCATATCACGGATACCGCCTAAGAATTTCACTAGACGCTCGTGTTCTTTTTTAAGTTGGATAACTTCTTTTTTAGGAAGCACTTCGAAAGTACCGTCTTCTTCCATGCGCTCGATTTCTTTTAAGCGTGCAACACGTTTTTGGATTGTACCGAAGTTAGTTAGTGTACCACCCAACCAGCGTTGGTTGATGTAGTAGTTGCCTGAACGTTCAGCTTCTTCTTTAATAGCTTCTTGAGCTTGTTTTTTTGTACCTACGAAAAGAACTTTACCACCGTCTTGGCCAACTTGGCGCATGAAGTCGTAAGCTTCTTCTAATTTTTTAACCGTTTTTTGTAAATCGATAATGTAGATGCCGTTACGCTCAACGAAGATGTATTTCTTCATTTTTGGGTTCCAGCGGCGAGTTTGGTGACCGAAATGTACACCAGCCTCAAGTAGTTGTTTCATTGAAATTACTGACATGAGTTTGTCCTCCTAGTATGTTTGGTTTTTTTCCTCCGCATTTTTCATCTGCAACAAGCAACCCGCACGCACGCGAGCACCACTTACTACATCAAAATGCGTGTGTAATGTTAACACCGTTAGCTACTATACCATATAGTCCAGAAGCGGTGCAACTATTTTAAGCATGAAACTTGATTAATAATTCAATTTCCGTTTTGCCCTTCTGCGTTTTCTTCGCAATTTCCTCAATTGTCTTCCCGTCCCGGTGCATTCCTACAACTTCCTGTTCAAAAGGCGTCAGGCGGGGCGGCTCGCCTTGTTCCGGCAGAGACTCTGCCTCCCCGGGCGCTTCTTGTACCGGCTGCTTGTCGGAAGAATCCTGCTTTTGCCTGCTGTAGGCGTTTGTTGCAAAGGCGATGGGGACATACGGCTTTCTGGATTCGGCTGTTACGTCCTCTTCACCTAAACCCTCCTCCCTTCCTGGTGCAGAAAGAGGGTTTGGACCTTTTTCTTCAAAATCGCCCCGTTCTCTGATGGGCATCTGTTTTACAGCGGTCATTTCTTTAATTAGACGGTCGTTTTCCTCCTTCATTTCCATTAAGTATACTCCGATGGCATCATCCATCTCCCTGACGACCTGTTCCTGCCGCGCCTCCAGATCCTTAAATCTCGCCAACTTGCTGTTCAGCAGGATGATGAAGAAGAAGCTGAGCAGCTGACCGATGAATAATACAACTAATATGATTGAAACCATTATATCTCCTATCCGCTAAAATCGATTAAATTGCCCTTGAATGGATGCTGGGCTTTCGGCTGTTCCTGATCACCTTTATTTTCTCCCCCAGATGAGGAGGGGTCGCCCCCATTATGGCTTCCCCCTTCCTGATCCGTGATGGCCTCCACATTGTCCGTCATATTGACGGTCAGCTGCTTGCGTTCCAATTCCTTCTTGAGTGCTTCGTTGGCGTCAATCTGTTGGTTGATTACACGTTGCTGATGCTGGTCGGCAACCTTCCCGGCCTCAAATGTTTTCGGGATTGCAATCTGCAGCTCCACGGCCTTCAAACTCATAGATACCCCTCCTATGCATTCATCATTTCAGAAGATAAAAACCTCCGCAGTTTGAACAATGCCTTTGAATGGATCTGCGATATGCGGGAAGTTGACAATTCGAGCATTTCCCCAATCTCCGTCAATGTCATCTCTTCAGTATAAAAAAGGCTCAGGACAAGCTGCTCCTTTTCATTGAGCTTTTTGATGTTCTCTGCCAAATCCCCTAACAGCTCCGTACGGACCACCTGCTGTTCAGGTGTTTTCGTATGTTCATCCCGAATGACGAAGCTTTTCCCCTCCGACTCTTCCTGGTCCTGCTGTTCATGAATGGACAGTACATTGGAGAAGAAATGCTCCTGCACCGTCTGATATACTTCCTCTACCGGCAGTTCCATATGTTCCGCCAGCTCTTCGGGTGTTGCATGACGCATCAGCCTCTGCTCCAGCCTTTCAATCTGCGTTTCCAGCTTCTTTGCCTTCTCCCTCGCCGAACGCGGAAGCCAGTCCTCCTTACGAAGCCCATCGATGATGGCACCTCGCACCCGGAAGGATGCATACGTATCAAACTTCAAATCTCGCTTTATATCAAACTTATTCAATGCGTCGAATAATCCCATCATCCCGAGGCTGACCAGATCATCCCGAGAAACGTTTTTCGGCAGACTAGCTCCAATCCGTTGTACGTGGTAGGAAACAAGGGGCTTATACTTCTTGACCAGCAAGTCCCCTGCTTGTGGATCCCGATTGTTTATCCAGCTGTTCCAAAGCTTTTGTTCATCATTACTCGGTTGTGTCATTCGTATCCACCTCTCTTCAGCAAAACATACCTACTGTATATTATACCAAATTTATGTCTTTTTTACACACGATTCCCAACCGCTAAATCCAGCATCATCCATCAAACTTCGCTCTTTTTATAGAGAATCCGACATGTCACGGGGCATTTACTTCCTTTTTTACTGCGACGACCTCCAGAGAATCCCTTGGGAGCGTATACATAGCGTAGCGCCTGATTCATATGGAGCTATTTCCGCCTCTTTCTTGACAAAGAAAAAGGAGCCGATTTCTCGGCCCTGCTACATATAATCCCCTATTAATGGTTTGGTCTCGTCCGGTCTTCCGAATGCATCATTGTACGTATTACCTTTGCGACTTCTTCCTCATCTGCAGCTTGGAATTCTACAGTAGATGTCCGGTCAAGGCCAGGGATGTCC
>JAZUQF010000366.1:0-5100 GCA_045605545.1 Lysinibacillus sp.
GTATGGGTCGATACGTATTGGCCGATTGCCTTTTTCAGCGCCTGCTTCATCGCAAAGGCATTCGGCCCCTTGAATGGGGTGATGGCATCCTTTGCGACGGAGGCAAGGCCGTTCATCAGCTCCTCAGCCTCCTTGGCATAGACAAAGCCCCGGGAGATGACTTCCGGGTCGGAGATGAGGGAGCCGTCCATCTTGCTGACCGTCACGACGATGACGAGCATGCCGTCTTCAGCAAGCTGTTTTCGGTCGCGAAGCACAACCTGTCCCACCTCCCCGATGCCATAGCCATCCACATACGTATCGCCGGCCGTTACCTTACGTGTTTGACGGGCTGTGCCATTTCGGACATCGACAACATCACCGTTATTGATGATGAATGTGTGCCCCGGTTCGACGCCGACTCCTTCAGCCAGCAGGCGATGCCGATGAAGCATCCTGTATTCCCCGTGGATTGGGATGAAATAGGTGGGCTTCATCAACGTCAGCATCAGCTTCAAATCCTCCTGATAGCCATGTCCGGATACATGCATCCCTGTAACGGATGAAGAGCCGTAGATGACATCGGCGCCAAGCTGCAATAAATTATCGACGATGCGGGACACATCCTTTTCGTTCCCGGGAATCGGAGAAGCGGCAAAGATGACGGTATCGCCGGGGTGCACCTTGACATCGCGGTTGCTGTTAGTAGACAGTCGCGCCAGAGCGGCAAGCGGCTCCCCTTGACTGCCTGTACATAGGATGGCGATGCGTTCGGAAGGAATCTGGTGAATATCACGTGCATCGACAATCATCCAATCCGGCACATCCAAATAGCCGCGCTCCCTTGCCACCTGCACGACATTCACCATGCTGCGGCCAAGCAGTGCGAGCTTCCGATTGGTCTTCATACAGGCATTCACGACCTGCTGGATACGGTTGACATTGGAAGCGAAGGTAGAGATGAAGATCTTCTGCTCCGCCTTCATGAACATCTCCTCAAGATGGCCCCCGACAAGATGCTCGGATGGCGTTAATCCAGGCCGCTCCGCATTCGTACTTTCTGATATCAGCACCAGGACGCCTTCCTCGCCGATCCGGGCCATTTTATGAATATCCGAATACTGGTCGTTCACAGGGGTCAAATCGAATTTGAAGTCTCCTGTGTGGACCACCTTTCCTTCCGGTGTATCAAACACGATGCCCAGGCAGTCAGGGATGCTGTGGCTCACCTTAAAAAAGCTGACGCCGATAGCACCGAATGTCAATTGGGATTCTGAATGGATTTCAGTCAATTGCGACTCCCTGGCTATCTTATGCTCCTTCAATTTCAATTCAATCAGCCCTAGTGTAAACTTCGTGGCATATACAGGGATATTGATTTTCTTCAAAAGGTAGGGAACCCCACCTATATGGTCTTCATGACCGTGCGTGACAATCAGCGCCCTGACCCGGTCCTGGTTTTCCTGTAAATAAAAAATGTCCGGGATGATCAAATCGACGCCCAATGCATGTTGATCGGCAAACTTTGCCCCGCAGTCAACAATGACGAGATCATCCCCGTACTCAATAACATACATGTTTTTACCGATTTCGTTGATGCCGCCTAAAGCCAAAATTGATAGTGTATCTTCATTTATCGGCAATGCTGCTCCTCCTCCATTCAGGAATATATTTGCTGCAATACTCTTTAGTATTTCTTCAAAATTTCCCCTCTATACAATGGATAAAATGGACTTTCTCAATAACGCGCCAGGTGTTGCGGCATTTAGGACGTGATGGCAGGTGAAAGGCGCCGAATCTTTGCATGCATTTCCTTTAGCAGAACGTTTCACCATAGGCGGACGCATTCATATACTAATATGACTTCAAACATGGTGGTGAACATACATGCACACAATTAGCCTGTGTATGATCGTGAAGAATGAGGAAGAAGTGCTGGAGCGGTGTCTGCGTTCTGTAGAGGCCGTCTGTGATGAAATAATAATCGTGGATACCGGATCAACCGATAGTACAAAGGAAATCGCCGGAAGGTTTACGGAAAAAGTGTATGACTTTGAATGGGTGGATGATTTTTCGGCAGCCAGGAACTTTGCGTTCAGCAAAGCGACGATGGATTATCAATTTTGGCTGGATGCAGATGATATCCTCGAAGAAGAGGATCAAAGGAAGCTGCAGCAACTGAAGGAGGAACTTACGGCTGATGTCGATGCCGTCTCCATGCTTTATCATATTGCGTTTGATGAATACGGCAAGCCGTCCTTCAGCTTCAGGCGCCACCGTCTCGTGAAAAAGGAGCGGGGATTCCAGTGGAAGGGCGCCGTCCATGAGTATCTGGAGGTGGGAGGCAATATACTTGCAGCGGATATAGCAGTCACGCATCGAAAGGCAGACAAGTCGGAAGCCGGCTTGCCGAATGACCGGAACTTGAGGATCTATGAAAAGAAGCTGGCAAGAGGAGAGGCCTTCAGCCCGAGGGACCTGTTTTATTATAGTAATGAATTGATGGATCATGGTCAGTATGAAAAGGCCATTGATTACTATAACGAGTTCCTCGGGGGGAAAGAGGGATGGGTCGAGGATAAAATCCGTGCCTGCATCAACATGGCGGCCTGCTACCGAAGCCTTGGGGACACGGAGAAGGAGGTGGAATCCCTTGTAAAATCCATGGCTTATGATGTACCGAGGCCGGAAGTTTCCTGTCGGCTAGGCGATTTATATAAAGACAACGGATTGTATGAGAAGGCAATCATCTTCTACAGGCTGGCGGTTGAGGTAGACATGAAGCATACGATGGGATTCTTGCAGGAAAGCTATTCCACCTGGTATCCTTACCTGCAGCTCTGTGTCTGCTATTGGGAGACGGGAGAGAAGGAGCTTTCCATGGCATGTAATGAGAAGGCCAAGGAATACCGAACCGATGATCCGTCTGTTTTAAAGAATGAGGAGTTTTTCAAAGCGCACCTTTCGGCTGAATAGAGTTGCATCAAGTAGCACAAACACCACTTGTGGTTTGTGCTACTTTATCGTGCATGGCGTTACAGATAGAGCCCGTCTTCGAAAGGCTTCCCGATTCTTTCTCGGAACATGTCTTGCTTGGCCTGCATTGCTTCTACGATGCTGTCCCTGTTTTTGATGATTAGAGGCTCCAATGACAGGAGACGCCCATCGATATTCTGGTCGTCCGTTGAAATGATATAATCCTCAAGATGGACCGAGTGGATGAAATCGAATACCTTGAATCGATAGCCCAATGCAATGAAGGGAGTATTGGCGGCCAGGGAAATATAATTTGCGTGCAGCTTGAAATTGATTGTAAAGGTAAATGACTGCAGGAGGGAAATCAGTTCGTCCTGATGGTGCGGCCTTTTATCCAAGATGACGCTGTTCTTGTCATGGAGCTTTGCATACAGGCGCTCGATGGAGGGCAAATCCGACTTCCACACGGTGTATAAATAAATAAGGTACCCTTGCTTGGTAAATTTGTTCAATGCATTGGCCAATGAGTCTTCCACGCTCACTTCATCTTGTCCATAAATTGCATTGAAGCTTGTTCCCCAGTTCACCCCGATAATTTTTGAGGCTGTATCCATCCTGGGATCAAGCGGTACATTCACTTCTTTGAGCATGTCTGGCTGTGCCAACAAAAATCCGGGGTCCCCGCTTATATATACACGCGCCCCGCATTGCTCCAGGATTCTGGCGGTCAGCGGTCCCCTCACGCCGGCCCACACACTTTTCTGCAAGACATGGACAAGCCTGGCTTTCATGTCCTCCGATAAGGTCAGGGGAATATCCTTGTCATCCTTCAAGTGCGCTATAGCAGACCTCGGAACCCAATCGATGCCGGAACCCCATAGCATGACCTTTTTATTCGATGATAGGCAATCATATAAAAAGTTGATGATATAGGGATGTACGATCTGGTCTATGCTGCTCAGGATGGAGCCTCCTCCAAGTACAATGAGGTCATATTCGGAGGTGGGGATGTTTTTTAAATATCGATACTCTACATTTGTAGAATCCAGCTTATAGGAATCCCCCAGGGTCGAGCATTGCTGCTTGAATAGGTCGAACATCAATTCATCGCCCAAATTGCCATAGCCGATCCAGCCGATATAAAGAATTCGTTTCATATATAAAGCTCCTTCTTTGTGTAATGGGATTAAGACCGTGGTTGATAGGCATTCATTTTTTCGACCCGGTCATTTTCTGCAGGCATAGCTGCTTATAATGCAGGGCGTTGAAGCTTCCCGCTCCCCGGGTGATCAGGTACTCACGATGGTTTTCGCCGAGCGCCAGGCATCTTTCAAAAGCGGCCAATGCCTCCCTGTATTTTTCCAGCCGAATGAGAATCGATCCTTTCAGGAAGTGAAGGTCTACATAGTCGGGATAGAGGGCAAGGGCTTTATCGATTCCTGCTTCGGCCCCGTCCAGGCTATTTGTCTCCAGCAACAGTGCATATTTCAAGCGGTACAGAAGGGAAGGGGGCTTGAGCTGCAACAGCAGGAAGCCAAGTATGGACTGGTTTACATAAGCGAAGGAGGCAGTATAATCCTTCAGACGGTATAATTCGCTTGCCAGATGATACTCGATCCACGGGCTATGGTCAGGGTCTTCATATGCTGCAAGAAGTGATTGAAGATTCCGCTGGGATTTATTTTTGCGTTCCGTTACCTCCTTTATATAGCCGTAATGATGGATGGGTACGTCTGCGGGAATCGTTGCTCTTTCGGTATGGACACCTTTGGGTAATAGAGGAGTTTCGTGGATATTGTTCACAAATTCCACTCCTAAATGATTACGGAATAGGCGAGGCTGATAATAAAGGTGAGCCTGATTTCTAAGAACAGGCAGCGTTTCGCCGTAATAGTTGATGATGGGCAGAAGAAGCATATGGGCATCCGTCTCGGATAAGAGCCTCTTGATAAAATCATCATGGCCACCTTCAATTTCCTCGTCTGCATCCACCCATAGAATCCAATCTCCCTTCGCTTTGGACAGGCCGTAATTGCGGGCTTCGGCGAAATGGTTATTCCATTTATAGGAATGCGGGACGGTGCCGAATGTTTTGCAAATCTCTATCGTCCGGTCCGTAGAGCCGGTATCGACAATGACGAGCTC
>JAZUQF010000367.1:0-7330 GCA_045605545.1 Lysinibacillus sp.
TCCGCCGAGGGAATTCGGATGGCCGTCATAGGAACGTGACGCCCAATCAATGGCGTTTTTCAGCACGCCTGGAACCGAGCCGTTGTAGTTCGGTGTAGCGAACAGCAGGATATCCGCGTTCGCCAGCTGTTCCTTGAACGCAAGGACGCGGTCGGGAGGGGAGGCCTCCAAATCCTCATTGAACAACGGGAGTCCACTGATGTCCGCCATTTCAAATGTAATGTCTTCCGGACATTTTTCCTTCACAAAATCGATTAACTTACCATTGAATGAGCCATGGCGTAAGCTGCCATTGATTGCAACAATTTTCATACACGATACCCCTTCTTCTCTAGTATATTTTTTTCGCCCGACATCCAAATGAAGCTTTTTCTGATAGATAGATGAAAAAACGGGCTACATATTGTTGTTTTTTCCACAGGAGGAGGAATCTAAACGCGGTGATTGACTAAAGGGGAGGGAAAAGATTGCGCGAACCGCATCCTTTTCCCTAAAGTGATGGACAGCATGCCATTTATTTGTCCTCGCAGCTCACTGTTCCAACATGAAAAGGGCGCCCATTTTCACATGGACGCCCTTTGATTATCCGCGTATCTGGCCTTCGCCATACACATAGTATTTTGTTGATGTCAATGCCGGCAAGCCCATTGGACCGCGTGCATGCAGCTTTTGTGTGGAAATGCCGATTTCCGCGCCGTAGCCGAACTCGAATCCATCCGTAAAGCGGGTGGATGCATTGTGGTAGACGGCTGCTGCGTCTACAGAATTCAAGAACATTTCAGCATGCTGTGCATCTTCTGTTACAATCGATTCCGAATGGTTCGTGCCGAATTTGTTGATGTGCAGGATGGCTTCCTCCACGGATTCAACTACTTTTACGCTGATTGTCAGCTCCAGGAATTCTTCTGCATAATGCTCCTCGGTCGCCTTTAAAGCGACAGGCAATGCCGCGCACACCTTTTCATCTCCGTAGATTTTGACGCCGGCATCCGATAGCGTTGCAAGCAGCTGTTCGCCGTTCGCTTCAAAGAAATCCCTTTGGATGAGCAGGCTTTCCGCAGCATTGCACACGGAAGGGCGCTGCATTTTGGCGTTCAGGACAATTTTCGTCGCCATGTCATAGTCGGCCGATGCATCGATGAAGACGTGGCAGTTTCCGGCACCGGTTTCAAGCACAGGCACACTTGCCTCACGTACGACGAGGTCAATCAAGCTTTTGCCGCCTCGCGGAATGAGGACATCCAGGTAGTCATTCAATGTGAACAGCGTTTTCGCCGTCTCCCGCGATGTATCCTCAATCAATAGTACGGCATCCTTTGGTAGGCCGGCTTTTTCAAGCGCCTTATGAATGGATGTGACAAGTGCGATATTGGAATGCTTGGCCGATGATGAGCCGCGCAGCAATACTGCATTGCCCGTCTTCAATGACAGGGTGGCGGCATCGACCGTCACATTCGGGCGCGCTTCATAAATCATACCGATGACACCGAGGGGAACCCGCTTTTTCAGGATGTGCAGGCCGTTCTCCTTTGTAATGTCCTCGAGCACCTCGCCGACAGGATCCTGCAGGTCTACAAGCAGGCGGATTGCATCGCTCATCGCCATGATGCGGTCCTCATTCAGCATGATGCGGTCCAGGGTAGCCGTAGACAGGCCGGACTCCTTGCCGTCATGCAGGTCCTTGGCATTCTCTTCGATGATCCATTCCTTATCCATCATCAGCTGGTCGGCAATGGCGATCAGGGCGCCGTTCTTTTCAGCAGTGGTTTTTGTATTCATCGTAAAGCTCGCTATCTTTGCCCGTTTTCCTTTTTCAATCACTTCATTTTCCACGATTGTGCTCATAAACATCCTCCTTATGATTGTATCCAGTTATTACGGTGAATGACGACTTCAATAGGGCAGTCCGCCTCACCGGTCCGTTTGCCCATCGCTTTTTCAAGCGACTCGCTCGAATAGAGGGTCTCCCCGCGGCCAATCAGTATGTGGCGATCGTACACCTCCACCACATCGCCCTTTTCAAAGTTTCCTTCGTAGGCATAGATGCCTGCAGGAAGCAGCGATTTGCCGCCGGTCGTCAGGGCCTTGACAGCTCCGTCATCAATGAACAGCTTTCCGCTGACTTCCGTGAGCGTCAGCCACTGCTTGTTCATCGGAAGAATGGTGCATGAATCGTTTTCGAAATATGTACCGTCGCCCCGGCCTTCTAAAATCGTGATAAGCTTATCCTCGCCTAGACCGTTACCGATGAATACCTTGACGCCGGCATTCATTGCGAAGCGTGCAGCCACCAGCTTCGATTGCATGCCGCCGGTCCCCACCTTGGAGCCAGCACCACTCGCAAAGCCAAGCATCTCATCGGTCACTTCCTTAATCCGGTCAATCCGCTTCGCAGCGGGATTCTTCAATGGATTTGCATCATACAAGCCGTTGACATCCGTCAAAATGATCAGGTGATCGGCATGCACAAGACCGCTTACGAGGGCCGACAGCATGTCGTTGTCACCAAAGGTCAGCTCTGTTACTGATACTGTATCATTTTCATTGATGATAGGTAAGACGGAACGTTCTAAAAGTTCAGAAAAAGTGGCGTACGCATTTTTATAGCGTTTTTTTTCGCTGAAGTCATGCCGTGTCAATAAAATCTGCGCGGGTATGATGCCGTATTCACTGAAAGCCTCGCTGTAGCGGCCAATCAGCAGGCTCTGTCCGACAGCGGCAGCTGCTTGCTTTCCTTTAATCGTCACGGGACGGGATGAATAACCCAGCTTGCGGAATCCCGCAGCCACGGCGCCAGAGGACACAAGCAAAACGTCATGCCCCTGCTTCTTCAGCTTGGCGATGGCTTTGATATGATCGGTGAATTTCTGCTGATCAATTTCTCCTCTTGCATTCGTCAGCGAGCTGCTGCCGATTTTTACGACAATTCGTTTTCGTTCCATACTATTTTGCCTCCATACTACCTGAATGCCCACCTGTAAAAAGGGGCGACCCTTGTCTAATCCAGTGCCATTGAATATAAAAAAGGCCCTTTTTCGCCTGTTATATAGGACGAAAAGGGCTTCCGTGGTACCACCTAAATTGAATGCACATGCATTCCACTTGTCTCGTAACGCTGAGTCGGCGCCTGGTTTTGCCAGGAGCTTGGACGAAGCAGGTTCAGCGTCTTTTGCGTGCACGCACCTTCCAGCCCATGGGTGTCGCTCTCTATTGCAGCCAAGTGTCACTTACTAATCTCCGCTATGCTTTTACTTTTACATATTTGAATATAAGAATGCACGACATTTTTTGTTTTGTCAACTCGGTTTATGGGGGAAAAAGCATAATTGCATACGAAATAAATGAATTTTAAGAAAATTTACGTTTGAACAAGAAGAGGAGAAGGAGTTCTGCCCCTTTTTTGATGAAAATTAAATTAATAGAAAGAATGCTTTTGGACTGTGGCAGTACGAGGGAATGGAAGGGGCAAGAATGAAGCCAAAGGGTGCCATCTGGCATGAGGACAGTTCAACGGCAGAGTTGGGTGCGTAGTTGCATACTGATTTCTAAAAATCATTACGAATATAGGAAAATAGATTTGATTGCTTGGTGGAAGGCATATTCCTGCCATGATGCGAGTAGATATAACGTAAGGACAAATCTTTACCATCAAATGAGGGGCGGCGTGATGGATGCAATCTTCTACTATACTAAAAGAGGGGGCTATGCATCATTGTATCAGATGGGGAGATAGTTTTTTTCTCGAAAATAGCGTGAAAATACTCATTTAGTCGCCGGTTTTATAATGGATGTTTAGCCAGGTGATAGACGAGGAAAAACAGTTACTGCATGCCATTTTAACCGGGCAGTCAAAAACGGGAAGCCTGCGTAGCAACTCGGCATTTCTAGCAAGGTTGCTGAAAAACGTAAGCACCGTCTGAAAAATAAATGAAAAGTTATAGGTACAAGTGTCCAAAGTCTGATTTGTTGAATGTGGAAATAAAGTAATATATTAGTAGTTTTAACGGTGGGCTTTTCGGTTATATAGTAACTATAACGAAAAGAATCATACTGGTATGTTGTCCGCGAGGGGAGGGATTTAGGTGCAAAAAAGCATTGAATACTTAAATAAGCTTGATAAACTTGAGGAACTTGTTCAAAAGCGCGAACAGCTGGAACTACAAAAGGGTGAAGACGTAAAGAAGCTGTACACGCTGGAGGAGCATATCCGTATCGTGCTGACTGAAATACGAAATTTGGAATTGAAAATAATGGATGCCATATAAAACAGGGCTGATTCGTCCGCATGCGGATGATTCAGCCCTTTCTTATTTTGCTGCCTGTTCATATATGGCCTGGATATATGACGCTCGTTCTTCTTCCGTCTGCTGGACATGGTCCACCAGCAGTGCGCCGAGAATGAAGTCATCACCTTCTTCATCGATGAGGAACTGAAGATTGACCGGTTGCGCGGACTTGCCGCCAGGGCACTCCCCTTTGAACTCCACGACTTTTTGCCTTTTCTGCGTTTCAAAATACACCCATTCACTTTTGCTGCAATAACGTTCAAATGCTTCACCGACCGGCAGATTGCTATCTCCCTCCAGCGTTTGAGCTTTTATGTAATCGATATGTTCATTCTCTGTAATGTCATCCTTAGGCCCGTAGAAATAATAGAATATGCCGATGATCAGGATCGGGACAATCCAGAGGACCGTTCTCTTCGTTGGTTTCATGCCCACTCCCTCCATTTCCTGAATCTATTATATCATCGCATCTACAATATTTTCTAGATTAAGATAATATTCTCTCTGAAATGCATGAGTATTATCGGTAGGGTTGCTTTTGTAGAATAGGGTGCTCTGCTTAGGAAATAGAGAAGGACCGCCTTGCAGCGGTCCCGTCGCCATTTTAAGAGGCTGAATGTCTTTTTCGAATCGGGGATAGGATGAAGACGGTCAGCAAAATCAGACCGGCAATGACAGCTGCCGACATGAACAAGCCACCGTACCCGTTTTGCGCCGCCATCATGGAGATATCGGAGGCGGTAGAGGACACGATATCCTTCAACGTCGGATCCTGGATGGCGGCGATGGCTTCTGACAGCTCTTGCTGTGAAACGTCTCCGCCAGCAGAAAAACGTTGTGCCAGCATACCCATTTCCATCTGCCCCTCTGAAGACAATTCCACTTGACTCAGATTGTCTTGCAGTTTTTCCGGAAATTCCGTTGCAAAAAGGCTTGGGAGCTCGGCGAATCCACGGGCAATGAACCCTGCATAAATGGTCGGTGCCAGCGTCATCCCGATTTGTCTGGCGAGGGAAAGGGTCGCGATGGATGTCCCTTTATCCTTTTTCGCATCCTCAGTCGCCAGAATATTGAGGGGCGCCCCCAGGATGATGCCCATTCCGATGCCCGCAATGATGGATGCGACAATGAAGTGCCATTTCACCTCGATCCAGGCAGGGAAGAGGAAGAAGCCGATTGCCGAAATGGCTCCGGACAGGATGATGGCAAATATAGGCCCCCTCTTATCGACAAGGGCGCCGCCAAGGCCTGCACCGATTCCGGCTGCAAGGGCAAGGGGCGTCATCCAGTAGCCCGATTTTTCTGCGGCTATGCCAAGCACCTGCTCCGAGAAGGCCGGGATGAAAATCATGCCGGCAAGAAGCGCGCCTGAGAAGAACCCGATCAGTAGAGTCAATAGGAAAGGCGGATGCTTCAACAATTGGAATGGCAAGATGGGATCTCCACTCTTCTTTTCCAAACGTCCTTCATGGATAAGGAGAACAATGAAGAGAACAATCCCTCCTACTATAAAGCCGTAGACATTCGGCTCCAGCAGGCTTTGGAAGAAGTCGACGCCCTCAATGTTCGTCAATCCATACATGATGCCCAGGATGGAAAATGACAGTAAAGCGGTGCCCAGTAGATCGAGCTTGCCTGTATTCGGCTCACTTGTTTCTTCCAGTTTTAATATGCCGAAAATTACAAGGGCGATTGCAATCGGTACATTGATTAAAAAGAGCACATGCCAGCTTCCGGTCAAATCAATGAGGAAGCTGCCGACGTTTGGGCCGAGGACGGCCGCTATCCCGTTCATGCCCCCGAGCATGCCCAGTGCCTTGCCTTGCTTGTCGGCGGGCATGGTGCTCAACACATGCGAGCTACCGATGATGAAAATACCGCCACCTCCCATTGCCTGCAGGAAGCGTGCGATGAGATAGAAGGTGAAGTTGGGGCTGAGCGCGACGAGCAAAGAACCTATGCCGAAAATCGCGATTTCAATGATGAAAAGCTTTTTGCGCCCATAGCGGTCCGAAAGTTTTCCGATGATGGGCACGCTTATAGCCAAGCCGAGTGTATAGATAGTGACGCCCCATGCCCCCCAGTTTGCATCCACTCCAAAGGAACTGTTGATGGTCGTGAGGGCGGCGCTGATGATGCCGTTATCCAGGGCGGCCATGAATACACCGATGGCAAACAGGGCAATGGCCCATGTTTGAGAAGAATTTGTTTTTTCCAATAGTATAAACCTCCTTTTGTCCATTCGTCTGAAAGTTGTTCGAGCGTTCACACGGACATTTACAAAAACATATGTTCTTTATATACTTACCACAAAGGAGGTCGTTGGAATGAAGGCATTACTAATCGCCGAAAAGCCATCCTTAATGCGCGACATACAGAAAGTATATAAAAAGATGAACTTGTCCTATGACATCGATTTTGCCGCTTTTGTCGGACATGTGGTGGAGTTGAAGGAGCCGCATGAATACCATGCAGAGTGGAAGAAGTGGAACCTTGACCTGCTGCCCATGATGCCTCAGAAATACGAATTCCGTGTAAAAAAAAGCGCTTATAAAGTGTACAAGGACATCGAAACATTACTTAAGACGAATGACTATGACTTTATTATAAATGCTTGCGATGCGGGAATGGAAGGGGAGAATATCTTCTATTCCTTCTATAAGAAGGCCGGATGCAGACTGCCGGTGAAGCGGTTCTGGACATCGCAGACGACGGATTCCGCCATCAGGCAAGCCTTGGAGCATTTGATTGATGAAAACGACGGCTTGATACGCAATTTGCGTAATGCAGCCATGTACCGCATGATTTTCGATTGGCTTGTAGGACTGAACCTGACGAGGGCTGCGACGGTGAAGGGAGGACGGACGATCAAGATTGGGCGTGTCATTACGCCGACCCTAGCCATCGTCGTAAAAAGGGAGCTTGAAATCCGGCATTTTGTCCCGGCTCCGTATTTCCAATTAGAGCTGGATATGGGGGACTTCAAGGCGCTGTGGTACAATCCGGCGTCCAAGACGAACAAGCTTGAGACGCTGGAGGCGGCG
>JAZUQF010000368.1:0-1637 GCA_045605545.1 Lysinibacillus sp.
AATGAGTATGATATTTCCTTTACATATAAGGGGGATTTGCAGGATTACCGGATGATTGTCACGGATCAGGTGCTGGAGCTTGACCGGATGATGAACTTCTTCAAGTTTTCATTGCATAAGGGGGAGAAGTAGGTGGATGAAATCGTGATTTTAGGAGACAATCCGCTGCTTTCCAATATCACGCAGTTTTTGGCGGAGAACTTTGACAATCCGATTATCGAAGTGAATGATGCCACCATCGCCAAGAAATATCCCGGCTTCAAGGCGAAGCATGCTTCCCTCATCGGCCTTGCGCTCAAGGGGGAGAATGTATGAGTATGATACCTGATATTAACCTGATGCCGAATACGGAGCAGGAGGAAGGCACTTCCAAGACGTTTTTCATTTTGCTTGGCATCATTGTCGTTCTTCTGCTTGCGGTCATGTCATGGCTGTATTTTGGTGCAAAAGCAGAAGTCGTGAATTTAATGAATAAAGAGCAATCGCTTCAAGCTGAGCGGGATTCGCTTCAGATGGAACTATCCACCCTGCAGGGGGCGACGGATGGGTCTGTGGAGGAGTCGTTGGCATTCATCGAGCATATTTCCTATCCCGTCACGCCGCTGGTCGATGAAACGAAAGGGCTGTTGCCGGAGAATACATATTTGCGCGATTACGCATTTGGGGAAGCCTCTGTGACATTCTCGGTTGATTTCGAAACGTTGAATGCGGTGTCCAATTATATCAGCCGGCTTGAGGATAGCCCGTACTTCCTCGATGTACAGGTAGGGATGATTGAAAACTTTGAGCTTGGCCCGGACGGCGAACAGCAGGACGGCGAGGCGCGATTCAGCGAAGTGCCGCGTTATACGGTAGAAGTGACGCTAGCAATCAATGACACACATTTGGCTACTGGAGGTGGCGAATAATGCAGCTTTCTAGTGGCAAAAATTCAGGACCGCTTCTTGCGAGGGCGCTTGTGATGGCGCTGTTGTTTGCAGTGTATTATTATGTCGTCCTGCCTAAGCAGGACGAGGCGGAAGCAAAGCAGAGTGCTGTAAACAGCCTCAATAGCGAAATCTCGACCATGAAGGAGCAGATTGCCCTTGTGGAAGCGGAGAATAACGCTACGGTCGGCAACGAATTCGCCATCCGCAAAAAATTGCCGGCGAGCCGTGAAATCGACCAGCTTCTCTTGTCTCTTGAGGCGGTCGAATATATCTCGAATTCCCGGATTGTAGGAGTCAGCTTCAATAATTATGATGATTTGGTCTCTGCATCCGGACTGGGCGGAACAGAGGAAGAAGCGTCTGTGGAAGGCACAATGGACGGCAGTGCAACTGACGAGACGGTAGATGGCACGACTGACGATGGGGAATCAGACGAGTCAGTGGATAGTGAACAGGCGGAGACTGTACCTGTGTCCACGATGTCGGCGGAGGCGTTGCCCACAAATTTAAAATTAATCACATTTCAAATAGACATCGAATCGCCGGATGATGAACGTCTGCAGCAGTTTATCAAGGAAATCGAACAATTGGAGCGTGTCATGCATATCGATACAATCGAATACTCGCTACCGGGCGAGGAGGATGCGTTTTCAGAAGAGGCATCGACGATTGTTTCTGCCAGCATTCAGATTACGACATTCTATTTTG
>JAZUQF010000369.1:0-5035 GCA_045605545.1 Lysinibacillus sp.
AGCGGAATGCCTATGGCTTCCGTAAATTTGAGCATTTTAAAGCGAAGATTTTATTAAATCATGTATATAAAAATATCGGGGTTCATTTGGGATGAGGAGTGCTGTGTAAATTTACAACACCCCAACATTTGATTTAGAACCGGATTTTTTATTGAAAAAATAAGCCCCCAACTGCCAAACACCGAAGGTGAGTCCGGCGCGCAAGCGAAAGATTCATTTTATAAGCGGACATGAATAGTATGGGAGACAATCCCCCAGCAGTGCGAGGACCCAGAAGGACAAGGAAGCAAGGGAGCGAAGGAAGGAGCGTACGTTGTACGTGACTGAAAGAGCGAGTGCAGGTGACGCAGGTATTCGCCGGTCAACGCGCTGCGCAGGCAGCACCAATGGTAGTTGGGGGCGCCCCTGTGAGAGTAGGACATCGCTTCGCACCCAAACCCAATCTTACCAGATTGGGTTTTTTGTTTATCAGAAAGCCCTAGGGCTATGTTTGATACGTAAGTAAAGCCCCTAAGCAGGTTCTTTAAACTTTTTATGTGATGTTCTTTTACTCTATCTTTCTCCCAATTGTTAAAAAATAGAATATTTTATTAGAAGTTAATGGAATCTCTAAGAAGCGAATCATATAATAGAGTAAAATACATTAATTGGGGGAAGAAATGAGACTACTACTTATACGCCATGGACAATCAGAGGCTGATTTACTGAATGTACATGAAGGGCGCGCAGATTTTCCACTGACATCTTTAGGAAGAGAACAGGCGACAAAGCTGGCGCAGTCTCTTGCTGACCGCTATCAGGTAGAACAGATTATTGCCAGCCCATTGAAACGTGCCCTCCAAACAGCAGAAATTATAAATTCGGTTTATAACTGCGGGATTATTTTTGAAGAGAAGCTGATGGAATTTAATAATGGGGTACTGGCGGGAATGGATAGGGAGCAGGCAAAGCAAAAATATCCCCTTCCCGAAGGAGGACGTCCTATAACCAAGGCGATTTTACAAGGTGAATCTGAATTGGCATTCCGCCAACGGGTGGAGTATGCCTATCACGAAATAATGGATACATACAAGGATATAAAATGCATTGCCATTATCGCCCATGGAGGAACAATCAATCATTTGTTAAATAGCTTGTTGGGCAATAGCATCAAGACGCCATTCATATTTCCAACAGGCGATACGGGGTTCCATGACATCGAATATCATCATGGAAAAATCGTTATTCGGTCATTAAATAATCAGGGGCATTTATAATTTCACCTTTCTTTGAATAAGGAGAGGGTTAATAAAGCGATTCATGTGCAGAAAGGAGGTGACTGAAAAGTTCAAGCTTTCCAGTCACCTCCTTTTTCGGCTATTTCCGACTGGCAAGCCCGACAGAGGCGTTATTGTATTTTTCATCTGTCAATGCCTTCAATAAGAAGTGGGCAACGCTGGCACGGGGAATGGAGCGTGAAGTAGTGGGAATGCTTTCGAAGGATTCTTCGTAGTCCAATTCCAACGGGGCATTTTTCAATCCCATTGGCCGAGCGATCGTGTAGTTGTGGCCTTGGCCAATGATATAATCGACGGATGCGCGGTGGTCCTTCAATACCTTCCCGAGCATCTTCATCACCATCTTTCCAGCAAGACCCGGGATTTCCCCATTGATTCCGGCCGATGCACAATAGACGATTCGATTGACGCCCGCTGCCTTCATTCCATCTGCAATATTTTTACCCATCTTTTGTATGGAGATATGCTTGTCGGGCCCTTCTGTGGAACCGATGCAGGAGACCACGGCATCCTGCCCTTGAATGGCGGCTGCCACTGCTTCTGCATTAAAGGCATCTCCCTGTATGACTGCTACCCCGGAAGTCATCTGCAGCTTTTCCGGCGTGCGGACAAAAGCCGTCACTTCGTGTCCTTGCTCTACGGCCATCTTAACAAACTCTCGGCCGACACCACCTGTTGCCCCAAAAACGATTAACTTCATTTTTATCACCTCATGTCCATGATGGGCCTATTATAGCATAAAATTGATAGAAACCCTTTGTACTGATAGTAGGCTTTGGGCGATAATTGCCTTTATAATGAAGAAAGAACGATGAACGGAGTGAAGGAAATGAAAAGTGAAAGACCGCTTGTGGAGGCACTGCAGGACTTCGTAGGAAAGGGGGCTTATTCCCTCCATGTACCGGGACATAAAAATGGCCTTCTTTCCACCTTGCCAAAGGAGCTGAAAAAGGCCATGATTTACGATGTGACCGAATTGCCAGGGCTGGATGATTTCCATCATCCGGAAGAAGCAATTGATCTGGCGCAGAGACTTCTTGCAAAAACATATGGAGCGGAACGCAGTTTTTTTCTTGTAAACGGCTCTACAGTGGGGAATCTGGCTATGATCTATACGGTGTGCAAGCCGGGGGATACGATTTTAGTGCAAAGAAATGCACATAAATCAGTTTTCCACGCAATAGAATTAGTTGGTGCCCGACCAGTCTATCTGGCACCCAAGTGGGACGAGCATACAAGGTCAGCCGGGGCGGTCCCATTTGAAACGGTAAAGGAAGCATTGGTGCAGCATCCAGAAGCAAAGGCACTGGTCCTTACTTATCCGACATATTACGGTGTGGTAGCGAAGGATTTGAAGGCGCAGATTGAGCTATGTCATGAAAAGCGGATTCCCGTCCTTGTGGATGAGGCACATGGAGCACATTTTACAGCAAGCAAGCGGTTTCCCACATCTGCTCTCGACTTAGGTGCTGATGTTGTTGTTCAATCTGCCCATAAAACGTTGCCGGCAATGACGATGGCCTCTTTTATGCATGTGAAATCCACGCTCGTCTCCGATGTAAAGGTCAACCATTATCTACGCATGCTGCAGTCAAGCAGCCCTTCTTATCTGCTCCTGGCCTCCCTGGATGACGCGAGGCACTATATAAGCAAATATAAGGAAAGCGATGCGGTATACTGCTTGGAGAAACGGAGCCAGTGGATACAAGCATTAACATCTATCCAGGGGTTGGACGTTATTGAGACGGACGATCCTTTAAAGGTGTGCATTCGGGTTCCCGGCTACACGGGAACGGAAATAAAGACGGCAATGGAAGAAAGCCTGCTATATCCGGAATTGGCAGATGCGGCACAAGTATTAGTCGTCCTGCCCCTGTTGAAGCATGGGGAAGTATATCCCTATGCAGATGTAAGGGCGAGAATGAAGAATGCAGTTGCCCGATTAAAAATGAAAAAGGGTAGCGAACAGCCGCAAACGGGTAAACAATATGAAATGGCGTCCATCATTAAGCCTGACTTCTTGTTTTCTGAAATGGAAATGATCGAAAAGGAATGGATCCCCTATATGCGTGCGATGGACAGGGTGGCAGCCGGCATGCTCATCCCCTATCCGCCTGGCATCCCATTGTTTGTCCCGGGAGAAAAGATAACGGTGGCCAAGCTAAGTCAACTGGAGGAATTGCTGGCAGTCGGCGCAACTTTTCAGGGGGACCACCGTTTAGAAGAACGTTTGATTCAAGTACTAAAGTAGTCGTTGGAGGAATATACAAAATGGTAAGAAATTTATTTATTACATTTGAAGGGCCAGAAGGGGCAGGGAAAACATCGGTGTTGAAAGCAATCGTCGAACGGCTACAGAATGAAAACATAGAATGTTTATCAACCCGCGAACCAGGCGGGATAGAGATTGCCGAAAAAATCAGAGAAATCATCCTCGATCCAGCCCATACAGCTATGGATGCCCATACAGAAGCGCTATTATATGCTGCGGCTCGCAGCCAGCATTTTTATGAGAAGGTGGAACCGGCACTCAAGGAGGGCAGACATGTCCTCTGTGACCGTTTCATCGATTCCTCCCTCGTCTATCAAGGGATTGGACGCGGACTGGGAATCGAACATGTTCGATCCATCAATGAGTTTGCAATAGGTACGAGGATGCCGGATAAGACAATCCTCTTCGATCTGGATCCGGCAATCGGCCTTGCACGCATCGAGGCAAGCCGGCAGGATGAAATCAACCGGCTTGATGCGGAAAGCCTTGCGTTCCATGAGAGTGTGCGTAAAGGCTATCTGGAGCTTGCCAAGAGGGAGGATGGGCGCATCATAATCGTTGATGCCAACCGTTCTCTGAAGGAAGTAGTAGAGGATGTTTGGACAATCGTAAAAAGGTTGATAGAGGAAAAGTAAATGAAGTAAACAACAGGAATATGATATAATGGTAATACCATTCAACTGAAAGGGTGAGGACGGATGAAACTAGTCGTAGCAGTTATTCAAGATCAGGATAGTAACCGTTTATCAAACGCGTTAACGAAACATAATTTTCGAGCAACGAAATTAGCGAGTACGGGCGGATTCTTGCGTTCGGGAAATACGACTTTTTTAGTCGGGGTGGATGATGAGCGTGTTGCACAACTGCTTGATGTAATTCGAGACAACTGCCGTTCGCGTGAGCAAATGGTGGCCCCGGTATCTCCATTGGGGGGAAGTGCAGATTCATACATTCCTTATCCGGTTGAAGTGGAAGTTGGGGGAGCGACTGTGTTCGTGTTGCCAATTGAACAGTTCCACCATTTTTAAAATGGAGGTGGATTTTGCTTGAAGATTAATCGTGACATGCGTATCGGCTTCCAGAACCAGAACGAAGTAAGGCAGCAGAGCCAGAACGACAGTCGTTTTGGCGACATGGTCATCAGGCAGGGCTCAAAGATGGAGACGGAGCAGTTGACACGCCTTTTAGGGGATATATCAGCTGCCGGGGAACGGGTAGCCCGTTCAAGGAGCCTTCGCGAACTGACACGTTTTAAAATGCTGGTGAAGCGTTTTCTTCAGGAGGCAGTGAATCATGGGTTGGAAACAAAGCAATCCCATACATGGAACCGCTTTGGCGAAGGAAGGCGTTTAAAAATCGTCGAGACAGTGGACGAACGCCTCGTAGAGCTGACCCAGGACCTTCTGGATGAAGAAAAGGAAACGATTGATTTATTAGATAAAATAGGTGAAATTAAAGGCTTATTAATTAACCTATACATGTAGTA
>JAZUQF010000370.1:0-2012 GCA_045605545.1 Lysinibacillus sp.
CGCTCATATGTTTGGCCGGTACACTGATTGCTCCAATATCAAGGTTATCGATAACAGGAATATTCGTGCCAAGCAAGGTTTGCTGAACATTCGTTGCTATTTCCATTTCGCTTTTCAGCTCACGCTGCTGATGCCTAAGGCTTTGTAGTTCACGAAAAGCAACACCGTATTCAAGCATCACCTCAAGCAGGAAATCAAGAGCATGCATCTCGTCCTTCGAGAGTTCAGGAAAGATTTGTTTCAGTGCGTTCTGATGAATACTGATAATCTCCTCAGGGGATATATCGCTTTCCATAGCTGACTTGCTGATTTTTTGCCCTAAATACAAGGCTTGTTCTGTTTGCTCTGCTAAGTACTTCGAGAGAGCATCCCGATAATCTTTTTCCAAATACTCTCTTTTCGTCACGCATCTCCCCCCTATCGAATCCATTTAATTGTCGTAATCTTTGTCCCAACTCCAACCTCTGAGTCAATATCAAATTCATCCATCAAGCGCTTTACCCCAGGCAATCCTGCCCCAAGTCCGCCTGAAGTGGTGTAGCCATCCTCCATCACTCTCCTGATATCACTAATACCGGGGCCTTTATCCTCTGCAATAATACGCAAGCCCGTTCTGCCGTTATCCCAAAGCTTCTCAATACAAATCTCGCCTTGACCTGCATATAAATAGATATTCCTCGCCAATTCACTAATTGTCGTGGTGATTCTCGCCTGGTCCACTGTGCCAAAACCTAACTCCTTGGCCACATTTCTCCCTACTTGCCGGGCAGCAACAATATCCCACTCATTTAATATTTTTACGTAGGACTGGGTACTCATCATGCTAGTCCCCCAGTTCCTTTTGTAATTTCTCCAATCCTTTTTCAAGGTCTATAGCTGTCATGACATCAGATAACGTGATACCAAGCTCAACCAGTGTAATGGCTACTGCCGGCTGTATACCTGTAATCACTACTTTAGCGCCCATCAGCTTAGACATATTAATTACATCACCCAGAACCTTTGCGATGAATGAATCAATTATCTCAATTGAAGTTAGGTCAATTACGACCCCATTCGCATTCGTTTCATGAATTTTATGTAATAAATCTTCTTGGAATTGGAGGGCGGTTGCATCATCTAACTCCCATTGAATTGAGATTAGCAAACAATCATGCAATTTCAATATTGGAATCCTCATTTTCACTCCTCCGTAATCTCTATAATTTTTCTATTTGTAATTTGGAGGGCAGCTTCTACACCCTTTTTCAGTGTATTTTTGGTTATAATCTCATCTAGGTTAATGCCTAAGTTAACAATTGTTTGTGCAATTTCCGGACGAATGCCAACCAGCATGCACTTTGCTCCGATTAAGCGCACCGCTTCAGCCGCTTGTATGATGTGATGAGCAACCATTGTATCTACAACAGGTACACCAGTAATATCAATCAACACGACCTCTGAGCGATGCCTCAGTGCCCCTCTCAACAGGTTCTCCATAATTTGCTTCGCTCGCTCTGTATCAATCGTTCCAATAAGAGGCATAACCGTAATTCCATCAAAAACGGGAATAAGAGGCGCAGAGAGTTCCTGGAGGGCTATACGCTGAAGGGAAACTGTCCTTTCCCAAGTAGATGTATAGACATTGATGATTTCATTATTTAAAGGAGTGATCCACTCATCAAAATCCAAGACGATTTCCAGCTGGTTCTCCTTCGTCATGATGCCTTCTTCCACCATACCTTCAGTCACCACGATATTAAATAACTTCATCCCTTCATTCACAAAGGTGAGCGGCCAGCCAAGACGGATAATCTTCTCAGCAAATTCCCCAAGTTTAGAACGAAATTCTTCATTGGAGTCGGTGATATTTGAAATAAGCACCTCAATGAATTCATTGCTTGTCCGAATAAATACTTGATCAGATACAACGTTGATTACCCGTTCATCTGCATTCTCTTTCATTTTGTCAACCCAGGTCTGAAGGATATCTCCTTTGTGATCTTGTATATAATTTTGCACAAACTTATTCA
>JAZUQF010000371.1:0-2843 GCA_045605545.1 Lysinibacillus sp.
CTGCAAATCGCTATGAAGTCTTGAACGGGAACATTCCGCCAATGCCTTCTATATCGGAAGCTGATTGTGCGGTAATGGATGAATTCATTAATAATCTCGAAATGTTGGTGAATATGTTAGGGCATAAATTATTTGCAGAGATTAAAGATGCTTCAGAGACAAATGCCGAGGGGCCTTTGTATATAAAAGGGGCTCGTGATGCGAATGCCAAAGGGGTACAAACACAAGAAGGGTTCGTAGTCTTACAAGGCTCTACCATTGCAAATGGCATTGTAAATTCATTTTCAGATCGTTTAGCAGCTAAAAGAAATGATTTAATTGAGACGCAAAAAGTGCAAATCCTCAATCGTGAATATAGGGTAAGCGAAGATCTCTTGTTCTCCAGTCCATCATAGGCTGCTTCCATTGTGTTGGGAAGAAAGGCGAACGGATTGACGGAATGGAAAGATAGTCATGGAAGGACTTTAAAAGATTTAGTTTAATCAACAGTGTAAAGCATCGTTTAATAATAAGGGGTAAAGAAACATACCTGTAAAATAACCAGTTCTAAAGAATTTAAAATATCCAACCAATTATATTTTTTATAATCGGTTGGATATTTTTGATTATATGAATTTTAATAAAGTTAATCTAGAAAGGACGTTAAATTTTGAATCCTACTATACAATCTGCTCCAGCCATCTCTGGACAGGATTATTAATGCTAATCCAATTTTAACTTTGTAACTGAACCATCCTCTTCCCCCGCTCCTCCATTACATATTCCCATACCAAAAATCAGTAAAAGCCGTCCATATGGAGACGAAGATTTTTATGACGGCATATACCATTCCAATTGCTATGGAAGCTGACGCTATCGCTACTATCACCGATACAACGGTTACGATAAGGGAGATAATCCCGATTACCTTTAGTTTCTTATTCATGGGAACCTCCTATATCCAAAAGATGACGATTGATTTCCTATCATATTACTCTATTATACAGGGAACACCTATCCCCAAAAAGCATTTCCTGTTGAAACGTCATCATCTAAATCGATTGCGTATATCCTCTTTGAGGGAGGATAGGACTGCTCCTGCCCCAAAGTGTCTATTGTTGAAAGGAGGCAAGATATTCTACCGTAATCCAGTTGCGCACAAATATCTTATAGTATAAGATATTTTCAAGAAAACGATTGAGATGACGAATACGAGGGAGAGCCACATGTATTATAAGCAATTGGCGAAAGAGTTCTTTGATTTTATGGTGAGAACAAAGGCAGGACCACTGGGGCCACCCGACCCGAAGGATTATTCACAAGGTGAAATGGGGATTTTACTTTATCTGACGTTTCATAATGACGGAGTACCTTCCGGGCAATTAAGTGAAGTGCTGCATGTCAGTACGGGGCGGGTTGCCAGTGCACTGAAAAGTCTAGAGAAAAAGGAATTGATCATCCGGCGTTCTGATGGCGCAGATAAGCGCAGAGTGAATGTCTATATCACAGATAAAGGTAGACAGAGCACGCTGGAAAAGCATGAAGAGGCCATTGAAAAGATGGAAAAAAGTCTGAAAAAGTTAGGAGAAGAGGATGCCAAGGTATTTATTGAGCTATCCAAGCGTTTCTTTTCTTAATGCGTCCAACAAAATCACCTTCAGGTAGCCGAATCTGGCTACTTCATTTTCTGTAAAGTATCTTACAGTAGAAGATAAGTAAGGAGATGTACTATGTTAAAGATTTTTAAGTATTTACAAAAGAATGAATGGACATTGGTGTTGTTCAGTTTCATCTTTATTGTTGTTCAGGTTTGGCTTGATTTGAAGCTGCCTGACTATATGGCTGAAATTACAATGCTCCTTCAGATGGATGGAACAACGGTTGCTGATTTGGTTCAACCGAGTGCCTATATGCTGCTCTGTGCAGTCGGCAGTCTGATTGCGGCCGTCATCGTGGGCTTTTTTGCAGCGAAGATTGCTGCGGGCTTGTCAAAACGCCTGCGCGGTAACGTGTTTGATCAGACGTTATCCTTTTCAATGGAAGAAATGAACCGTTTTTCGACAGCAAGTTTGATTACGCGTTCCACAAATGACATTACGCAAATCCAATTTTTTGTTGCGATGGGGCTGCAGGTCATCATGAAGGCCCCAATTTTAGCGATTTGGGCCATTGTCAAAATCTCGGATAAAAGCTGGCAATGGACAACGGCAACGGGTGTCGCTGTGCTTGTTTTATGTATGATGT
Organism: Lysinibacillus sp.; assembly: GCA_045605545.1. Classification (GTDB taxonomy): domain Bacteria; phylum Bacillota; class Bacilli; order Bacillales_A; family Planococcaceae; genus Lysinibacillus_B. The sequence goes on from JAZUQF010000371.1 coordinate 2,224, forward strand.
TAGGCATCATTATCGTATTTGCGATACCGAAGTTTAAAATGATTCAGACCCTGACAGATAACTTGAACCGTGTAACGCGCGAAAATCTAACAGGCATTCGTGTCGTTCGTGCGTATAATGCCGAACACTACCAGCAAGAGAAGTTTGAAAAGGCAAATGACGATTTAACGAAAACAAACTTATTTGCCAATCGTCTTATGGCAATCGTCGGTCCGATGATGACATTCATTATGTCGGGTTTGAGCGTTGCAATCTACTGGATTGGTGCTTATTTGATTCATGAAGCGGCTTTGATGGACCGCATGACGGTCTTCTCCGATATGGTTGTTTTCACGTCCTACGCCATGCAGGTTGTCATGGCGTTTATGATGGTGAGCATTGTGTTCATCATGTTGCCGCGTGTGTCTGTATCAGCTAGACGGATACTGGAAGTGCTTGAAAAAAAGCGAAGATTACGGATGGTAATGAAATAGAAGGGAAGCCGGGCGTTGTTGGAGAGATTGAATTCAGGAACGTAAGCTTCACTTATCCGGATTCGGAGGAACCGATCCTCCACAATATCAGCTTCAAGGCAAAAAAGGGGGAAACAGTGGCCTTTATCGGGGCGACAGGCAGTGGGA
>JAZUQF010000372.1:0-2704 GCA_045605545.1 Lysinibacillus sp.
TATAAAGAGCGGCGGGAATGTTTTGTTTATAGGTAAATATAAAATATTGGAGGTTGAGAGGATGAATTATCGAAACGTAATGGTTGCAGGCAGTGGCGTACTCGGAAGCCAGATTGCCTACCAGACGGCATTCAAAGGCTTTAACGTCACGATTTATGATATCAATGATGTAGCGATTTCCGCAGCAAAAGAGCGCATCGCCAAATTGGAGGATACGTACAGCAGCTATTTCCGCGATGAACAGGAAGCAGTAAAGTCGGCGCAGAGCCGCATCCTTTATGCAACGGACATGGTAGAGGCCGTACAGGATGCCGACCTGGTCATCGAAGCGGTGCCGGAGCTGCGGGAAATCAAACAGAACTTCTATACACAGCTTGGAGAGGTAGCCCCGGATAAAACGGTGTTCGTCACGAACTCCTCTACGATGCTGCCGAGCGATTTTGCAGAATTCACGGGACGTCCTGAGAAGTTCCTGGCCCTCCACTTTGCCAACCGCATCTGGATGAACAACACAGGCGAAGTCATGGAGCATCCGGGCACAGACCCGCAAGTCGTGCAGGATGTGCTGGCATTTACAGCTGCAATCGGCATGGTGCCGCTCCACATCAAAAAGGAGCAGCCCGGCTATATCTTAAACTCCCTGCTCGTACCTTTCCTGGATGCCGCACAGTACCTGTGGGGCAACGGGGTATCCGAACCGGAAACGGTTGATAAAACATGGATGATTGCAACAGGTGCACCGATGGGACCATTCGGCATCATCGATATCGTCGGCCTACAGACGGTCTACAACATCGTCAGCACGAAAGCCGCAAGACATCCAAATCCTGACGACAACCCGTACAAGCACATCGCCGATAAGATGAAAAATGAATTCCTCGACCAAGGCAAAATGGGCATTCAAACGGGCGAAGGATTCTATAAATATCCGAATCCTGCCTATCAATCTCCCGACTTCCTGAAGCCTTGAACGAAAACAGCCCGGACATTCCTTAGAGGGTGTCCGGGCTGTCTTATTTTTTAGACCGTAAAAAACGAGGCAATTTTTGGTTTGAAGATCTCATTTCCTGGGTAATAATGTTTTATTTTTCTGATTATTTCAACTTTTGATTACTTATTTCCCCAACACTATTTCAAAGAGAAACTCTCCAGCAGGATGGGCGCAATCAAGTTACTCTACCAAATCCGGGTCCCATCCCTTGCATACATCGACGATTTTTACAGCGCCCGCATATTCCAAAAGCTCTGCTACCGTCAGCTCAATGGAAGAATCATTGCTCCCACATGCCGGATGGACGGTTGAAAACCGTTCCAGCGAAGCATCGAGGAATACTGGAACATCCGTCGCCAACGCAAACGGGCAAACCCCTCCGACCGCATGTCCCGTCACCTCGAGCACCGTATCCGGATCCAGCATCTTTGCCTTCATACCGAACGTCTGCTTGAACTTTGCATTATCCACCTTTGTATCGCCGGCCGTTACAACAAGCACCGGCATATCCTGCCCCTGAAAGCACAGCGTCTTCGCGATGCGTGCCGGGTGGACGCCCACTGCATCCGCCGCCTCCTGCACCGTTGCCGTGCTCTGCTTATGTATCACAATGTCCTGCTCGCGGCCTCTTTCCTTGAAAAAGGCCTGTACTGCTTGTAAGCTCATGGTCATTCTCCTTTGGCTAATTGTTAGAGTTTATTATACTAGAGCGCTACAAGGGTGAATTAATTTTCGCATAAAACATTTTATTTCCACCTCAAAACAGTGAAGTCATCCGGCTTTATTTTCCGCTATCCTTTTCAGCTCTTTTGCACGATTTCCAATGAAATCCCTCATATACTTTTCCAAAAATAATCTATCAGCCATTACGCCAAGCATGCCAAAAGGAGATTGATATGAAAAACTATCTTTCATAATAGTCCCTGTACCGCTTTCGATAAACTCGTGTACATGTGTAAACGAGTGGAATGCACCCTTTATCATGACATCTGTAAATGTAGCCGGCTTTTCCATCTCTATGATCTTCGCGGTCAATTTTTGCTTTACACCAAGATGGATGGCCTCCCAAGTGACCGTATCGCCCTTTTCCAATAGCCCCTCCGTCACGCCGGCAACCGCTCTTTCCTTCGTCTTGCTTGTCGTTTCCGTATGCACCTCTACATTTCTCGCCAGGTCAAAACAAACATCAATCGGCGCATCGATAAAAATCTCGCACTTAATTACAGGCATATTTTATGTATCCCTCATTTATTTCATTTAAAAAAACAAATAATCATCTATTCCCACAGCTCAACAAAAAACGCATCCGGTATTTTCAGACGAATACGCTTCTCCCATGCCCGGATTGTCATCTAAGTGTATAAAAAGCCCTGAATAGATGTGAACACCGAAAAGCCAAATATCAATAGCAGTATCCACCCCATCACTTTTCTCTCCTGCTGGATTTCCTGGATGCCCATGATGAGGAACGTGAGCCCTAAAAACAAAGTCATATATGCATGGAACTGAAAATCCTTTGTGAATAGCCCATAGGTGGCCAATGCCATGACAATGATGGAAAACAGCATGCGTAAAAACAGCAGCATTGAAAATCCCCCTTTCCATAAAGCAGCCCCGCTAATTGTCGAAGCCTGCATTTTCTTGTCTGATGATAAGGTTGCCAATGAACCTTTTCTATTCCTCCATCACTTCAATAAGCTCTTTATAGATAAT
>JAZUQF010000373.1:0-4660 GCA_045605545.1 Lysinibacillus sp.
TCGCCAGGTAGTCCGCAAGCTCCGGCGCATTGGAGAAGTCGGAATGCACTGCACCGTGCAGACGCTGTGTATTGACCGTCATCGTACGGACCATGCCCTCGAAAATCTTCAGTGATCCAAGAACCGTCTCCATCGTATCGAACATGCCCTCTTTGTCTTCCTGCATGTCCTTGTTATATGTCAGCGGCGTTCCCTTCAGTACTGTCAGCAGCCCAATCAAGTTGCCGAATGCACGACCGGCTTTCCCGCGGATCAATTCAGCCATATCCGGATTTTTCTTCTGCGGCATGATGGAAGAGCCTGTCGAGAATGCGTCATCCAGCTCGATGAACTTGAACTCATCCGTCGACCAGATGATGATTTCCTCGGCAAAGCGGGACAAATGCGTCATCAGCAACGCCGAATTCGATAGGAATTCCACGATGAAATCACGGTCGCTCACCGCATCCATCGAGTTTGCATAGACATCTGCAAAGCCCAATATCTCTGCTGATTTCAGACGGTCAATTGGGAAGGTCGTGCCTGCCATCGCCCCTGCACCAAGCGGCAGGATGTCGATGCGCTTCATCGACTCGGAGAAGCGCTCCTTGTCGCGCTGCAGCTGCCAGAAGTACACCATCAAGTGGTGTGCAAATGAAATCGGCTGTGCACGCTGAAGATGCGTATAGCCCGGTGCAATCGTTTCAACATGCTGGTGTGCCTGCTCCAAAATCGTCTTCTGGAAGTTTTCAATCAGACCGATGACTTCCGGTACACGCTTCTTCAAGAACAAATGCATATCCGTTGCCACTTGGTCGTTACGGGAGCGTCCTGTATGCAATTTACCGCCGACAGGACCAATCAGGTCGATCAGCATTTTCTCGAGGTTCAAGTGGATATCCTCATTCGCTACGGAAAATTCCAGCTCACCGGCCTCCGCCTTTTCCTTCAGTTGTGCAAGGCCCTCTAAAATCTTTTCTACATCGTCAGCCGGAAGGATTCCCTGTGCGCCGAGCATCGTCACGTGTGCAACAGAACCCTCGATATCTTCCATTACAAGCTGCTGGTCAAAGCCGATTGATGCGCCGAATTCATCGACCCAAGCTTCCGCCGACTTTTGGAAACGGCCGCCCCATAATTTCGCCATAATTGCCACTCCTATTTCAGTAAGTCATTTGAACAGACGAGAATACTTGTCTTTAAAAATGGGAGCAAGAAGCATCCGCCCCTTGCTCACCGTGAATTATTTTGTTACGGATTGCTTTTTCGTCACTTCTGAAGCTACTACTGTCGGAAGGCCCCATAATTCAATGAATCCAACTGCTGATGCATGGTTGAATTGGTCTGCTTTTGAGTATGTCGCCAACTCTTCAGAGTATAGGGAGTTTGCAGATTTACGTCCTTCCACGATTGCATGGCCTTTGAACAATTTCACACGTACTGTACCGTTGACATACTTTTGCGTTTCTTTTAGGAACGCTTCCAACGCTGTACGGATCGGGTTGAACCATAGACCGTTGTAGATAATTTCAGATAGCTTGTGCTCGATGATCGGCTTGAAGTGGGCAAGTTCTTTTACAAGAGTGATATCTTCTAGCTCCTTGTGAGCAGTCAATAGCACTTTTGCTCCCGGGATTTCATAGACTTCACGTGATTTGATGCCGACAAGGCGGTTTTCCACGTGGTCGATACGTCCTACACCGTGTGCACCTGCAATTTTATTCAATTCTTGGATGAGGTCGGCTAATTTCATTTCTTGACCGTTCAATGAAACAGGCTTGCCTTCCACGAATTCGATTTCCACGTATTCAGCAGTGTCCGGTGCGTTTTCCACCGCTACTGTCAAACCGTATGCTTCTTCCGGTGGCGCTACCCATGGATCTTCCATGACGCCCGCTTCGTTTGCACGGCCCCATAGGTTTTGGTCGATGGAGAATGGAGAGTCGATTGTTGCAGGAATCGGTACACCGTGTTTTGCAGCGTATTCGATTTCTTCATCACGGCTCCAGCCCCAGTCACGAACAGGCGCAAGCACTTCTAGGTCCGGATTCAACGCTTTGATTGAAACTTCGAAACGAACCTGGTCGTTCCCTTTACCAGTACAACCGTGCGCTACTGCATCTGCATTCACTTCGTTTGCGATTTCTACTAGTTTTTTAGAAATCAATGGACGTGACAACGCTGATACCAATGGATATTTTTGCTCGTACCATGTATGGCCTTGTAGGGAAACCAGTGCATATTCCTCTGCGAATTCGTCCTTCGCGTCTACCATATATGATTCAATCGCGCCTACTTGAAGCGCCTTGTTTTTGATGAACTCTAGATCTTTACCTTCACCGACGTCCAGACATACAGCGATTACGTCCCAGCCTTGTTCTTTTAACCATGGAATTGCTACAGATGTGTCAAGCCCGCCTGAATAAGCAAGTACTACTTTTTTATTAGCCATTTCGATTTGCCTCCGATATGTTTATGTATGTTTATACATTTTCGTAAAAGTTTATACATGAATAGTATCATGGAATAAAAATAAACACAAGTGCATTTACATAAAAAATTAGACTTTTTTAATTCATTAAAAAAGTCTAACTTTCCTATGTCTGAGTTATCTCGCTCGTGTATTATTTTTTATTGAAAAAGCCTTTTCCCACCTTTTCTACAAGTACCGGTGCGACTGCATATAGTTTCGCCGTCAGCCCCATCACACGGGGCAGGTTCACCTCTCGCACCGGACGTTCAATCGTCTTTACGACTTCCGCCGCGACATATTCCGGCTCCAACAGGAAACGTTTGATTGATTCGCGGTATGCATTCGTGGCATCCGCCTTCTGGAGGAACGGCGTATCGATCGGTCCTGGATAGATGCCCGTCACCTTGACATCATACTCAGCCAGCTCCATCCGCACCCCATTGACGAAGCCCGTCACAGCATGCTTCGTCGCCGCATAGACGCTCGCCTTGCGCGTCGCCACCTTGCCCGCCTGCGAACCGACAAAAATCAGATGGCCGCCGCCACGCGCAATCATGCGGGGAGCCAGGCGCTTCGTGAAGTAGATGGGCGCCTTGACATTGACATCGAGCATCGTCTCCACGTCCTCATCCGTCAGCTCATGGGCGTTTGCAAAAATGCCGAGCCCCGCATTCAGGATGGCCACATCGATGTCCGGCAGTTCCTTCACGACACGCTCCACATCCTCCATCCTGCGCAGGTCGGCCTGCATCGCATGGGCACCCATACCAGACAGCGTCTTCAGTGCCGATTCATTGCGCCCCGTCGCATAGACGGTGTATCCCCGCTTTATACACATTTCTGTAATTTTCAGGCCGATACCGCCCGTCGCACCAGTGACAAAAACTGTTTTTTTATTCATTTTTATGAATACCCCCTTCACTTCTTCCATCCTTATTATATAAAAAAAGGAAGCGGCCGTATATTTGCCGCTCCTCTCATAAAATGTCCCCTATGCTCTGTTATTCCATCTCCTTCCTCCACTTTGCATAGCCGCCCTCCATATTCACCAGGTTGTGATAGCCGTTCGCCTTCAGGATGCTGACGGCGATGGCGGAGCGCTTGCCTGCCTGGCAGTGGACGATCAGCTTTTTCCCAGGGACTTCGTGCAATCGGTCCTTCAATGTTCCTACCATTATATTGATTGCTCCTTCAATATGGCCGGCTTCATATTCATCCTGCCCGCGAACGTCGAGCACCACAGCGTTTTCCGTTTCCATTATGCCTTTCGCCTGTTCGGGGGTCACGCTCATATAAGAATCCCACTCACCCGTTTCCTCTAACACCATATGGACATCCAGATAGCCCGCCACCTCATCGATGCCGATTGAGCGCAGGGCAATCAGCAAATCATCCATCTCGAACGGGTTGACGAGCAGATAAAGCGGCTTGTCATACTCCATGAGCCAGCCCATCCAATGGGGGAAGGATTCGTTGAATGGTATATTGATCGACCCCTTCAGGTGACGCTCCGAAAAGCTCTGGGCATCACGCGTATCGATGATTTGATGGTCCGTTTCCGCCAGCCCTTCAATATACACCGTATCGGTAATCAGTTTCGGCGGCTCGAGACCTACGACAGGTTTTGGACCATGTTGATTGATTGCCTTCATATGCGTAAAATGGGACGGCACTTCCGGCTGTTCCCCTAGCATGGCCTGTACGAACGCTTCCTCATCATCAAACTGGAATGCCCAACTGAAGCGTTTTTCATAGCCGATTGTCGTCGCTGGAACGTCTCCACCGGCTTTCCCGCAGGAGCTGCCCGCCCCGTGCGCCGGCCATACTTGCAGGTAGTCCGCCAGTTGCTTCATACGTTCAACCGAGTGGTAAAGAGCTCTTGCCCCCTCTTCTGCCGTTACATCTCCCTCTGATTCCTCTACAATATCCGGGCGCCCGATGCCGCCGAATAATAAGAAGTCTCCTGTAAAAATCCCGATTGGCTCATCCGCCTTGCCGCCATCCGTCAGTACAACGGAAATCGACTCCGGACTATGGCCAGGGGTATGCAGCACCTCAAACTGGAGCTCCCCAATTTCAAACCCGTCTCCGTCCTTTAAAAGGGTATGATCGATATCATCCAGGTTCTGATAGACCCAGATTTCCCCGCCTTCACCTGAAAGATATGCGGCTGCGCCCAGACGGTCCGCCAGCTCCCTTGTGCCTGAC
>JAZUQF010000374.1:0-9910 GCA_045605545.1 Lysinibacillus sp.
GTGTGGATAGTGGCTTTTGTTCCTGCATGAAGACATCTCAGTCTAGGACCTCTGCTGTAGCAGGAGGGAAATTGGCGGACCATGCAGTCCGCCAATTCTTTCATCTTACCGGGAGGACCTTGCTTGAAATGGCCATTACAGAAGCGCCAGCCATGCGATATGAAGAAAAGATATCCCTACATACAGGCACAACACGCCGCTCAGTGAAGCCGCGTACAATCGCCTGAATGCCTCCGCGCTTTTTTGAAAAATCAATTCGGAAACATGCAGGATGAGCACCGATAGCCCCACCTTTGCTCCTAAAAACAGCAACGGGCTGGCCTTCCACAGCAGATCCATGGCGGGGTTCGCCTCTTCAATGATTCCATAGGCCAATCCGTAATGGGTGGCAAGCCCGTCAAAAATATTCAATACCGCAATCGCCCTGCTTACGCCGATCAACTTCCCATCTCCTGCCTCACTGTTCCTGCATTCGTCTATCCCATAAGCGGCTAAATGAACATGCAACAAGCTGCTTTAGCGGCAGACTCGCATCGACCATTTGAATATAACCGTAACTATTCTTACCTTCAGCGCTTTCTGTTATGCTTTCATTCCTTTTTCCAACAAGAAAAAACCGATACTAAATGGATTTTAGCATCGGCTCGAACGGTAAACTCAGCAATATACTGCTTCGTCATTCTATTCAATTGGAGAAGAAGCCTTTCCAACTCCCCTTTAGACATTTTCGTTGACTGATGGTCGGGTAGGCTGGAATAGATGACGAGGATAAAAAGTTCCCTCCAGCCGATTATGCAACGGCCATTCAGAGGGAAACTTGCGATTTCGTTCTCTTTTCATTCATGATTTTCTCCCATACTTCCTTGACGCCATGGGCAGCATGATTTTCTGCAATATAGACATGCGGGAGATGCTGCATGGCACGGATGCTGTCGCATGCATTTCCTACGCCGATTGCCGGGTAGCCCAGCTGGAATAGGCTGAGGTCATTCTCGGAATCGCCCGATACAATGACAGTGGATGAATGCCTGCAGGCTTTCAGAACATACTGTAGCGCCCTTCCCTTGTCCACGTCCACTGGCAGGATATCGAGATCCCGTCCGCCGCTGTAAATCATATTCACATGCAGGTCTTGTGCCTCTATGGCCGACCGCAAGTAATCTGCCTGTTCAGGTGTTGCAAAATAGGCGAGGCGCCATTGTGTCGGCAAATCCTGCGACGTCAATCCAAGCTCCACCGCCAGCTGGTGAACTGTTTCAAAATCATCCAGTTGCAGTTGTGCCGCCCATTCCTCATCCAGCTCCAATCCTGATCCGGCGTAGATGGAGGCACCGACATCGCAAACCAGCACATCTGGTACAGGCAATCCCTCCTCTTCAATCAGTTGCATGGCAGAACCATGGTGGCGTCCTGTAATGTAGATTAATGAAGGGGGGTCATCCTGGAAGTAATCCCATAAATCCTGATGAGGCACATCCGGACTGACAATCGTATTGTCGAGGTCGGTCGCCAGGACATATGGTTTAAGAGGTTGATACATAAGAGTCTGCTCCTTTATATAGCTTATTTACTCTGGACGCTATTTTTGCCCAGTTGAATTCGTTCTTGGCATGTTCCTTCGCCTGTCTTCTCATGTTGGCCAGCTGATTGCGTTTTGTCAGGAAGTACGCCATTCCTTCACTTAGCTTTTTCGCATGTGATTTTGGAATGTGCAATCCTGTCACTCCCGGCTTCACGACGTCCTTCAAGCCGCCGACCGCGCTTGCGATAACCGGACATCCGCATGCCTGCGCTTCTGCAGCCACCATGCCGAACGATTCGTAGTGTGAAGGCATGATTGTGGCGATTGCATTTCCATACAATACTTTCAATTCCTTTTCCGTTTTCGGACCAAGGAAATAGACACGGTCCTCTATTCCTTCCAGTGCTGCTAATAGCTTCTTGTCCTTTGGTCGAAGGTTTTGCATGTCCACGCTTTGAGGGCAGCCGCCTGCAATGAGGAGCTTGATGTTTTCCTGTACATCATGCGTTGTGAGAAGCTGACGGAATGCTGCTAGTAAATCGAAGATCCCTTTTGAAGCTTCAAGTCGGCCTGCATAGAAATAGTAAGGAAACTTGATGGTACCAGGTGTAGTTGGAGGAGCCAGGTAAGTTGGTGAAACGCCGATTGGTACGACTGATATGTCGCTTACATTTTTCGTGTACTTCGCAATCAGCTCCTTCTCGGTAGGAGTGGTAGCCAATACGACATCCGCCTGCTGCATGATGCGTTCCTCATAGTGCCTACGCTTCGGATCGACCTTTCCTGTCCCCTGCTCCTTGGCAATCGCCAGCGAGTGGTTCGTATGGACCCAATAGATGCCGTGATCCTTCTGCATCATCAGCCCAAGCACTCCTGATAACCAATAGTGCGTGTGGATGACGTCATAGGATTCAATGTCCAGGTTTTCCTTTATTTCTGCGTAGAAGGTCGGCAATATGCTGAACATTTCATCCTTCTCTACAAAGCCGGGTCTGCCTGCATTGAAGCGGTATACTCTGCCGTGTTCTCCCAATTTTTCTACAGCCGGTGCATCCTGATTGCACCAATGCGTAATCACATCTACGGTATAGCCGAGCTGGTCCAGAGATAAGGCCAAATGTTTCACATAATTGTTCTGGCCCCCTGCCTGTTTGCTACCGAGCGGCATAAGGGGATCGCCATGGTCTGAAATGAATAATATTCGTTGTTTCATTATGTCCGCATCCTTTCTATTCCTTGATTAATAGGAAGACCTATAAGCAATAGCCGCTTATAGGCCCCTTTTATGTCAGTGGCTTACGGCATGTCGATATCGTGATGAAGGGAAGTCGGAGGTACCGCTGGATTTGGTACTTGTCCCATCGGTTCCGGCTTATCCAGGAATACAAATTCGCCTGTTCCATCCGGTGCCAGACCTTCTGCCCAAGGGCCGTTCTTCGCTCCTGTACCCTCTTCTAAATTGTAGAATTCGTAGGCATGCGGCTGCGCTTCTAGCTCATCCTCCGGTTTGAAGCTTGCCGGTACGACGACGCCCTTCTTCTCCTCAAGCTCCTTGATCGCCGCCATCCATTGGTACTGGTGGTAACGGTCACGGGCAAGCATTTTGCGGAATACTTTCCGTACCCCTTCGTCTGAAGTCATATGATAAAGTCTTGCAACCTGTAGTCGTCCTTGAGACTCTGCATTCAAGTTGGCACGGAAATCGGCTAGCAGGTTTCCGCTTGCTACGATATAGCCGGCATTCCATGGCACGCCGTTCGAGTTGGTCGGCATGGCACCTAACCCACTCACAATTAGATGGTGCGGGTTGACGCCACCCATAATGGCCGCCATCGTTGGATTCTTCGCAGCCTCATCCTGGGCACTCGGCGTTGTACCATCTAATAATTGAGAGATTAGAGAACAAAGCATTTCCACGTGGCCGATTTCCTCAGTACCGATTGCCATCAGCATATCCTTGTATTTTTCCTCCCCGCGGCAGTTCCACCCTTGGAACAGGTACTGCATCATTACACTCATTTCACCGAATTGGCCGCCTAGCACTTCTTGAATTTGTTTAGCCAGCATGGGGTCTGGTCGTTCTACCTTTACTTCGAACTGCAATCCTTTACGGTGTTCAAACATGAATACATTCCTCCTCAAGGTGTTAAATGAATCACTCCTTCTCTTCCCTCGCTTTTTTTCATATAAACAAAAAGGCCTTAAAAAGGCCCTAAACTCCTAGTGAAATTTGTCATAATCAAAGGAAAACGCGATATACGAAGCCGTTTTTTTATTTGACAAAAAAATCAACCCTTAATACCCAAGACTCTTGGCCCCCTAACATTGGAGGTGCATCTGGAAATAAGATAGAGCTATCGGGAAGAGCCGTTTGCTGTCAACATTGGGCCACGCGCAGTATGCAATAGACACCAAGGAAGCGACGGCCGTTTCGAAAATGCATGGCAGCCTGCTCTTTTCCTTTACCATGTCATGCCCGACCGCTTTTCCCCGTACTATATAAGAACCGTAAACTGAAGCTTCGCCTGGCTGCATTGCCAACCTGCAGCACTTCGTCTATCCAGCCGATTCATCGACGTTGGCCGGCGCGGCAACTAAAAAGGAGGCATCGTATGCAAAACAAGTTGTATTTCATCTCTTGGGTCGCTCTTATTGTGGCATTGGGCTTTTTTGTGGTGGGGGTTCTCAATTCCGACTGGGTCCGTATGGAGAAGGGCTATTATATTATGGTAATCTTGTGGGCCGGCTTTTCCATCTTCTTCGCCATTAAATTCTCCTTTGACCGGGAAGAGGGAAAAGCAATTGGCTCAGCCTATATTGTGGGGGGATGGCTCTCCTCCATGTTGGCCATCGGGTGGGGGATGGTATCCGTCTACAACACGACATGGGCATTGTATTTAAAAGGCTACTTCTGGGGGATGACGCTGTTCATCTGCTATGTAATTTATGTATTGTCCATTGAATACAGGAAGAGGGAGGGCCTCCATAGCCACTTTCATTCTTCCGAAGAAGGGGAGGACTAAGTAAAGATCCCCACCTCTATCATTCCATGCAGACCTTTCATCTGCACAGGACTTTTATACTACCCCTTCCTTTCCTCCCGTCATTTTGCCCTCTGGTGAAGATGAGTGGCTCCGTTATGGGAAGGCGGACGCTCATCTGAAAGGCCAATTGATGCGCATGCAACAGTCATATAATCATATATCCAGATGCTCGCCGTACAGCAATAGCAAAAAGGACAGCCGGGCACAGTTTAGTGCGCGGCTATCCTTTTTCATGATTCAAGTAAAAGAATTCTTCCACTTGCTGCATCATCCTGTCCTTGTTCTCCGCAAACTGCCGTGAACGATGGCCGTTTCCGCCGGATGGATGCGGAAACCCGCGCAGCAGCCGGTGCCTTTTGATGAGCCCTCTTGCCATCAGTGACTCAAGCACCTTCTGGACATTCACACCGAGCGGCACCATGAGCGTCTCTTCAATCCCTTCGATATTCCCTGGAAAATATTGCTCCGTATATTTCTGGAGCATGCTGTTTGCAAGGATTTTGGGTGTGGAGCCGTTGTAGTTCCTCCCTTTATGAAACACCGCATGGGGAAGGATGGAGGTGCTGTGCAATAGATGGCTGTGCGTGTTGAACAGCTGGCCGCATGTCTCTATTTCAAAAAACTCCGCCAGCTTCAGCTCATCCAGCATGGCCACTAGATTTTTCCTCATCGAGCCATGGAAACTCGCTTCCTGCTTCACCCTCCGCAGTATGTCCTCATCCGTACCGGACGCTTCAATGGCGGTGGAATATGCACGCTTCATCTGGTAAAGCCCCGGGGTAATGCCTACGATGATTAGCTTTGCATCGGGATTTACATATTCAAGAGGTGTATAGTACACTTGCAATCCCCTGGCCCCATCCTCTTCAAGCAAAAAGGGTGCTGCAAGCAGCAGCTCATCCGGTACATCGGCCGGCAATGCCTTGATCCATTCTTTAAAGCGCCAAAACATCGCATGGTGGACAATCGCCATGACATCACCTCATCTGTTGATTTCCTCCTACAGGCTACGTCCAATGCTTATCATCTATTTTCACATGCCATCCTGGACTTCCGGGTTTTTGAGCTTTGTTATGTCGATGGCAGCAGCAAGAAGTTTTTTCTCCCCTTCCGCCTCCACCAACTGGCGCAGTTCGTCCAGCGCCGGATCGAACTCCGTATGCTGTCCGAGCATGTAGACCATCTGGTGTTCGATGGGCAGCCACGTCCGGATATCGGCTTCATTCTGCTGGACCTGCGCCTCCAGCTTGTCGAGGGCGTTCACCACCTTCGCCTCATACGTTTCCTTGTGCTCGAATTCCATCCACAAATCATAGAACGCCTGCCCATGTTCGCCACCGAGCATATCGCGAATTTGTTCGATTGCCTTCACTTCATTTTGGTATTTAAGCGCTTTGGCCTCTTCATCATCCATCGTATAGAAGAGCGGAATGTCTCTTGCATGCGCCTCCACCAGATCGTGGATGACCACCATCTTCAGCAGGCGCTCCATATTGACACCCTTCAAAAGATATGGCTCCAGCGCCATCGCCATCAGCGCAACGCTCCACGTGTGCTCTGCCACGCTCTCCCGCCGTCCGCTGGGCAGCCAGCTATGGCGCAGCTCCTCCTTCAACTGTTGCCCCAGCTTCATCAATTCCAATACTTTCTCCATCGGATTCATCCCCTCTTTTCTTCGTTCTCACTTCTTCAAGTATGGGTTGAATCACAGGATTCTAATATAGGAATGCCTGGCGGACAAAGGAAAAAATCGCTTTTACAATAGAAAGCCCCTTTTCACCGGGATGTTCCGATAAAAAGGGGCAGCTCCTATGCTTTCATCGCATTTTCAATATGGGCGAGATGGTGGTTGCCATGCCATGCCCATTTTGCTATCGTCTCCGCTATTGAGATATCTCCCGTTTCTGGATGAGAGAACGTCGCAATCCATGCACCTTCAGGAAGGGAACGCAAAAGCTCTACGCCGCGGCTATGCAGCCCCTCCAGGATGGCAAGCGAACCTTCAATGGGCATGGCCGAGTCTGCAAGGAGGATCCACCTGTTCTCATCAAATGTCTTGACCTGCGGATTCTCCTCCGTCAAGGCAAGCTTACAGCGGACGAAAAAATGCAGGTGGCTGTCCGCCATATGATGAACGAGCTGTCCCACCGTCCAGCTACCTTCCCTGTAGGTAGCCGCCAGCTGTCCCTCCTCCAAACCGAATGTCGCCTCTTTCAATCGGCCGGGCAGTGTTCGGATATCCTCCATCCATTGCTGAATCTCCTGTACTGTAAAGGCTGCGGGCAGCTCAAACTGTCCGATTGGATAGCGTTGACCTTCCATCCTCATCAATCTCCTTTGCTATATGATCAAAAACAATCGGCGCCTCATCCATACAGGAGCCGCTACATTTCAGGGGCCTTCTGCGAAACCTCACACCGCCCTGCACTCTCCCGGACAAAGGTTACGATTCCTGCCTCCTTCTCATCGGTGAATCCAAAGGCCTCCGGGTTTGCACGCAGTGCCTCAAGCCTCAGCTTTTGGTAGACTTCAGCATCCTGCCTATCGAGTATGCGAATCATCCTAACCCCCCTTCCCCTTTACCATCCATCTTACCTTACACGGCACGGAAGTTTCATCCAATTATTTCAAAAATAAAAAGCCGTACATCACAAAAGGGCAATCCACCTGGTCCTTTGCAGGCGGAAAAACATATTTTAGAGATATAAAAGCAACAGGAGGGCTGCACCTTGCCTTTGTATCCAGATGACCCATTCAAACAATTGGAAAAAGTAAGGGAGAGCTTGGACCGCTTCCTTTCACAGCTTCCTTTCCACTTCAATTGGATTGAAGAACCTTTCAACGACATCGTTCTCCAGGAGACAGCCAATGAAATCATCGCTACTTGTCCTATCCCAAACCTAGAAAGAAAGGCGGACGTAACCATTAAAGTGGAGGGGGAGATCTTGAGCATCAGCGGGTACCTCAAGCAAGAAAACGAAACAGAAATGGAGGGGATGTATCAAAGGGCGCATTATTCGCACAGCTTTCTGCGGACCGTGCCGCTGCCAGGCCCTGTTTACGGCGAGCACGCGAAAATCGATTATCAAAACGGGGTACTCGAGGTAAGAATGCCGAAAGTGATCCTCGGCTAAAAGAAGGCTCACAATCTTGGGAGGCTGCCATCCATTCATAAAAATTTCCGGAGGACCTCCTGCGCCATCCAGCAGGGTTCCCTTTTCATTTGAGCCATGCCGTTAGACAAATCTTTCACGCCTTCCCATGAAAGTTTGGACTTTTTTTTAATGTGGGTTGTTATCTTCCCCCTTCCCCTTCCTTTAATAACCGTAACATCAATAAACAAAAGGAGAAACGGACATAGGGCTGCATCCCTTGTCGACGGAACTATCAGGGGCAATGCAGAAGGCGGCTTATCGTCCATCTCCTGCTTTCATCACAATATCACTTTCTTTCACCATACCATCGACTTTCCTCTTTTATTGAATAGGCGGAACATGACATGCATCTGATTTCCGTATCGTACCGCCTTTCATTCCTGCAGGGAGGATTTTCTTTTGCTGTCCAATCAAAAAATCTCATGGTGCACTCTAAACAACCGGCTACAGAAGATAGCACGGCGCTCTAAGGAACGCTTCGGCACTTCTTCAGCCAAATCCATTAACAGGGGGAACGCCCCGTTATTTTCGGGGACGTTCCCTCTCCAACAGTTCAAAGAAGGTGGGCAGCTCCTGAAAATCCTTCAGCTTCAAATCCTCCAGTATTTTCAGGATGATTTCCTGTTCCAGGTCTGCCCTATTCTGCGGATCCGTCTGCATCAATTCTTTTTGGATCTTCGGCCTGAGCAATTCCAGCAGCTCTAAAGGTGAAATTGAATCGTTCATACCTTCACTCCTTACCGTTGCATTTGGCACTTGCCAGCGAGTTTGCCAATTCCTGTACCGTCCGTTCGAGCTCTTCCACCCGCTGTTCCATCCTATACAGTAGAATCAGGGAGACAACAATGGGAAAACCTATATTACTGATAAAGTCAACTGCATACTCATAACCTAGCATCAATCATCCGCCTCACTTTCTTTAATGCATTATTTTTGGATTTCGTTATCGCCTGCTGGGATACACGCAGCCACCTGCCAATTTCGGTATCCGTCATCTCCTTGATGAATGATAGATAGAGAAGCTGCTTTTGGCGTTCGTTCAATGCAAGGATGGCATTATAGAGAAGAGGATTTTGAATATAGTCTCCAAGCTCCTTTTCCATCTTCTCCTCGAACATTCTCGAAGCTCCTTCGTCCTCTATCAATTCCTTCAATGAAATCGAGCCATTGCCCCCGGCTTCGCCTCCCTCATATGCAGGACGGTCGAGAAACAGCACGTTTCTATGGTCGAACAGCCTTCTCTTTTTGTCATAATGGAGAGCGGTAAAGTGAATTGTTTTCGAAAAATAAGAGACTGCACGGACCTGACTGTAGAAATCTAAAAATTGTTCATCGATCTTCACCTTGATGTGCTCTTGTGGTGACTGGCTGTATTGCCGGTAAAGCTCCAGGTGTTCCTTATTCGCCAGAAACGCTCTTAGAATTGGATTTTGAATCTCTTTCATCTTCATTCCCCCTTTACCTCCTTCAATAAAAGAACATATGTTCTGTATTATTATTATAAACTACTTTTTACTAATTATTAAGAGTATAAATAGGAAACCCAACATTTAGAATAGTAAAATAATACAATTTTAGGATTTATAACAATGGCTGAGTAATTGCTATATCGGAATCAGACGGGGATAGAATCTTTATTATCTATTCAGTTTGCCTGGCTGCCTTTTATGCAGGCTGCCTTCTGAAACTTGATTGCCATTGTTGTGGAAGGGTTATGTACTAATTAAAGTGATATGAAAGGGAGAATAAACAACCCAAGGACTTATACAAAGGGATGATAGACACCCAAAATGAATCAAAATAGTTCTAAAATGTTATTTTTCATTAATATCCAGAAAATACTTTTGTACTAAAAACAAGGCTGCTCGCCTCTTCAGCCTTTCCATTTGCAGGTAAACGCCTCCCATCCTCCTTCGCAAAACGGGCAAATAATGAGAATGATTATGTTGACAATGGTATTTTAAGGATGATACAATTACCTCGAATTCAAGATACTTTATTTTCAGGCATATGAAAACGCACGTAATAAAAAGGGCTTTACAGGCCTCCCCGCCCTCGCCTTTTCAATACAGCAGTGGCTGGTCGGATTCTGTCCGCCTATTCAGCACCCATCAATTCACAAGCAATGCGGCAAGCATAAGCAAATGAATGCAGCAAAAATTTTTACACATTTATCTCGAATTCGAGAT
>JAZUQF010000375.1:0-3310 GCA_045605545.1 Lysinibacillus sp.
CACTTCCTTTAAAATGCGCAACGCACGAATGGTCATATCCTCTAGATTACCGATGGGTGTGGCGACCAAATACAGACAGCCACCCGTTTCATGCTGGCTACTCTTCTGTGATTTCATGTGCTTTACTCCTTATATATTCCAATTTTTTTTTGCGCGCCAGTTGCTTAAATGCATACTCTTGCCGCATCGCTTCCTGCTTCGTTTCAAATACCTCATGATGGATACATGTAACAGGTGTACGGGGCTTTGTATACTTTGCCCCTTTTTTGGCATTATGGGCGGCAATCCGCCGCTCAAGGTCATTCGTATAACCGGCATACAAGGTATGGTCCCGGCATTCCAATACATAAAAATAATGCTTATTCTCCATACAGAATCGCTCGGATCTCTTTTGTATATTCATTATTATCTTCATACACATAAAGCGGCGGCAAAATTTTTAAATCCGGCTTGCCGTCCTTGATTCCTTCAATCAACAGTGTATTGGCTTCCTTACCACGCTTCGGATAAATGAGCTGCATGCGCTTTGGTTCCAGACGGTTGGCACGCATGAATGTGACGATATCCAACAGCCTGCCGGGACGATGGACAAATGCGGCCTTGCCCCCCTGCTTCAGCAACCGGCTTGCAGAATGGATGGCTTCCTCCAATGTCAGGTGCAGTTCGTGCCTTGCGATGGCATAATGCTCACTGATGTTTTTGTCGCTCAGTTCATGCGCCAGAAAATAAGGGGGGTTGCATGTGACTGCATCATATTTTTCCACCCCGAGCAGATTAGGCGCTTCCTTTACATCCTCAAGCAGCATGTCGATTTGATTGTCCAATTTGTTATATTGGATGCTGCGCAATGCCATATCGTGCAGCCGCGGCTGTAATTCCACCCCGATGATTTTTGCATTCGTACGGGCGCTCAGAAACAGTGGGATGACTCCATTGCCTGAACAAAGATCCACGATGGTACCTCGTCTGGGCACACTGACAAAGTGCGATAGCAGTACCGCATCCAAAGAAAATGAAAAAACGGATGGACTCTGAATAATCCGTAAATCTTCCGCCAGCAGGTAGTCCAGGCGTTCATCATCCTTCAGCCATTCACTCATAGTAATTCCTCCAAAAGAAAAGACTGACCTCCCTTTAAGGAAGCAGCCTCTCCATCAACTATTTTCTTTATTTAAAAACGATAGACAAAACAAGCAATCCTCGCCTTTACGCGAGCCTCCAAAATGAACATGGCACACATGGAACCCTTCATGATAAAGGCGGGCCAGGTTATCGTGCCCTTCCCCAATATCCAGAGCATTCCCCTTCTTCTTATGCTTTACAGAAGGCTGCTCCTTAGATAAAAGCTCTTCCAGACGCTTCCTTAGATGAAGGTTTTCCATCTGAAGTGTCTGATGCTCCTCCATCATATGCGCAACAAACCGCTTCAGGTCGCCAAATTGCTGCTGCATCGATTCGAGCTGCCGTTCGAACTCCATAATAGTATCTAAAAAATTACGGTCCTTCACTCAAGCCACCTCATTAAGTTTCTATCTATATAAGATTTTTTTCATATTCCAATAATTCTTCAAGGGAATATTCGGCAGTGCGCTCCTGCTCCTTCAAGTAAACCTGGATTAGACGTTCCAAGACGTTCAGTCCGATTACCTTTCCTTGTCCATCTGGTGTCATCACCAAATCCCCAATATCCGGCATGCCTTTCTTTGCAATTTCATAATCGTCGTTCTCATACTTCAGGCAGCACATGAGGCGACCGCAAAGTCCTGAAATCTTCGTTGGATTAAGTGAGAGATTCTGGTCTTTCGCCATTTTAATCGATACCGGATCAAAATCGCCCAAAAACGTGGAACAGCAGAGCATGCGACCGCATGGACCAATGCCACCCAACAGCTTCGCTTCATCACGCACACCAATTTGGCGCAGTTCAATACGCGTACGGAAGATAGAGGCCAAGTCCTTCACCAGCTCCCGGAAATCAACACGACCTTCTGCAGTAAAGTAAAAAATGATTTTATTCCGGTCAAACGTATATTCCACATCGACAAGCTTCATCTCCAAATTATGTTCGATGATTTTTGCACTGGCTAAATCAAATGCACGCTTTGACTCCGCCATATTTTCATCCACTTGAATCCGGTCCCTGTCATCTGCCGGACGGACGACCTGCTTAAGTGGAAGCACCACATCGTTCTCATCCACCTGGCGAATCGGGGCGACGACCTTCCCGTACTCTATCCCGCGTGCAGTCTCCACAATTACATACTTTCCTACTTCCAGTATGTAAGCGGCCGGATCGAAATAATATATTTTACCCGCTTTTTTAAAACGGACTCCTACCACATTATACAAATGTATACCCCTCCTGCAAATTCAGCATTAGCTGCTCCATCAATAGCGTCCGGTTCATGTTACGCTGCAGGTTTGCTCGTGCCTGTAAAACCGCCTGCATCTGACTCGATAATCGCTCATAAGTTGTATGCAGGGCCATTTCCTTAAACACTTGCAGCATATCTGGATATGTGCAGGCAGCATCAGGATTAGCCTTGATTGCCACAATATCACGATAGGCAAACAGCAGTAAATCTAATGCTTGTTCCATCTCGGCTTTTTCTTTAAAAGCAGAAAGCCATTCTGCATGTACCAGCAGCAAGGCTTCATGTACATTGCTTCTGACTATCTCGATTAATTTTAACACTGTTTTTCTCGCATGTGCAAACTGCTCATCCTTAGCGAGGGCCAAAGCGGTCTCCAATTCATTCGTCACCATGCTGACGGTGGCGGCCATTGAATGGGTCACACCTTGTTCTATAAGGCGGTCCATGAGGATCTGGCGGGGCACTTTAGAGAATTTTATATGCTGGCATCTGGAGCGAATCGTCGGCAGAATGGACTGGATCTGCTCCGTCAGCAAAATGGCTGTAACCTCGCCGTCCGGCTCCTCCAGAAATTTCAGCAGCATGTTTGCCGATGCCGTATTCAATTTATCCGCATGGTGGAGGACATAGATCTTACGGCCCTTCTCCACCCCCGTCATCATCATCTCTGCAATCAAGTCTCGTATCTGATCAATTTTAATGAACTGTCCTTCCGGCTCCACTTGCTTCACATTTGGATGATTTCCGGAATCTATCCGTTTGCATTGCCGGCAAGTTTCACATGGAACACCATCTATTGGATGCTCACATAAAAGAAGCTTCACAAAAAATGTCATGACATCTCGCTTGCCTGTGCCTTTTTCGCCTTCGAATATATAAGCATGAGCCATTCTGTTCTTTTCATGAATCGTCTGAAGCTGCTTCATTACAATCGG
>JAZUQF010000376.1:0-2080 GCA_045605545.1 Lysinibacillus sp.
AGATTAGCAAGCATGCTTCTGAACGGATGCAGGAGCGGAATATTGAGATTTCAGATGAAGAGTGGCAGCGTGTCACAAACAGGGTGCTAGAAGCCCGGGATAAGGGTGTAAAGCAGCCATTGGTATTGCTCGACCAGGCGGGGCTGATTGTCAGTGCAAAAAATGCCACTGTCATTACGGCATTGGACCGCCACGAAGCAAAATCTCAACTATTTACAAATATTGATGGAACAATCGTACTTTAGGCAGGACCGAAACGGATGCCTCATACCGCCGACCGATTGACGCGGTATACTCAAAAATCGAAGGGAGAACGCTACAATATGTTACGTTCAATGTACTCAGGTATTTCAGGTTTAAAAAACTTCCAGACAAAATTAGATGTAATTGGTAATAATATTTCGAATGTAAATACGTATGGTTTTAAAAAGGGACGCGTCGTATTCAAGGATTTGATTTCACAGACACAAGCAGGAGCAACAGGGCCAACGATGGCATCAGGTGGAATAAATGCGCAACAGGTTGGGCTAGGTTCGCAGTTAGCGGCAATCGATACAATCCATGGTACAGGGGCACTTCAAAGAACCGGACGTACACTTGATATGGCTTTAGAGGGGGAGGGCTTCTTTGTCGTCGGGAAATTCAATAACGCTGCAACGGGAGGAGGTACCTTAGTCACAAACTTTGAGGAAGTTAGCTATACACGGGCAGGCAACTTCTATTTAGACAGTAACGGAATACTAGTTGACGGCAGTGGTAACTATGTTGCAGGGTATGGTAAAGTGCCGAATCCACCAACAACAGGTTTGGAGGGCACTATTGACAATCAGCCATTGCTTGCGAGTGGAGGATTAGAAGCAAGTGCGACTACCTTAGGTGCGTTTGACAGTACGGGAAATTTACTTAATACAGTTGCGCAATCAGGTAAAATCCGTATCCCGAATGATGCACAGGAAATGTCCATTACCCAGGATGGTAAAGTGACTTATGTAGGCTCAGATGGCCAATTATACTTTGCAGGCCAGCTTGTCATTGCAAAATTCCCTAATGCAGAAGGCTTGTCTAAACAAGGCGGTAACAACTTCATCAATACGCCAAACTCCGGGGCTCCTCAATTTGGAGCAGGAGGAGTTTTGGGTATCGGTAAAACAGTTTCAGGTGCACTTGAAATGTCCAACGTAGACCTATCCGAAGAGTTCACGGAGATGATCGTTGCACAGCGTGGATTCCAGGCGACTTCCCGTATCATCACGACATCCGATGAAATTCTGCAGGAGCTTGTCAACTTGAAACGCTAGATTATTGGATTGTTAGATTCATTGCAAAGGAGGGTCGGGCCGGCTCTCGAGGAAGGTCCGGCCCCTTACAATGATAGAACTTACTCGCCTTAACGGCAAAGCATTCTCGCTGAATGCTTTATACATAGAAACAATCGAAGCGTTTCCTGATACGACGATTACGCTGACGACCGGGCGCAAATTTATCGTCCGGGAAACGGAAAAAGAGGTTCGGGAGAGGGTCAAACGGTTTTATGGGCAGATTCAGGTTTTATCCAACCCCCATTTAAGAGGTGATGAAGATGAAGAAGAATAAATTGTTGACGGTCATGCTCATTATTTTGGGGGCGCTTGCTCTAGTGGGCGTCATCGCATTCGTCCTGCTGACACAGCTGAATAAGAATCCCGAACCAAAGGAAGCGTCCATTGAAGAAATTGTGTTGGCCTCTGTAGACATTCCTGAAATTACAACCAACCTGAAAGACGGCCACTACGCACGTATGCAGTTGAAGATTCAAACGGATAGTGAAGAGGCCGCTGGGGAATTAACGCAGCGTATATTCCAGGTGAATAATATCATCATTCAGGAGCTGTCGGAAATGACGGAGGAGGATCTTCAGGGGAAACAGGGCAAAATCCTGTTTGAAAAGGCGATTAAAGCCCAGGTGAATGAATTGATGCAAGCGGGTGAGGTACAGCAAGTATATATGACCTCCTTCATCATCCAATAGAGTAAGAAACATCTTGAAACAGGAGGTGGGCAAATGGCAGGAGATGTACTTTCCCAATCCGAAATTGATGCA
>JAZUQF010000377.1:0-1962 GCA_045605545.1 Lysinibacillus sp.
GATGTAATGGACAAGGATGACGCGTTCTTAGATAAAGCGTTCGAAGCCTTGGTATTATTCGCATTAGACTCAGGTGAAATTTGTACGTGTCCTTCACGTGCATTAGTTCACGAATCAATCTATGATAAATTTATGGAACGTGTATTAGAACGCGTAAAAGCAATCAAAATCGGCAACCCACTTGATACGGAAACAATGATGGGTGCCCAAGCTTCGCAACAACAATTAGAAAAAATCCTTTCTTATATCGAAATCGGTAAAGAAGAAGGTGCTGAACTTCTAATTGGCGGTACTCAAAACAAACTTGAAGGCGACCAAGGTGAAGGGTACTACGTTGCACCGACAGTATTCAAAGGGAACAACAAAATGCGCATCTTCCAAGAAGAAATCTTTGGTCCTGTCCTTTCGGTTACAACATTCAGTACGTTCGAAGAAGCAATGGAAATCGCAAATGACACAGTCTTTGGCCTAGGTGCCGGTGTATGGTCTCGTAACATGGATACAGCCTACCGTGCTGTCCGTGGCATTCAGGCGGGCCGTGTTTGGACAAACACGTATCACCAATACCCTGCACACGCTGCATTTGGCGGCTACAAGCAATCAGGTATCGGTCGCGAAAACCACCTGATGATGCTGGAGCACTATCAACAAACAAAATGTATGCTAGTAAGCTACAATCAGTCACCAATGGGCTTCTTCTAAGCTGGTAAGTGAATATAGATAGCTAGCTGAAACCTCCGTCCATATGGGCGGAGGTTTTTTAAAAAGGGGGACTTAAATTGGATAAAGTAATTGCAACACCAAAAGCTTTAGAAGTGATCGAGTTGTTAAAAAACAAGCATGGTGAACTTCTATTCCAGCAGTCATCCGGATGCTGTGACGGCACCGTACCGATGTGTTTTCAGGCGGAAGGGCACTATATTGGCAGTCAAAATGTTCTCGTAGGGGAGCTGTCTGGTGTACCGTATTACATTGATAAATCACAGGTGGATTATTTACAGCATATGCAGATCATTGTGGATGTTTTAGATGGTCATGGCGCGTCCTTTTCTCTTGAAAGTGCTGAAGGCTATGGATTCATTATGCGTTCGGAGATTGTAAGATAACTTGCACATATCGCCGGCTCAACAGAATAAATGAAGCAGGGTGGATTGTAGTTGCTCGACATAGCACTCTACAAGCCCCCTCCTCAGCTGCAAGTATATCGCTGATGAAGGAGTTCAAAAAATAAACGGGTAGTAGGTGAACAAAATGAATGGAGATACTCCTGATATTGATTATTTATTAGAGCACAACGTCAATGGATGGGAAATATCTTCGTTGGATATCAACTACCTTGCTGAAACAATCTCCCTGATAGTTGAAAGTGTGAAAGAGCAAAATATAATTAAAACACATGTTACATTCAAAGAAGTTCTTTCTTATTATGTCTATCAGGAACCGGTGGTGTATGATGAAGAATCAAACAAGATCTATCGATTGAACGTCCGCGAATATAATGATCAAAATTTCGTCAGTGAAATCGGCTATCATAAAAATGGATTCGGTCATATTAGAATTGAAAGTGTAAATCCGTATTTAACCGCAATTGAAGAGATTAGTTCTAAAACGAACTTCTACTTCCAAATTAATAATAAGGACCACTTTTTCATAGAGGCTAATTTGGTTCAAATCAATGATGAGACGTTCAGGAATCTGCTTCAAAGCAGTGAGGATCTTAAAATGACGTAAGGTATTTAAATACAAATGTCCGTATTGATTAGTTGATATTTGTGATTATTCAAAAATTTTGCTTCTGGAAGCCGTATAGAATAATGCGCGAAAATATATATGACTGAATAATAAAATGCCTGTCTAAATCTTAATTTGAGTGGAGCATTAATCAGCGAATGTATACGGAATGTCATAGATGACAGAAAGAAAGGCAGGAAGGAAGAAGAAACTTATCAACTATCGACTACT
>JAZUQF010000378.1:0-1975 GCA_045605545.1 Lysinibacillus sp.
TTGAGCTTTTCCAAGCAGGTTAAAGATAATTATATATACGGTAGCCTGATTTTTGTAGGTGAGGATTTACAACTTGAACATTTCTATTACCAGCCACCGGAGTCCAAGGATGCGTTCTTCCCGCCAAAGGCTTCCGAACAAGAGGCGCAGCGCATTGCGGATAGTTTTATTAAGCGGTTCGATAAAGCATCCGGCTACAAGCTCATGCCAAACGACTATGCATATGCCCAGCAAAATTTGACACAGCCGATTCACTACACATTCATTTATCAAAAGGCAGAGGCAGATGTTCCAATTGCGGACAGGTACATGGAAGTGACGGTTCAGGGGGATGGACAGCTTATTTCATTCTACAACTCGGGAACGCAGAAGGGTAAGTCCACATATGATGATACCTCTAAGAAGAAGGATGAGGCCGCTATCCAAACGAAGGTCCAGGATGCTGTTGAAGCACAGCTTTTCTATCAGCTGACAATGAATTATCATACGGGTGAGGCGGAAGTACAGCTTGTCTACCGTCCAGACAGCCGTATTGTTTCGGGCGTGCATGCATTGTCAGGGGACTGGGTGACAATGAACGGGCTTGCAGCAACTTTGCCGAAGGAGCAAAAGATTACACCAATTGCCCCGCAGGCACTGCCGCCAAGACAGCCGGATATCACCGAGGCCCAGGTGGAACAGCTGGCGCTTGAGCTTCTTCGGGTAGATTTACCTGGCGTAACATTGACTGTAGAGTCGATTAATGAAACGACCAACCATACGGGCAGGCAAGTCTATATGGTTCAATATATGTATGAATATGCAGGTGGCGGGGTGAGTACGACGCTGTCGGTTGATAAGGAAACCGGTGAGGTCCTTGAGTACTACGACATCAAGTCAGACCTGGCAACACAGCTGGAGATGGAACGGAAGAAAGGGACACTCTCCCAGAAGGAAGCGATGCAGCGGGCGATCGACTATGTAAAACAATGGGCGCCGTCCTATGCAAATGAGTATGCCATGCCGGTAGCGGATTCCCACTATATCGAGCATAATGACAGCTATTACTTCACCTTCCCCCGTATCGTCAACGGTCTGCTGGTAGAAGGGGACCAAATCAACGTCAATATAGGGGCTGGCGGTGAGCTGCGCGGCCTTTCCATTTCTTCTTACCAAAATCTCAAATGGCCGACAGTAACGGATGTGATATCGAAGGAAGAGGCGACGAAGCAGCTGAAGGACAATGTATCGCTGCAGCTACAATATGAAAATATTCAGAGTATCGGGGATGAACAGCACTATAGCCTCGTATACCGGCCGATGTTCAAGGAAAGCGGCTATGCAGTAATTGATGCGAAGACGGGCAATTGGCTTTCAGGTATGGAGAAGGTGGAATATCCAACAATCGAGCATCCTACAGCGGCAGAGGAGCTGAATCATCTGATTCGAACAGGTGTCCTGAAGGTGGATGGGGACTTCAATCCGGATGCAGCCATCTCAAAAGGGGAGGCATTGACGGTACTGATGAAGGCATTGACGTACGCATATGATTATTATCCACAGGAGCCGGAAGCGAACTTCTTCGAAAATATCTCACCGGATGACGAATTGTATCCATTATTGAGAGCCGCCGTCGCGATGGGCATTTTGGACGAATCGGACAAAGCGCTCAAGGCAGATGCAAAGCTTTCCCGTGAGGAAGTGGCGAAATGGGCCGTGAGAATGCTGAAGCTTGAGGCTGCCGCAAAGTATAGCGATATTTATCAATTAGGATATACGGATGCTGCGAAAGTTGCTCCAGACAAGCGGGGCTACGTGGCCTTGGTATATGCTATGGGACTATTGAAAGCCGAGAATAACCAGGCACATCCGCAGAAGGAAATGACGTATGCGGAGCTGGCTAAAATGACGGTGCTATTGGCAAACGAAATGAAGCAAAATAACATCTACCATTAACAAATAGCATTTAGAAATACGAAAACCGGTGGAGATTTTC
>JAZUQF010000379.1:0-2849 GCA_045605545.1 Lysinibacillus sp.
TCTGATAGATGGTATAGTAGGAATCTGCTATACACAACAACTAGAAATACTGGAGGAGTCAGTTTGAAAAAGTTATTGAAAATCATGTTGGCATTCGTGCTAGCGGTATTTTCCTTCCCATCCGTGGGGGAAGCAAAAACATTTACGGACGTCCCAAAGAGGCACGCGTATTATCAGCACGTTAACAAAATGAGTGAACTTGGCGTAATCAACGGATACGGTGATGGCAGCTTCAAGCCAAACAACAACATATCCAGGGCACATGTCGCTGTCTTGCTAAGCCGCGCATTGGAGCTGAAGCCTATCCGCGAAGCGACGACGTTCAGCGATGTACCGAAATCTCATATGTATTACAACGAAATCATGGCACTTTACCGTGCCGGGGTTGTAGATGGCGTAAATGGTAAATACAACCCTAGCGCTTCGTTGACAAGAGGCCAGATGGCAAAAATACTGACGAATGCATTTGGCCTGCAGCAGAAGAAAACATCCCAATTCAAGGATGTTCCGCTAAGCCATCATTTCAATCCATACGTCGGTGCTTTGGCGGCGAACAATATTACGACAGGCTATGGTGACGGCACATTCAAGCCGAATGCAACGTTAAGCCGCGTACATTTCTCGGTATTCCTGTATCGCGCCAAGTATCGCAACCTTCCACAAATGGATGTCCATTTCATCGATGTCGGACAGGGTGACTCTATCTTCATCCAAACACCGAATGGGAAGAACATGCTGATTGATGGGGGTACAAGTTCTGGCGGCACTGCAGTTGTAAACTATTTGAAATCAAAAAACATCTCGTCCCTCGACTATGTAGTGGCGACTCATCCGGATGCCGACCATATCGGAGGGCTTATCAAGGTATTCGACGCATTCCAGGTAAAGCATTTTATCAATAGCGGCAAGGAACATACGACTGATACGTATGCAGCGCTACTAGAGGCGGCACTGAAGGAAGGTTCAGCTTATACAGAACCGAATGCAGGAGCAACCTACCAGTTGGCCAGCGGAATTTCAGTACAGGTTCTTCATGCAGACAAAAATGCGTCGGATAACAACGATGCTTCTCTCGTCATGAAATTGAAGTATAATGATGTATCCTTCATGCTGATGGGAGATGCAAGCAAAGCAATTGAGACGAAAATCGCTTCTCGCTATGATGTAAAGGCGCAAGTAGTGAAGGCAGGCCACCATGGCTCCGATACGAGCAGCGGCTTGACCTTCATGAAGAAAGTGGATCCGCTTGCTGTCGTTCTTTCCTATGGCAAGGATAACAAATATAAGCATCCCCACAGTGAAGTGCTGTCTAACATCAGAACAGTCGGCGCTTCCGCCTATGCAACAGGGGGAACAGGCACTGTTGTCATATCTACAGACGGCAACATCTTTTCTGTAAACAAAAAGGCGATGTCGACGACAGGTGGTTCTACTGGCGGTTCTACTGGAGGAAGTACAACCCCTAGCGTTGGAGTCATCCCGGGTGCCCCGACTTCCTTCGAGAACTGTACGGATATGCGGAAATACTATCCGAACGGAGTGCCGAGCACACACCCTGCCTATGATAAAAAGCACGACCGTGACGGCGATTTGTGGGCATGCGAAGCCTAGAATATACGGCCGCAGATGATATTGTTCCTTAGAAACAATCCATATATATTGTAATAACAAAGCACACCGGGAGTTCTCCTCCCGGTGTGCTTTAAGTTTTGCTGAAAATGTCTGAAGACTTCTAGGATGTTGCTTGTTATGCCTGTGCTTCCGGTGTATTGATGTTCGTCGAAAATGATTTGAAGCTGAACAGGAATACAATCAACGCCAGCAGCGATGCCGTCACTAGGAAGATGAGCAGGATTAATGCGTTGGAAGAAAGCAATGATGTGTCCCCTAGTGAGATGATTGCCTTGAATCCGGCATTCGAATACGTAAGCGGCAAGAATTTGCTGATGGCCTGCATGTTTTCAGGAAGCATCGGAATCGGCAAGTTGGATCCTGTAATCGATAACTGCAGTACGATGAACGCCAATCCGATGAAACGTCCGATATTGTTGCCGACCGCCACCAGGAAGAAGATGATCGACATGAACGTCAGGCTCACGAATATGGCGAACAGGATGAACAGCGGAATATTCGTAACGGACAGCTGCAATACGACCAATACGAATACCGATACAAGCAGTGCCTGCAGCACCGCGAACAGCGCCAGCTTCAGCCATTTGCTGATATACCAGCTGATTGCCGATGAAGGACTT
Source organism: Lysinibacillus sp. (assembly GCA_045605545.1). Lineage (GTDB taxonomy): Bacteria > Bacillota > Bacilli > Bacillales_A > Planococcaceae > Lysinibacillus_B. The sequence goes on from JAZUQF010000379.1 coordinate 2,253, forward strand.
GTCGCCGGCCGTTTAAAGTCGATGAAGAATGATAAAATCAGCATGCTCACGAATAATGCCAGCGATAAAATATAAGGTGCAGTCGAGTCACGATAATACTTGTACTGGTTGACGTTCTCGCCAACTAATTGTACCGGACTGGCAAACATCGCAATATTCGCTTCTGAAACCTGGACCGCGCCCACTTCCTCTGCACCGCCTGCCAGTGCTGTCGCCAGCTCCTCACTGCCGTCCTGCAGACGAATCGTACCAGCATTCAATTGGGTCATGCCATCCGTCAGCGTATTCCATCCAGTGGCAACTGTAGCATTACCATCGCTGATTTGCGCCGTACCCGACTTCAATTCAGCAATTCCATTTCGTAGCGTCGTCCAGGATGTCACCAGCTGCTTATTACCTGCAGCCACTTGGTTGGCACCATTCACAAATGTAGAAGCTCCGGCATTTAATTTGCTCGCACCTTCCGCAAGGGAATTCGCGCCCCCAGCCACCTGCCGCTGACCTGCTACCAGTTTGTCAACGCCGGCAACCGCCTGTTGCTGCCCTCCTACTAGTTGATTGATGCCCGTTACAAGTGACGTTTGGCCAGCTACCAAT
>JAZUQF010000380.1:0-2960 GCA_045605545.1 Lysinibacillus sp.
GTCAGAATTTCAGGGGTGAAAATTTCATCCAAATGAGAAAATACCACACCAAATGTCGGTTCCATGCTTGGGATAGTGCCGACAATCGATGAAGGAATATCAACTAATCCAAAAATCATACCGATGATTGTTGTAATGACCATTCCGTAGAAGATGCCGCCACTTATTCCACGAACCAGCATAATAATCGTAATAACTAGGCCGATGATCGCCAGGATGGTCATCGGTGAAGTCAGATCACCAATCGAAACAAACGTATCTGGATTGCCGGTAATAATCCCGCCGTTTTTCAAGCCGATGAATGTAATGAAAAATCCAATCCCCGCAGCAATTGCATACTTTAAATCCACTGGAATGATATCAATAATCTTCTCCCGGATTTTCATTAAGCTTAATACCATAAAAATGACTCCTGCAACAAATACTCCCGTTAGAGCGACTTGCCATTCTATTCCCATCCCGATACAGACGGAAAAAGTGAAGAATGAATTCAGCCCCATACTAGGAGCAATGGCAATCGGGTAGTTGGCAAGCAGCCCCATAAGCAGGGACCCGATGATTGCAGTCAGGGCAGTTGCAGTGAATACAGCGCCGCTATCCATCCCGGACTGGCTTAGGATGATTGGATTTACGACTAATATGTACGCGATTGATAAGAAGGTCGTTACTCCAGCTAGTGATTCCTGTTTAAAGGAAGTGTTCCGTTCTGCAAATTTAAAAAATTCTTTCATGTTGTAATCTCCTATTCGCTAAATTAAAGATCGATAGGGAATGATCCTAAGATTAGTTGTACAACTAATTCATTTTTGCCCCATGGCATAAAAAAAACTTTGGCTACAATGAGGCCAAAGTTTTTTCTACAAAACGGAATAAAAAAATCACTAATATCCCATTCCTTGTAGACAAGCTATTTATGGTAGCTGGTAGAAACTTTCAAGCCGTATTCTTGAATTTATACAAGGTATAATTAATCTTATTTAAAATAATAGGAGAATAATATCAATTTTCATTCAAATCGTCAATAGTATAAATTGGAATAGGCTTTTATATCGTTTCATGAAGTCACGATCAACCTCCCGAGAAAGCGTCTTAGCAGGAAATCTCTATTAAGAGTTGTTTTAGGGACAACTGTTATTTCAAAACCATACAGGGCCGAAACTAATGTATGCATCAATTTCAGAAATAGGAAATTACAGTTAATTGCGGTGAGATGACTGCTTAAGCGCCCTCATTAGTCTTCCAGCCAGTTGCATTAATCTCATTTCTTCAAATTATAAGTAATAACCGTCCGCACCAATTCACTCATCTCATCTATATCTGAATCCTCATCCTGTTCTTTTAAAAAATTTATATCTTTATTTAAGGCTGCCATTTTATCATCTAAGGCTGCCGCTTGATCTGCTGCTTCCTTCAACCCTTGCTTAATATGAAGAGGAACGGATTTACTGTATTTATAGAAAATCTTATGCTCAAGGCTCGCCCAAAAATCCATCGCAATTGTTCGAAATTGCACTTCCACATATACATCTCTTACACCGTCTGTCAGGAAAACGGGAATTTTGATGATTAAGTGCAAGCTTCTATACCCATTGTCCTTCGGATTTTTAATATAATCCTTTTTCTCAATCACCTTAATATCACACTGTCTACATAACATATCTGCTACACGATAAATATCTTCTTCAAATGAGCATATGATACGTACACCGGCGATATCGCGAATTTCCTCTTCGATTTCCTCCAGCGACCACGACAATTGTTTACGCTTCATCTTTTTCAATATGCTTTTTGGCGACTTCACACGTGTTGAAACGTGCTCGATGGGGCTATATTCATGGATGGAATGAAACTCTTCTAGTAATATAGAGATTTTTGTATTCATTTCTTCTACCGCGAATTTATACCCAAGCATCAATTTAATCGTTTCTTTTCTATCAATATTTTGTATTGCATTCATACAATTTATTATGCCTCCGAACATGATATTTGCATTATTAAGTATAGTCTAATTCTATCAGAAAAATCTATAATCAGATTTCGTCCGGCATTTTTTTACATTACCGCTTCCATTATGCGCCAAACATAATGCACTGCTTGAACCCCTATCACTTCAATGATTAGTTGTCCTACAAAAGGATATGGACTTCCTGGTTTCACAAAATCAAACGCGCCTACTCCCCCTCCACTCAAAAAATTTTCACCATCCTGTCAATTGACATCTATAAGGAAAAGAAATTATTTTAGAATAAGAAGTGAATACTATTTAGAAAATACATACTACTCATAAATTCAAAAATATACGGAGGAAAAACCATGACAAAAGAAAATAGTACAACGTCGAAATGGGGAAAGAACGCCGCTTTGCATCATGCAATTATCTTTGCAACGCAGGCTCATCAGGGGCAGTCTCGCAAAGGGACCGATATCCCGTATATCTCCCATCCATTTGAGGTTGCCCAGATACTGACCGCTGCTGGCTGTGACACCGAGCTCATCATTGCCGGACTGCTGCATGACGTCCTGGAAGATACGGACGAGACAGCCGAAACAATCGAGAAGGAATTTGGTCCCCTGGTTCTGTCCCTCATCCAATCCAACAGCGAGGATAAGTCCCTTAGCTGGGAAGAGCGCAAGCGGCATACCATCGACTACATGACGCATAAAGCAAGCCTCGAAGAGCTTCTTCTCGCCTGTGCGGACAAACTGGCCAACCTGCGCAGCATCAAGGCGGACTATATGGAATGCGGCGATGAACTTTGGGCTCGGTTCAACCGGGGAAAAGTGGCGCAGAGCTGGTACTACAGCAAGCTGATCGATGCATTCGCACCACTGGAACAGTATGATATGTACTGGGAGATTTCCAATCTTTATACAGATGTTTTCGTCAACTATTACCGGGGTTATAATGAAGCCGGCCAAGCCATCTACCAGACCAATGGACGGGAGACTTACTTCTATTC